>VAXM01000038.1 GCA_005883335.1 Actinomycetota bacterium
AAGCTCGGCCCGCAGCTGTTCTCGGCCGGCAAGTCGCAGGACGGTGGCCCTGAGGACCTCGCGGAGAAGGTGCTCCGCGTCGTCACCGAGCAGCTCGCGCTCGACCGCACGCCGCTCACCCGCGAGGAGCGGCGCCAGGTCACGCGCGAGATCACCGACGACATCCTCGGCTACGGGCCGCTCGAGCCTCTGCTCCGCGACGACTCGATCACGGAGGTCATGGTCAACGCCCACGACCGCGTCTACGTCGAGCGCCTCGGCAAGATCGAGGCCGCCGACGCGACCTTCGTCGACAACGCCCACCTGCTCCGGATCATCGACAAGATCGTCTCGCAGGTCGGCCGCCGACGCGATCATCCCGCCGCTGTCGTTGCGCGGGCCGACGCTGACGATCCGGAAGTTCTCGCGCGACCCGTACACGATGGACGACCTGATCGACTTCGGGACGGTCAGCCCTGAGGCGGCGCAGTTCCTCCAGGCGTGCGTCCGTGGGAAGCTGAACATGCTGATCTCGGGCGGAACCGGCACCGGTAAGACGACGACCCTGAACGCGCTGTCCGCCTTCGTCCCGAACGACGAGCGGATCGTCACGATCGAGGACGCGGCCGAGCTCCAGCTCCAGCAGCAGCACGTGATCACGCTCGAGTCGCGCCCGCCGAACATCGAGGGCGAGGGCGAAGTCCGCATCCGCGAGCTCGTCCGCAACGCCCTGCGCATGCGCCCCGACCGGATCATCGTCGGCGAGGTCCGCGGCCCCGAGACCCTGGACATGCTCCAGGCGATGAACACGGGCCACGAGGGCTCGCTGACCACGATTCACGCGAACGCGCCTCGCGACGCGCTCGCCCGGCTCGAGACGCTCGTCCTCACGGCCGGCGTCGAGTTGCCGCACCGAGCGATCCGCGAGCAGATTGCGAGCGCCTTCGACCTGCTGGTGCAGATCGCCAGGCTCGTCGACGGCTCCCGCAGGGTGACCCACGTCACCGAGGTGCTGCACATGGAGTCAGACGTGATCACCCTCCAGGACGTCTACGTCGCCAAGCCTCCCGACGAGGACAGCAGCGACGCCGCCAAGCCGGTCCGGCTGCTCAGCGAGCTCACGGGCACGGGCCTGAAGCCGCACTTCCTGGAGAAGATGGCCGCCAATGGAGTCGTCCTGCCGCCCGCCTTCTTCGGGGAGACGAGCAGGCAGGCGCCGAACTTCGCGTCGGTTGGCTACGGCGGTTACGAGTGAGACCCCGTTTCGGAGTCCTCATCGCGGTGATCGTCGCGGCGCTGCTCGCGCCGCTGGCCGCGAGCGCAAAGGTGACCCTGCGCAACGTGGACGCGACGGGCTACCCGACCATGCGCGCAACCGTGGTCGCGCCCGTCGCCTCCCGCAACGCGCCGACGCTGACGGAGAACGGTCGGCCGGTCGTCGACCTGAACGCGTACAACCTGAGCGCCGCCAAGAGCGTCGTGGTCGCGATCGACCGCTCGCAGTCGATGAAGGGCAAGCGGCTCCAGGACGCGGTCGCCGCCGCGCGCAAGTTCGTGGCGAGCAAGGCTCCGTCCGACCGCGTCGCCGTGGTCGTCTTCGGCTCGAGCGCGGTCGCGCTGACCGGGTTCTCGTCGTCCACGATCGACTCTGACGACGCTCTCCGGACGATGGCCGTGGACTCGAAGTCCGGCACCGCCCTTTACGACGCCCTCGGGCTCTCGTCCCAGTTGCTCAGCCACGAGCAGGGCGCGCGCGTCGTCGTGCTCCTCACCGACGGCCAGGACGTCTCCAGCCTGAGCTCCCTCCCTGCAGCGATCAACTCGGCGGAGAAGGCCGGGGCGCTCGTCTACCCGATCGCGGTTGGCGCCTCCGCGACGACGAAGAAGCCGCTCGAGGAGATGGCGCGCAAGACGGGCGGCGCGTACCACGGCGCGGCCACGACCTCCGCGCTCGCGTCGGTTTACTCGTCGATCTCCTCCGAGCTTCGCCGAACGTGGCGGGTCGAGTACGTCACCGGTGCGAGCCCGGGTGAGACCGTGCACCTACGCGTCTCGCTCGATCCCGAGGGCGCCGCCTCGAGCAACGTGACCGTCCCCGAAAGCTTCGCGGCGGCGACGCCGCACGGCGGCGGCCTGCCCACGCCGTTCTACTCGGCGCTCGGCGGGCTGGTGCTCACCCTGCTCGTCGCGTTCCTCGTGCTGACCGCCGCCGGCCTGCTGTTCGCAGGTAACAAGAACTCCTGGGTCAAGGGCCGGCTCGCCCCGCACATCGAAGGCGGTCCGCGCGGCAGGCGGCGCCGCGAGAAGGGCGAGCGGCTGGCGGCCTTCGCCGGGCTCTTCCGGATGACCGAGCAGGCCTTCAGTCACCGCAACGTCTGGAAGAAGGTGCAGACGCTCCTCGAGCGCGCCGACGTGCCGCTCCGGACCGTCGAGTTCTTCTACCTGATGGGCGGCTGCGGCTTCCTGTTGATGCTCTTCGCCGCCCTGACCGGCCGCTCGACGCTCGGAATGCTGATCGCACTCGGCATCGGCGCGCTGCTTCCCTACCTCTGGATCTCGTTCAAGGCGAAGCGACGCATGTTCGCCTTCGAGGACCAGCTCCCCGATTTGCTCGTCACGCTCGCCGCCTCGCTGAAGGCCGGCCACAGCTTCAAACAGGGGATCCAGACCCTCGTGGACGAGGGCCAGGAGCCCGCGAGCAAGGAGCTGAGCCGTGTCATCACCGACACGCGGCTCGGCCGCCCGATGGACGACGCGCTCGCGGACACGGCCGACCGGATCGGCTCGAAGAACTTCTCGTTCGTGATCACCGCGGTGACGATCCAGCGCCAGGTCGGCGGCAGCCTCGCGGGCCTGTTCGACATGGTCGCGGACACGGTGCGCCAGCGGCAGCAGTTCGCGCGCAAGATCCGCGGGCTGACCGCGATGGGCCGCGCCTCCGCCTACGTGCTCATCGGGCTGCCGTTCTTCATCGCCTTTGCGATCACGCTGCTCAACCCGACCTACATGGAACCGCTCTACAACTCGTCCACGGGGCACATGCTGATCATCGTCGGCTTGATCATGATGGCGTTCGGCTCCCTGCTCCTGAGAAAGATCGTCTCATTCCGGGGGTAAACGAATGCTCTTCGTAATCTTCGTCGGTCTCGTCTGCCTCGCCGCCTCGGCCTACTTCGTCGGCGATGCCGTGACGATGCCGGCCCGCGAGCGTCGCACCTCCGTCCGCAGAGCGGCTCAGTACGGCGCGTTCAAGTCCGCGCTGGGACAGGCGCAGCGTCCGTTCCGCGAGCGCGTCCTCTCCCCGCTGGGCGAGCGTCTTGCGAAGTGGACCTTGAAGCTGCATCCCAAGACCACCATCGAGGGTGTCAGCACACGCCTGCTCGCAGCCGGGCTCGGGCGCTCGATCTCGCCGACCGCCTTCCTGGCCTTCAAGTCGGGCCTCGCGATCGCGGGCCTTTTCCTCGGGATCCTCTTCGGAGGCGCGGCCGCGAGCGCCGGCGGCGTGCTCTTCTGCTCGGTCGCGTTCGCGGGCATCGGCTTCATCGCACCCGACTTCGTGGTCTCGGCGAAGGCCCGGTCCCGCAAGGACAGCATTCGCGCCGAGCTCCCGGACGCGCTCGACCTGATGGCGGTCAGCGTCGAGGCCGGAATGGGCTTCGACGGCGCGATCTCGAAGCTGACCGAGCACATGGACGGCCCCCTCGCGGACGAGTTCGCGCTGACGCTGAGCGAGATCCGCATCGGCGAGGCCCGCCCCGACGCGCTCAAGAAGCTCGCCGCCCGGACCGACACTCCCGAGCTCAATTCCTTCGTGCGTTCGATCATCCAGGCCGACCAGCTCGGCATCTCCCTCGGCCGGATTCTTCGCGTGCAGGCGACCGACAGCCGCCTGAAGCGTCAGGCCGCCGCCGAGGAGAAGGCGATGAAGGCGCCGATCAAGATGCTCTTCCCGACCGTGCTCTTCATCTTCCCGGCCATGTTCCTGGTCATCCTCGGGCCGGCGTTCCTCAACCTCTCGAAGATCTTCTAACCGGAGGCGACGATGGCCGACAAGCCCGAAAATCAAGCCGCAGAGACCGAGAAGGGATTCGGGACCGGCCTTCGGGCGCAGCTGGAGCGTCGCCGGGGCGACGAGGACAAGGCTGTGGAACCGCAGGGCCCGACGAACGTCGAGCTGCGCTTCGAGCTGACGGCCCGCCCCGCGGGTGGTGACGCTGAGACGATCGCGATCAGCCCGGACCTGACTGAGCTGAAGTCGGAGCTCGAGGCCGCACAGCGCCGCGAGGCCGCTCTACGTAGCCGCCTCGACCAGCAGAGCGCCGCCTACGACGGCGGCATGAGCTTCGAGAAGGAGCTCGCAAACCGCGCCGCCAACCTGGACGCTCGCGAGGCCAAGCTGGCCGAGTTCGAGGTCGACCTCGAGGAGCGCGAGCGGAAGGTGCGCGACCAGAAAGAAGTGATCGAGACCGAGCACGCGCGCGTCGCTGAGGTCCAGGCCGAGCTCGCGGCAGAGCAGCAGCTCACGGCGGAGCAGCTCGAGCAGGCCGAGGCGCGGATGCGGGACATCCAGCACACCAATCGCGAGCGCGAGAAGGCAACGTCCGACCTCGCCAAGCAGCTCTCCGGCCTGGCGCAGCGCGAGAAGAAGCTGGAACGGAAGGAGAGCGAGCTCGAGACGCGGCACCGCGCCACAGATGTGCGGCTCCAGGGCCGCGAGCGCTCGCTCGACAAGCGCGAGACCGACTTTCGGGTCCAGGAGAAGGAGCTCGCCGAGCGCGAGCGGAAGCTGGTCGCTCGCGAGACCGACCTGAAGAAGGACGCCGCCCGCGTCGCGGCCAAGGACGAGGTGCTGGGCGAGCGCGAGGCCGAGTTGATGGTCAAGCAGGATCGTCTTCGCTCCGAGGCCGAGCGATTCGAGCGCGAGCTCGCCGACAAGGGCCGCGTCGCGCACGAAGCCGTGGCGCGCACGGCGGAGCTCGACCAGCGCGAGCTCGAGCTGACCGACCGCGAGGCCGAGCTCAGTCGGCTCAAGGCCGAGCTCGCGAACGCGCAGCGCGATGCCAACCGCGAGCGCGACCTCGAGGAACTGTCCGCAGGCCTCGAGCAGCGCGAGCAGGAGCTGGCCGCCCGCGAGGCGGAGCTCGAGAGCGTCGAATCCATGGCCGACTCGCAGAAGAAGCGCACCGACCGCCGCGACAAGCGGCTGTCCGAGATGGACGAGATGATCCGCGACCGGCTCAAGGAGCTCGAGGAGCGCGAGGCCGAGATGGAGCTTCGCGAGGCGAGCGTCGAGGCGGACGTCACCATTCGCGGGGACAAGCTGGAGCAGCGCGAGGCCGAGCTCGCCCAGCTGGAGGAGCGGCTGGCCAAGCAGGAGCGCGAGCTCGCCGCGTATGTCGCGAAGGCGCAGACCGAGATCCAGCGCCGCGAGTCCGAGTGGTGGCAGAAGCAGCTCGGCAGCGACACCGAAGTCGACGAGATCAACGCCGCTTAGCGCGCATACTTAGCGGCCCTTGGTGAGGCGGGCCTACGTCCACGTCTTCGCGATCTGGATGGCGTGGGCCGGCGCCGTCGTCGCGACCGTCGCAATCGGGATCGCCGGTGGGGTCTACGACCGCTCGAAAGCCGGGGTCCCGGGAACGACGCTCTTCCCGTTCTTCTCCTGGGATTTCGGCTGGTACAACGCGATCGCCCACCACGGCTACCCGCCCGTCGCGGACCGCTTCTACGCGTTCTTCCCGCTCTGGCCCTGGCTGCTGCGCGCGTCCGGCTCGATCCCGGACTGGCAGCTCGCCGGCGCGCTGACCGTCGCCGCGAGCGGCCTCGCGTTCCTCGGAGTAGCCGCCGGCAGCCCTGGAGGACGACCGCGGCAGACCGCGCTCGCGCTCGCCTGCTGGCCCGGATCGTTCGCGCTGCTGCTCGCCTACCCGGACGGGCTCGGGCTCGCCGCGGCGGCCTGGGCGGCGGCCCTCGTCATGCGAGAGCGGCCGGTGGCCGCGGCTCCACTCGGCGCGGCGGCTGCGCTGCTGCGGCCGAACGGCCTGCTGATCGCGGTTCCGCTGGCCTTGCTAGCGCGAGGGAGAGGGCCCGCGTACAAGCTCGCGGCCGCGGCTCCGGTCGCCGCGGCCGTCGCGGTAGAAATCTTCTTCTGGGAGCGGAGCGGAGAGTTCAGCGCCTTCTTCCATGCGCAGCGCCTCTGGGGGCGTGAGGGGCCGAGAGGAATCGGCAACTGGGCCGGCCACGTCTGGAGCCTGTTCCAGGCGCACACGGTGCCCTTGGTGCTCGCGCTCGTAATCGGGTGCGCCCTCGTCGCGTTCGCCTGGCGGCGGCTCGGGCTGCTGCCGACGGCGGTCGTCGCCTACGCGTGCGCCGTGCCGGTGCTCCTCGCGGCGACCCAGAGCCTGCAGGGCTTCACCGACACGGCCCGTTGCGTGCTCGTCCTGCCGCTCCTGGTCGTGCTCTGGCGGATGGGCTCCCGCTACCGCCCGTGGGCGCTGTTCGCGGCGGTGGTCGTCGCCGAGCTACTGGGCTCGGGCCTGATGCACAGCTTCGGCCGCCAGAGCCTCTTCGCGTTCCCGATTTTCTGGGCGATCGGCGAAGGGCCTGCATGGCTCCGCAAGCGCCCCCTCGCCGCGCTCGGCTTCGCCGCGAATCTCGCTCTCGCGCTGCTCCTGACCCGTTTCGCCCCGTAGTCGAACGTCACGAACGTTCCACAACGGTGGCAGCCACCCGCACGAGAGCATCACGCCCTCTCCACAGTCCCGGCGCGCGTAACCTGCGGGCGTGCCTGAGCGCGTTCTGATCACCGGCGGTGCGGGCTTCATCGGCTCCCACCTCGCCGACGAGCTGCTGCGAGCGGGCTACGCCGTGCGCGCTCTCG
Organism: Actinomycetota bacterium; assembly: GCA_005883335.1. GTDB lineage: Bacteria > Actinomycetota > Thermoleophilia > Gaiellales > Gaiellaceae > AC-32. Next base: position 6,860 of record VAXM01000038.1, read on the forward strand.
ACGTGTTGGTCGAGCAGGTGCACGGCAACTCGCAGCGGCCCGACTACCTCGACCCCGAGATCGAGCTCATTCCCGGCGACATCCGCAACCCCGAGGTCGTCCGCGGCGCGCTCGAGGGCGTCGACGCGGTGGTCCATCTCGCCGCGCGCGTCGGCGTGGGCCAGAGCATGTACGAGCACGCCGAGTACGCGGGCGTGAACACGCTCGGGACGAGCATCCTCCTGGACGCGCTCCAGGACCACCCCGTTCGCAAGCTCCTCGTCGCGTCGAGCATGAGCATCTACGGCGAGGGCGCGTACGAGCCTGTCCCACCTGTGGAGCGAACGCGCGAGCAGCTCGAGCGGCGCGAGTGGGAGCCGCGCGGCGCGCGCGGCGAGGAGCTCACGCCGATCCCCACTCCCGAGAGCAAGGAGCCCGCGCTCGCCTCGGTCTACGCCCTGACCAAGCACGACCAGGAATGCCTCTGCCTGCTCTACGGCGCGTCCTACGAGGTCCCCACGGTCGCGCTGCGCCTCTTCAACGTCTACGGCCCGCGCCAGGCGCTCGCGAACCCGTACACCGGCGTGCTCGCGATCTTCGCCTCCCGCCTCCTGAACGACAACGCGCCCGTCGTCTACGAGGACGGCCACCAGCGGCGCGACTTCGTCCACGTCACCGATGCCGCCCGCGCCATCCGGCTGGCACTCGAGCGGGACGGCGCCGACGGCCGGGCCGTGAACGTCGCCAGTGGCCGGAGCGCCTCCATCCTCGAGATCGCAAGAGCCCTCGCAGACGTCCTCGGCAAGGACATCGCCGCCGAGATCCCCGGCACGTACCGCGCCGGCGACATCCGCCACTGCTTCGCCGACGTCACGCTCGCGCGCGAGCTGCTCGACTTCGAGGCGGAGGCCGACCGCGACGAGGCCCTCGCCGAGCTGGCGCAATGGCTCGAGACCCAATCCGCAACCGATCGCTTCGACCGGGCAGCCGCGGAGCTGGCCGAGAGAGGACTGACCCGATGACCAACGCCACGCTGCACACGAACCACGGCGCGATCGCGGTGGAGCTCTTCGACGAGGACGCGCCGAAGACCGTCGAGAACTTCGTCAAGCTCGCCAAGGACGGCTTCTACGACGGCGTCATCTTCCATCGCGTGATCCCGGACTTCATGATCCAGGGCGGCGATCCGACCGGCACCGGCACGGGCGGCCCCGGCTACTCGTTCGAGGACGAGTTCAACCAGCACAAGGTCGAGCGCGGCGCCCTCGCGATGGCAAACGCAGGCCCGAACACGAACGGCAGCCAGTTCTTCGTCGTCACGACCCAGGCGGCCCCGTGGCTCGACGGCAAGCACACCGTCTTCGGGCGAGTCACCGAGGGAATGGACGCCGTCGACTCGATCTCCGCGGTCGAGACCGACGCCAACGACAAGCCTCGCGAGGCCGTCACGATCGAGCGCCTTGAAGTGAGCGACTGAGGGCCCGCCCGGGCGAGGCGGGCCCTCCTCGTCGCCTAGGCGCTCGCGCCGTTCGACTGAGCCGGCGGTCCCGGCATGCCGGTCTGGACGCTCACGACCTGGAACTGCTTGTTCACGTAGACGGTGGCGGGAGTTCCGTCCGCCTTGACCATGTGCGCCTCGTAGGCGGCGTTGCCGTCCGCGTCGGTCTCGACCCGGATGATCGTGCCGCCGGGCACCTTGGCCTGGGCGAGCGCCCGCACCTTGGCCAGAGCGTCACCGGTCAGCGGCGTCTCGTCGCTGCGCTGGTGGCCCCAGGGCTGCTGGGCGGTCGAGGCCGCGGATGGGCTCGAGCTCGAACCCGAGCCACTCGCGGCGCTGGCGATCCCGTAGCTTCCGACCGTGACGCACGCGACGATCGCGGCCGTCACGGCCAGGCGGGAGGGCCACCAGCGCCGTTGCTGCTTGTCCATCGACGTGCTCCTTTCTGTCGCTTCGCCCGCAATCGGGCCTGGGAGCACGGTCGCAGCGCGAACTGAGAAGAGCCTGTGAGCGCCCTATGGAGTCCCTAAGAGGTTGTTCGAGCCGCGGCGGCGGAGGCGCTGGTATGCGTACGCGCCGGCGAGGAGCAGGACGCCCAGCACGACGAACGAGAGGACGCGGTACTCGCGGTCAAGCGCCGCCATGTCGTAGAGGAAGACCTTGCCGACCGCGACCGCGAGCAGCGAGAAGCCTGCGAGGCGAAGCGGCCGACGGTCGCGCCGCAGCCCGGCCCAGAGGAGACCGAGGCCGAGCAGGCTCCAGAACGCGCTCACGATCGCCTGGCCCTGCTCGCGCACCGCGAGGTTGCCCGCCTGGAGATCGACCGAGCCGGGCTGGAAGAGGCTCACGACCCCGATCGAGGCGAGGTAGACGGCCGCCGTCCCTGCCGCCGTCGCGAGCAGGGGCCGATCGACTTCGAAGAGACCGAGACCGCGCTTCCAAGCAAGCGCCGCAGCCGCCGCCACCGCACCGACGGCGATCGCCGCCTGCCAGAACGGGTCGGCGCCGTGGACGAGCGAGTCCGGCGGCGCCTCGAACGACAGCGCGTGCAACGCTGCGAGAAGCCCGAAGCCGAGCGCGCCTGCAGCGGCGACGCGGTGGCCGAGCCGGCGGCCGACCTCGACGAGGACGGCCGCTTCGACCGCCCACGCGCCCGCAAGCGCGACGCCGTGGAAGAGAACAACGGTTCCGTACGCAACCGCGGCGAGCGCAGTCGCATCCGCAGTCGCGCGCCACTCGATCTCTTTCGCCGGGGTCAGTCGCGCCATGAGGAACGTGCTCGCCGCGATCGCGAGGATCGCCCAGATGGATGTCGTCCGGTTCGCCGCGACGTCCTCGAGGGGCGCCTCGTAGGCCAGCACGTGCACCACGGCGAGCGCGATCTGCGCGCCGACGACCGCGTAGACGAACTTCGGTTTCCCCGTGAGCGCTCGCGCCGGGAGCGCGAGTGCCGCGGCTGCAGCCGCCCAACCGATCGGGATCGCGACCCCGCTCACGAGGAGGACGAACGCGATGTTGGCCGCGACAAGCCCAACGCCGAATAGCCACGTCGCAATCGTTCGGTTGTGCGGCTGGGCGCGGAGCAGGAGGAGCGCCGCGACCGCGTGCCCGATGCCCAGACCGGCGAGCCACCACCCGATCCCGGTATCCGCGCTTCCTTGATAGCTGTTCGCGACAGCCCAGGCTCCGAGGAGCCCGACCGCCGCGGCGTTCCCGACGACGATGATGAGCGAGGCCGCGTGCGGCTTCGCTTCGGCGCGGAGCTCGAAGGCGGTGGCGGCGGCGAGGTTGAGCACTCCGAAGAGCGCGAGCACGATGAAGGCACGCGTCGCCGTGGGCTCTGCGTCGAAGGTCCACACGGCGATCTCGATCAGCACCAGCGCGACCGCCGCGACGCGCAGCCAGTCCCAACGGCGCCAGACGAGGACGGCCACGGCGGCGGCCTCGGCGATCGCGAGGAAGAGGAGCGCCTGCGCATCGTGCGTCGCGCCCGTGAGGATCGGCGCCGCGAGCGCACCGAGGATCCCGAGGCCGCCGATCGGAGTCGCGTCCCACCGCACGGCGAGCGCGGCGCCGGCGGCGCCGAAAACGAACGCACCGGCGAGTGCCGGCCCGACGGGCACGAGGTCGTAGAGGACCGTCGCGGCGGTCAACGAGAGGAAGAGCCCCGCGAGCCCCGTCCCGCACGCGGCGAGTGATGCCTGTGTTCGGCCGCGGTGCTCGTGGAGCCAGGCACCGAGGCCGAGCAGAAGCGCCGAGCCGCCGAAGGCGAGGACGGTTCGGGCCTCCTCGCCGAGCCAGCCGCGCTCGACCGCGAGGGCGACGAGGAAGGCGAGCCCCACCAGCACTGCGAGGCCGCCGACGAGCGCGAGCAGCCTTCCTCCGAGCAGCTCCTCGAGGTCGTGCTCGGGCAGCGGCTCGGGCCGAGACATGGGCTCGACCGGTGGAGCGCTCCGAACACGCGTGGGCCCAGGCCCCGCGACTTGGGGCGCCGCCCGAGGAGCGGGAACGTTCACCCATGCCTCGACGCGCTCCAGCCGGTCGTGCAGGCGGCGCGTCTGGTCTTCGAGCTGGGAAAGACGCTCTTCGACGGTCGTGCTCATCTCAACCTCCTGCGCTCTGCTTTCATCGCTTACTTGCTATATACCATATTTGAGATATCAGTCAAGAGCGAACTCCCGTCGAGCCGCGCCTAGGGCTTAGCGATCTGTGTGTCGGGGCAGGCATGCGCCGACAACGAAGAAGGAGACGAGATGGCTACCTGGATCTGGATCGTGATCGCGGTTGCCTCGGTCGTCGTGCTGGCAGCGCTCGTGCTCGGCGGCCGGCGCGCGAAGCAGCGGCGCGTCGGGCAGCAGCGCGAGAAAGCGCAAGACCTGCGGCAGGAGGCGGAGCACCGCCACCGACGCGCGAAGGAGCGCGAGAGCCTCGCGCAGGAACTGGCAGAGCGCGCGAGCGCGGAGCGCAAGCAGGGCGACGAGGCCGCAGCGCACGCGGCACGGGTCGACCCCGATCGAAACTAACTCCGGCGCAGGGTCAAGCAGATCTAGCAGACGCTGCGGCGGACCGTCGTTTATCTTCCTGCGGTCGTCCAGTCCCTCTCCGCAGGAGGCAGGTGATGAGAAGACCCCTTCTCCTGGCACTGCTCGTGTGCCTGGCTGCAGTCGTGCCCGCAGCCGCAGGCCAAGTACGTGCCGCCGACGAGGCGATCCCCGGGTCGTACATCGTCGTCTTCAAGGCCGGCGCCGTCCAACGCGACGCGGTGCCAACTGCCGCACGGCAGCTCGCTCGCGCGAACGGCGGCAGCATCAGCTTCGTCTACCAGCACGCGCTGAAGGGCTTCGCCGTTCGGCTGGCCCCGGGCCAGGCCGCGGCGATCGCCCGCGACCAGCGCGTCGCGTACGTCGAGCCCGACCAGATCGTCCACACAGTCGGGACGCAGACCCCGGCGACATGGGGAATCGACCGGATCGACCAGCGCGATCTGCCGTTGAACAACACCTACAACTACAACCAGACCGGCCAGGGCGTGAACGCCTACATCATCGACACTGGCATTCGCGCCACGCACCAGCAGTTCACCGGCCGGGTCGGCAACGGCGCCGACTTCGTCGGTGACGGGAACGGCACCAACGACTGCAACGGCCACGGCACCCACGTCGCCGGCACGACCGGGGGGACGACGTACGGCGTGGCCAAGCAGGTGACGCTGCACGCGGTGCGCGTTCTCGACTGCTCGGGCTCCGGCTCGACCTCGGGCGTGATCGCGGGCGTCGACTGGGTGACGTCGAACCACGTCGGCGCGTCCGTGGCCAACATGAGCCTCGGCGGCAGCGTGAGCTCGTCGCTCGACTCCGCCGTGAGCAACTCGATCAGCTCAGGCGTCAGCTACGCGATCGCCGCTGGCAACTCGAACACGGACGCGTGCACGACCTCGCCCGCACGCGTCGCCACGGCCAACACGGTCGGTGCGACGACGAGCTCGGACGCTCGAGCCTCGTTCTCGAACTTCGGGACATGCCTCGACATCTTCGCGCCGGGCAACAGCATCACCTCGGCGTGGAACACGAGCGACACGGCGACGAACACGATCAGCGGGACCTCGATGGCGACCCCGCACGTCACGGGCGCCATCGCGCTCTACCTCCAGACGAACCCGTCGGCCTCGCCGTCGACGGTGACGCAGGCGCTGGTCAACAACGCGACGCTGAACCACGTCACGAACCCCGGCAGCGGGTCTCCGAACCGGCTGTTGTACTCGCTCTTCGGCGGGCCGCCGCCTCCACCTCCGCCACCACCGCCCCCGCCGCCGCCGCCGCCGCCTCCGCCGCCTCCGGGCCAGGAGTTGATCGTCAACGGCGGCTTCGAGGGCTCCTCCTCACCGTGGACGCTGTCGGGGAACGCGTACTGGTCAACGGGCGCCTACCCACACTCGGGCACCGGGTACAGCATCCTCGGCGCCTACGACAACGCGAGCGGCAGCGAGTACCAGACCGTGAGCATCCCGTCGTCCGCGGCGGCCAACCTCACCTTCTGGCTCAACATCACGACGCAGGAGGCGTGCTGCACGCCGTACGACTACATGTACGTCGAAGTGCGAAACACGTCCGGCACCTTGCTCTCGACGTTGGGGACGTACACGAACGCCAACTCGTCGACGCCCGGGAACTATTCGCAGAAGTCGTTCAGCCTCGCGAGCTGGCGCGGCCAGACGGTCCGCGTCCAGTTCCGCGGCACGACCGACGTGAGCCTCCCGACCAGCTTCCGCATCGACGACGTCTCGCTGAGGTAAGCCTCGGAAGGGGCGGGCCGCTCCGTGCGGCCCGCCCCTTCGTATCCGGGGTGGGATACTTCCGCGTACATCGCTCCTGACCGACCTTAGGAGGCCGCCCGATGAGAACGCTCGTCCGCTCCTTCGCCTTTGTCCTCGTCACCCTCGCCGCGCTCGCCGCCCCGACGGCCGCGTCGGCCAGACCCGCGTCGACGACCTTCGCCGTCACCGGCTACGAGTACGCGTTCACCCAGACCGTCGGCTCGTTCGCCGGCAGGGCGGTGGGCAACGCGGGCGACACCGGGCTCTGGAACGCAACCGTTCAGCACGATCCGCTCGGCTCCATGCCGACCTACATCGACGGCGGCACCTTCGCCATGACGACCGCGGGCTCCGGCGGCCACGTCGATTACGTCCACGGCGACTTCGTCTACCACGGCGGAACGATCACCACGCTCGACCCGGGGGCGAACTGCACGAATCAGCGCTTCCTCGTGGCCGGGGCGCTCGATGACGTCGCCACGCGCACGACCTCGGGAGGCACAGGCAGCTTCTCGGTGACGCTCACCCACTACCGCTACTCGCTCCTCGGCCGTTGCGTCATCTACGCCGCGCGCGTGGCGGGCAGCGTGAGCTTCAGGTACTAGCCGAAGGCGGTCAAGTGGCTGTAGTGCGGTACCTCGTTGACGATGTCGAGAAGGCGATCGCGTTCTACACCGAGAACCTTGGCTTCGGGCTCGAGCGAAGCATGGGCCCCGCTTTCGCGATCGTCTCGCACGGCGACCTGTCGCTCTGGCTGAGCGGCCCGCAGAGCTCGGGGGCGCGACCCATGCCGGACGGCCGGCAGCCTGAGCCTGGTGGCTGGAACCGTCTCGTCGTCACCGTCGACGCTCTCGAGCCCGAGGTCGAGAGGCTGAGGCAGGCAGGGCTGAGCTTCCGCAGCGAGATCGTGACCGGGCCGGGCGGGAAGCAGATCGTGCTCGACGACAGCGCCGGTAACCCGGTCGAGCTCTTCGAGCCTGCATAGAGAGCTGGCAGGTAACGCGAGGAAGAGCCGCGAGCGGGACGCTCGAGCTACTTCCTCGGACCCTTGCCGACGATCAGCTGGATCTTCGCGCCACCTCTGAGCGTCGCACCGGGCTTCGGCTTCTCGGCTAGCACTCTTCCGCGCTTCTTCCGGGACGAGACGAGCCTCGTGATCCTGCCGACCCGGCAGTTCGCCTTCCTGATCCTCGTGCTCGCCTTCGCGAGCGTCTGCCCACGGACGTTCGGAACCACGCACCGCGGCGGCCCCGGTGGGGCCGGCGGCGGCGGAGGTGCCGGCGGAGGCGGTGGTGGCGGAGGCGGTGGTGGCGGCGGCGGTGGTGGTGGCGGAGGAGGAGGAGGAGGAGGAGGAGGAGGAGGAGGCGGGGCAGGCAAGGAGACGACCACCGGTGCCGACAAGTCGCCGCTGCCGCCGGCTGCGTCGTAGCCTCGGACGGCGTACGAGTACGTGGCGCCGGGTGCGCCGGTCGCGTCGGTGTAGGACAGCCCCGTCGTCCGCCCGACCACGAGCCCGTCGCGCAGGAGCTCGTAGCCGGAGACACCGATCTCGCTGGCGCCGGCGCCCCAGCTCAGGGTGACCCTCGGCGGATCTCCGTTGACCGCCGCGGCGAGGCCGGTGGGCGCGGTCGGAGCAGCGCACGAGATCGCGCGATCGTTCGCGGCGCCGACGACCGAGGTCAGCGGTGCGAACGAGCCCTTCTGCGTCCCGTCGGCCCAGAGGACGCCGGACTGCCAGCCGCGGAGGTCTGCCTCGTCGCGCAGGAGGAAGTTGAAGATCGTGGCGACGAATGGCTGGCAGTACGCAAGCCTGACCGCATACCGAAGCTGCGTCGCCTGGTCGGGCGCCTGGCTCGTCGCGAGCGGCGAGGGATTCGGGTAGTCGGCCTCGCCGCCGGCGAAGTCCGGGATCGGGACGATGTTCTCGGTCCCTGTGTAGAAGCCGGCCTTGTCGGGCGGGATCGAGGTCTGGAAGCCACTCTCCAGATACCAGATCGGTGGGCAGACCACCGTGCAGCCGGGGCCTGGGACGGGTTGCGCAGTGCCGGCGAAGGCCTCCTGCAGCGTGGCGAGGAGCTTGTTCAAGTCGCCCTCCGAGATCGTCCGGCCGACCGTGTGGATCAGGAACGGCCGTTCGAAGAAGGTGCTCTGGTACACGTGCTGGCCGACGGTGTCGAAGAGCGGCTCCGTTCGCCCGCTCGCCCGATAGGCGAGTCCCATCCGCTCGATGAACCTGACCGGCGAGTGGGAGATGTTGCTGACCGCGTGCGGGTTGTCGTTTCCGCGCGGGGAGGTGGCGGGGCCGACCACGTTTACTCCGGGCCGGTACGCGTGCAGCACGTCCCAGCAGCGGGCGAGCAGCGCCTCGTAGGCAGCGGGTGCCGCGCTCGAGTCGTCGGGGTTGAACTGCGGCCGCCAGAACGCGCTGAGGTTCGGCTCGTTCCAGATGACGACGTCGTTGATCGACGGGAAGCGGACAACTGCGTTCTTGGCATAGCTGCAGAACTCGGTTCGCGAGGGGTCGTCCTGCGGCGTGCTTGCCGCGCTGCCGTAGACGGCCAGCACGAGACGGAGGCCGCTCGTGGCCGCGACGGCGTTGGCGACGTCGGTCACGTCCTGGGGCGTCAGGTCGCTCTCGCCGGGCACCCAGTTCAGCGTGATCCGGAACGCGCTCGCGCCGACGGCTCGGCCCGGTTCGACCGCGCCGCCCCACTTCGGGCCGTCGTCGCTGAAGCCGAAGAAGAATCCCGAGCCCGCGTGCGCGGACGAAGCCGCGGCGCAGGCCACGGCCAAGAGCGCGGGCACGACCAGCAAGGCCCGCAAACGGCTCCGGCCTCCCTTCAAGCGGGCCACGGTAGCACCGGCTTCCACTGGTGGCCTATCGCTCAGGCGGCGGCTCGAGGCCCCGGAAAGGGGCGTCCGGTATGCCGGATTTCGCCTGGTTGACCAAGCCGACGCCCGGACTCGAACCGGGGACCCCTTCATTACGAGTGAAGTGCTCTACCAGCTGAGCTACGTCGGCGGTAGTTCCAACTGTAGCCGCTTGGCGGACCGCTAGTACCCCCCGCCCCCGCCGCCTCCGCCGCCCGAGTAGACGACGATCAGGACGACGGCCACGGCGATGGCAACGAGCGCCGCGCCGATCCAGAGTGTCTTGCGCGAAAGGCTCAAGAATCCACCCCCTTTGCCAATGAATACGAGGCAACGGGCCCACCGGTTTAGACTGGCGCCCGTGCTGCGCCTGCTCGTCGCCTTGGCCATCAACGTGCTCGCGCTCTGGGTCGCGAACGGGATCTTTGACGGCGTCCGCATTCACGGCGCCTGGGCCTACATCATCGGTGCGGCCGTGCTCGGGGTCGCGAACGGGATCCTGAAGCCGGTGCTCGCGGTCTTGACGCTGCCGCTGATCGTCCTCACGCTCGGCGTCTTCTACTTCTTGATCAACATCGCGATGCTCCTGCTCGCGGAGTGGATCGCGCCGAACTTCTCGATCGACGGGTTCTGGACCTACGCGGGCGCGGTCGTGATCATCTGGCTCGTCAACTGGGCCGCGCATTCGCTGGTCGACGAGATCGAGACGAAGCGTCCGCTCGGCCGGACGATCTAGGGTCGGGCGCCGAGCCGGTTGACGGCGGCGCTCACGACGTAGGTCGCGTAGCCGGTAACCGTTCCGGGTGAATAGCCATACGAGTTGCCCTCAAGCTCGACGTACTCCTCGCCGAGGAGTGCCGCGGTTCTCGGGTCGAAGATCAGCTCGTGGCGTTCATGGATCTTTCCGTCCACGTAGGCGACAGCCACTCCGTGCCTGCCGACGCGGTCGGTGGCCGGGCCGACGAGCTCGACTCCCGGGATGCGGGCTGCCACTTCGTAGAGCGAGGCGCGCAGGGCGGGCGAAGCGTCGGACTCGCGCAGCGCATCGCCGACGAGCGTGAACATCTCCGGCCCGGTGCCGTTGCCGCTGCCGACCGCCCGATCGTGGAGCTTGGCATACAAGGCGTCAGGATCCGTCGGCAGCTTGACCCGAGGTGACGGCGGGAGATTGCCGCTGTCCTCGCGCGGGTTGACCTGAGGCCGTCCCGCGGCAATCCAGCCCGCGCGGTCGGCGGCCGACGGGAACGTCGGCCTGCCCCAGCGCTCGTGGAGGCGCCCGGCGCCGTTCGCGCCCAGCCAGATCTCCCGCACGCCCGGGCTGAGCGCGTTCCAGCCCTTGCCGCCGCTCATGTACGCGACCAGCGACTTGGTGTAGCGGAAGTGCCCGCGCTCGAGGGGCTTCTCCGCCGGCTGGGTGCGCGCAACCGTTGCGACCTTACGCAGGACGCGCGCGGCCGCGGCGTCGGCGCCGCCGTGGTTTCCGACGCCCACGAGCGCTGCGATCGCGCCTGCCGTCGCGAGACCAACCGCGGGGAGGAGCAGCCGGCGGCGCCGGCGGCCCGGGGCGCGGCGAATGTGCCGCAGGAGCCGTCCCTTCGCGCGGCTGCGAGCTTCCTCGCTCGGGTCGGCCGCCTCGAACGGCAGGGAACGGAGGAGCTCGAGCTCAGCCATTGTCCGGAGCCTCCCGTGGTTGATAGGAGTCGAGGTCGGGACCGCGCAGCCTCGTGCGGGCGCGTGAGATCCGCGAGCGCACCGTGCCGATGCGTACGTCGAGCGCGAGGGCGATCTGGTCGTACGAGAGGTCGGCCCAGGCAAGCAGGAGCAGGGCCTCGCGCTCGCGTCTCGGCAAGGCTTTCAGCGCGGCTGCGAGATCGGCTGCGACCGGCTCGGTCAGAGTGCCTCCGGGCCGGACGGTGCTGCGTGCGTACGCGTCGAGCCGGCGCTTCTCCGTGCGCCAATGCCTGCGCAGCAGGTTCGCGGCGATCCCGAGCAGCCAGGGGCGGGCGTCTTCGCGTGCAGTGTCATAGCGGCGGCGGCGATCGAAGGCGCGCGTGAAGGTCTCGGCGGCGATCTCGTCAGCGAGGTCGCGGCCGACGCGCCGCTGCGCGTAGCGGTGGATCGCGTCGAAGTGGCGGTCGAAGAGCACTGCGAAGACCTCCGGGTCGGCCAGCGAGGCGCCGATCGCCTGCGCGTCGGTCATGCCCTCGATTGCCCCCAGCCCCGTCGAAAGTTCCCACGTCCCGGTGTCAGACACCGTCACGGAAGTGTCACGCGAGGGCGGTGGCGCCCGCGAACGCCCGGCGCAGCTCCACGAAGAGCGCTTCCAGCGCGAGCCCCGAGGAGAGCTGGAACTCCTCGAAGTTCCGCCAGGTCTCGCGGACGAGCTCGGCGGCGCGCTGGGCGCCCTCCAGCCGCTCGAGCGTCGCGTCCTCGAGCAGCACGGCCGCCCGGTCGGCGTGCACGAGCGCGCCCGAAGCGCCGGCCGCCGCCGCGACCAGATCGCGGTACCAGGCCGCGAGCTCCTCCAGCGCCGCCAGCAGCTCCTCCCGCTCGGCCCCGCGGCCGGCCCGCCGCACGCGCTGCTCCGCCTCGCGCGCCGTCAGCTCGAGCCCTTCCTGCGCCGCCTCCTCGCGCTCCTTCGCCTCGGCCGCGCGAGCCCGCGCCGCGGCGAGCAGCGCGTCCGCAGCCGCATCAGGATCGAACGCCGGATCGGAGTACACCGCCCGCGCGATCTCCAGCAGCTCCTCGCGCCGCTTCGCCGCAGCCGGGTCCAGAAGCCGCTCGGCCCGGTCGAGCCGTCCACCCGCGACGCGCGCGATCGACGTCGTCTCGTCCTCCGAGAGACCAGGCGCCCGGGCCTGAACCTCCTCCCGCACCGCCCGCTCGGAGAGCCGATGGAACGGCACCGGCTGGCAGCGCGACCGGATCGTCTCCGGCAGCGGACCCACCTCGTCCGCCACCAGGACGATGACCGCATACGCAGGCGGCTCCTCGAGATCCTTGAGCAGCGCGTCCGCCGCCTCGTCGTTCAGCAGATGCGCACCGAAGATCACGTACACCCGGCGCGAGGCCTCGAACGGCCGCAGGTGCAGGTCGCGCCGCAGCTCGCGCACCGCGTCGATCCGGATCTGATCGCCCAGCGGCTCGAGCACGTAGAGGTCGGGATGCGTGCGCCGGCCGACCCGCGGGTCGCCCTCCAGCAGCTCCGACGCAAATGCCAGGGCAGTCCGCCGCTTCCCCACGCCGGCGGGACCGTGGAAGAGGTACGCGTGCGCCGGGCCCTCGCGCACGGCCGCCGCGAGCAGCCGCTTCGCCTCGGCCTGCTCAGGAATGCTGTCGAAGCTCGTCAAGAACCTCTCGCCCGATCTCGCCGGCGGGGCGCGTGCCGTCGATGGTGACGATCCGTTGCGGGAAGGCCGCCGCCAGCTCCTGGTAGGCCTCCGCGACCCGCTGGCGGAACCCGTCCTCCTCGCGCTCGATCCGGTCGCCGGGATCGCCGCGCCGCCGGGCCGCCTCCTCGGCGTCGACCACGAGCAAGTAGGTGCGGTCGGGAAGGATCCCGCTGATCGCGTTCACGTTGAGCTCGAGCACCCGGTCGACACCGAGGCCGCGCGCGATGCCCTGGTACGCCAGCGACGAGTCGATGTAGCGATCGCAGACGACGTCGGCGCCCCTGGCCAGCGCCGGCGCGATCACCTCTTCGACGAGCTGTCCCCGCGCGGCGGCGAACAGGGCGGCCTCGGCCCAGGGCGCGACGTTCCGGGGGCCCAAGAGGAGCTCCCGAATCAGCTCGCCGACCTCGGTGCCGCCGGGCTCGCGGGTCGCCACGACGTCGCGGCCCTCGGCCGCGAGCGCCTCGGCGAGCAGCCGCGCCTGCGTCGACTTGCCCGAACCGTCCAGCCCTTCGAAGGTGACGAACACCGCGGGTCTAGGATACGAGCCCTTGCGGGCGATCGTGACAGGGGGCGCGGGCTTCATCGGCTCGCATGTGGTCGACGCGCTCCTGACTCGAGGCGACGACGTGCTCGTCCTCGACGATCTTTCGCGCGGTACGCGCGAGAACGTGCCGGAAGGCGCGCAGCTCGAGGTCGTGGACATCCGCGAGCCGCTCGACTTCCGCGAAGCCGAGGTGTGCTTCCACCTCGCGGCGCAGGTCGATGTTCGGGTTAGCATCGAGCGCCCCGAGCACGACGCGCAGGTGAACGTGCTCGGGACGGTCAACGTGCTCGAGGCCGCGAGGCGGCACGGGACGCAGGTCGTCTTCGCATCGACCGGGGGCGCGATCTACGGCGAGTGCGAGGGGCCCGCTCCGGAGGACGCACCGCGCGAGCCGCTCTCGCCCTACGGCGTCTCGAAGCTCGCCGGCGAGGAGTACGTCGCCGCCTACAACCGCCTCTACGACACGGGTCACGTCTCACTCCGCTACGGCAACGTCTACGGACCGCGCCAGGACCCGCACGGCGAGGCGGGAGTCGTCGCGATCTTCCTCGGGCGGCTGGCCGGCGGAGAGCGGCCGCGGATCTTCGGCGACGGGCGACAGACGCGCGACTACGTCTACGCGGGAGACGTGGCGCGGGCGACGCTCGCCGCGGTCGGCAAGCGCGGCGTCTTCAACGTCGGCACGGGCATCGAGACGTCGGTACTCGAGCTGTACGAGCTCTGCCGGAAGGTGGCGGGGTCCGAGCTCGAGGCTGACCACGCGGAAGCGCGGCTCGGGGAGCTGCAGCGCAGCGTCCTCGACGTGACGCGCGCGGAGCGGGAGCTTGGCTGGCGCCCCGAGGTCGGGCTCGAAGACGGCCTGCGGCGCACGTGGGAGTCGCTTCAGCCCTAGAAGCTAGAAGGATCAAGGCGCGCCGCGGCGAAACCGATGCTCCCCGTGGAGCACGCGTTGCGAAGCCCGTCCAGCCACCCGTGGCGCACGATCGCCGTCGTCGCCGCCGGGATCGCGACCCTCGAGCTGCTGGCGCTCGTCGTAACCGCGACTGCCCTCGTCGCGAAGCCGGTGGCCAAGCACGCTCGGGCCGCCGCCGCGAAGCACGCCTCCACCCCGACGGCGAAGGTTCCGGTCCGGCCGCTGCTCGCGCGCCGTCTCGTGACAGTGACGGTGTTGAACGGCAACGGCGTGGCGGGTGCCGCCGCGGACACGGCCTCGCGCGTGCGCGCGCGCGGGTACAAGACCCGCAAGGTCGGCAACGCGCCGCGGAGCGGTTACGGACGCAGCGTCGTCATCTACCGCGCCGGCTTCCGTCCGGAAGCGTTACGGCTCGGGCGCGACCTCGGGATCGCGTTGGTCTCCCCGCTCGACGGCCTCCGTGCGAGCAATCTCGCCGGCGCGAAGCTCGCGGTCGTCCTCGGCGGCTAGCGCGTCACACTTCCGTTCGTTTGCGTGACACTTCCGCGCAGGTGGCTGACACCGAACGGAAGCGAGCGGAGATCGAGTACGCGCAGGCGATCGGCGAGGAGGGCCGCGCCTGGCTCCGGACGAAGCCGTTCGGCAACACGCCGCGCGAGTCGGCGCACCTGCTGATCGACTTTGCGTACGTCCTCGAACTGCTCGACCTCAGCCCGGGCGCCACGATGGTCGAGCTCGGCTGCGGCTCCGGCTGGATGACGCGCTTCGCGGCGCGCCACGGGATCCACGCCGAGGGCTACGACATCTCGCCGGACATGATCGCGATCGCCCGCGAGCTCGCCGAACAGGAAGGGCTCGACGTCCGCTTCGAGGTCGCGGACATGGAGCAGCTCGACCTCGGCCGCCGGTTCGACACGTGCCTGGTCTACCAGGCCCTTCACCACACGCCGCGAGCCGACCTCGTCCTCGCCGCCGCGCGCCGCGCGCTCGTCCCGGGTGGGCTCCTGCTGCTCTCCGAGCCGAACTGGAAGCACCGCTTCGACGGGCACCAGACCACCACCGCGTACGGCGTGACCGACCTCGGCTACAGCCCGCGAAAGCTCAAGCGGCTGCTCCGCGAGGCAGGCTTCACGGACATCCGACGCTTCCACAACAACCGCAAGCGGCTCTTCTCGAACTCCCCGCTCGACGTAGCCGCGCACCTTGCCGAGCCGCTCGTGTACCGCGCGCTCGCGCCGTTCTGGACGCAGATCTGGCTCCGCGCGGCTGCGCCCCAGCCCTAGCGCGAGCCCAGCTTCGCCTTCGCCTGCTGCAGCAAACCCGGAGCCAGCGTGCCTTGCGGGTCCAGCTCGACCGCCCGCTGCAGCGGCGCGAC
>VAXM01000119.1 GCA_005883335.1 Actinomycetota bacterium
AGAACCGGCTGTAGAGCAGCTGCGAGATCGGATGGTCGGGCGACCGCAGCCCGGTCCAGACGAGGAACGAGTTGATCACGCCCTGGTTCCCGAGGATCACCTTCCAGGCCAGCACGCGCAGGAGGTAGCTCGTCAGGAACGGCGCGATCAGCAGGAGCAGGAGCACGTACTTGCGCTTCGTCCCGGAGAGCGCCAGGTAGTACGCGAGCGGGTAGGCGAGCAGGACGATGATCGCCGAGACGATCAGCGACATCTTCACGGACTTCCAGAACAGCGACAGGTAGATGGAGCTGTGCAGGAAGTGGCGCCACGCCTCGAGCGTGAAGCCGTGTGGCCCCGGGTCGATCGAATAGACGTCGAAGCTGTACGCGGCGACGATCGCGATCGGGACCAGGAAAAAGACGGCCAGCCACGCCAGCGGGAGGCCGAGTAGCGCCGGCGTCGTCAGTGCCAACCGCAGGCGCCTGCGGCGCGGCGCTGCCGGCGAGGCGCGGGCGACGACCGACATCTACGTCGGGATCAGGAGGCCTTCACCTCTTCCCACATCCTGGCGTAGACCGCCCGCCGCGGGATGTCGCGGTCGAGGTGCGCGGCCGGCTCGGTGACCGCCTTCGGGTTGGTGAGTTGCAGCGCCTTCAGCAGGGCGCTCGACGACGGTCGCGCCAGCGTGTTCGCGTGCCCGTAGCCGTAGTTGTCCTCCAGCCACTTCCCGGACCGCGCGGAGCTCCACGCGTTGACGTACTGGTGAGCCAGATGCGGTCGCGGTGAGCCCTTCAGGAGCATGAACATGCCGACCCAGGCGATCGGCTTCTCCTTGGGTCGCATGTAGACCACCTTCAGCTTCTTCTTCTTCATCTGCACCCAGTCGTTGGGCCACGCGTAGGCGATCCAGATGTCGCCCGACCCGAAGGCCTCCCAGAGGTTGGTCTCGGAAGACCAGATCAAACGGGCGAGCTTCTTCTTCTTCATCAGCAGCTGCTGGGAACGCTTGAGCTGCTCGTCCGTCTGGTGCCACGGCCGCGGGATGCCGAGGTAGAGGCCGGCCATGACGAGCATCTCGAGGTCGTCGAACCACGCGATCTTGCCCTTGTACCGATCGTCGAAGAGGAGACCCCACGAGCGTGCCCTCGGGTGCACCTTGTCGCTCCGGTAGAGGATCGCGTCGAAGCCCCAGTCATCCGGGACGCCGTACTGCTTGCCCTTGTACTGGCCCGCCTTGACCATGAACGGGTTCAGGTGCTTGAAGTTCGACATCAGCCTCGGGTTCCAGGGCTGGACGAGGCCGCTCGTCGCGAAGTACTTGACCCAGCCGACGTACGGACGGAAGAGGTCCGGCTTGAGCCCGGCGTGGATCTTCGCGAGCGCGTCGGACTCGTTGCCCATGTAGGTGAACTGCGGCTTGTTGCGCGGGTGGGCCTTCACGTACGCGGAGAACATGGCCTGCCCCCCGTCGTTGCCGTAGCCCGCCCAGTCGAGGACCTGCAGGCGGCCCGACTCCGAGCTCAGCCAGTCCTGCGCGGCCCGCGCCGTCGCCAGCGGGCCTCCAAGCAGGCTCGCCCCTCCGGCCGCAGCCGCGATCTTCAGGAGTTGCTCCCGGCTCAGCCGCCGCTCGAGTGTCTCGTCCATTCCGCTCCTCCTCATCTCCCCCTAGTAGCTGGGTGGGCTGATGATCCACATCACTTCCGCGAGCTCCTGGCCGGTGTTCGAGACGCGATGCGGGGTCGAGCTTCGGTAATCGATGCAATCACCGCTCTCCAGCTCGAAGAGCTCGCCGCCGAGCTCGAGCTGGACGCTTCCGGAGATGACGACGAAGAGCTCCTCGGAGTCGCCGTGGGCGTAGGGCTGCTCTCCGGTGGAGCCTCCGACCTCCAGCTCACCCGCGAAGACCTCCAGGTGATGGAGCGGCTTGGGTGTCAGCAGCAGCTTGCGGCCGAGGGTTCCGAACGACAGGGCCGGACGCTCGTCCCGGCGCAGCACCCGGGGCCCCGGGAGGCCGCCGGACTCGAAGAGATCGGCCATCGCCACGCCGAGCGCGTCCGCGATCTTCCTGAGGGAGGCGATGCTCGCACTCGAACGGCCCCGCTCGACCTGGCTCAGGAAGCTCTCGCTGAGGCCGGAGCGGTCGGCGATCGTCCGCAGCGTGCAGCGACGGATCCGGCGAAGCTCACGGAGGCGCTCGCCGACATCGACCTCTGCTGCGACCTCGGGCACGCTCGACGACATCAGATCTCCTCAGACCCCGTCGAAGGAAAACTGAAGCAACCCTACGGCGTCCCTGAAGCCGGGTCAACGCGGTAGGGTCGCTGCGCCGTGCCGTCGGTGAGCCTCGACGTCGTCGTCCCTGCCGTCAGGCGGGCGACGATCGGGCGCCTGCTGGAAAGCCTGAGCCGCAACGGCGTTCGCCCGGACGTCGTCTCGATCGTCTCGAATGAAGTCGACGCCCGGATCGAGACGCACGGCCTGAACGTACGGCTACTCCGCTTCCGCAGCAGCGAGTACCCGATCGGCGACCGCGACGTCGCCTTGCGCAGGGACGTCGGCATCTGGAGCTCGGAGTGCTCGCACGTGCTGACGCTGGACGACGACGTCGTCGCGCCCGCGAACCTGATCGAGACGAGCCTCGGGCTCCTGCACGACGAGCCGTACTTCTGGGGCCACTACCGCTACATCTCGCTCTCCGGCTACACCCTCGAACGCCTCTCGGAGCTTCCGCCCGAGCTCGGGCGCAGGCGCGAGAACCCGCCGAACAGCTGGCACCTCTGGATGAGCTGCTACGCGGGCGCGTTCGGCGTAGAGCGCGAGCTCGTCCAGCAGCTCGGCGGTTTCGACCTCGCCTTCTCGTGCCGGCACGGGGGCGAGGACCAGTCGCTCGGCAAGCGGCTGGCCGCTCACGTAGCCGGCACCGAGCGCGTCTTCATCCACGAGCCGCCGTTCGTCTGGCACCCGAACGAGCCCGACGAGTGGGAGCCGCCCGCATACTCGAACCTCTGCGAAGGCACGCACGACCTCGAGGAGACGAGCCTGAACGGCCTGCCCGTGACGAAGTGCCGTCGCTGCCCGTGGTTCGCCGCCGCCGACGAGGCGCGGCTCTTCTCGGGCGAGGTTTTCGTGCCTTACGACCCGAATGCGATCGCCGTGACGATCGAGCAACCTAGTAGTAGGGCGACAGCGCGGGCCTGACCGGCGCGGCGAGGGCGCGGCGGACGATCAGCCCGAAGCGGGTCTCTGCGAAGCGGTGCAAGCTCGGCTCCGCGACGAGCCGCGGAGGCGCGTTCCAGTTGCAGGCGCACCAACCGATGTCGAGCCGCTCGAACAGCCCCGCGTTGGCGATCGCGGAGCGGCCGAGGTCCGGGCCCTCGTTCGCCCACTCTGAGACGAGCACCGGGTTGCTCCGGGCGAAGGCGGCGAACCGCTCGTCGAGCCTGGGCCGCGAGCCGCTCGTGTCGCGGAGCGTGTAGACGAGGTTCGGAACCGCAAGAGCAAGCCCCTCGAGATCGGCGCCCGGGAGCAGCAGCAGCGAGGATTGGTGAATCGAGCGAATCGTGCGGACGAGCTCCAGCGCCGCCTCCGGCCAGTCGTCCCCGAGCGGCGCCTCGGCGGCGTAGGGCTCGAAGAGGGCACCGGGCTGTGCCTGGTAGCGATCTGCGAGGAGAGTCCAGACGTCGTGCGTCCCCTGGTCAGGAAGGCCTTCGGGCGGCCTCAGGGCCAGGAGCGCGTAGACGTTCGAGCCCGCGAGCGCCCCGACCAGCTCGTCGAGCCGATCGAGGACCGGCGATCCTCCGAGGATCGTGCCGGCGCTGAAGGGCACGCGCACGACGCTTACCCCCCAGCCGTCGGTGAGCACTTCGAGGTTGCGGTCGTCGAGAGCGAGGGCCTCGAGCAAAGGCGTTTCGCCTGCAGCCGCCTCGTCGAGCCCCACGACGTTGACCCCGCGGAGGACCCTGGCCTCGCCGCCCCACTCCACCACGCGGCCATCCTCGGTCCGCAGCCACGGCAGCTCGGTGACCTCCTGCTCAGACGCGCGCGCGCCTGCCCGACGCTCGCGTTGCCGCGATTCCCGTTGCGCCTGCGCTCTCCGCTCGGCCTCGCGCCGTCTCGCCTCACGCGCGCGGCGTTCTTCGGCGCGCTCCCGGTCTGCCTCCTCCGCGGCGCGCTCCTGTGCCAACCCACGTAGCTTCGCCTCGCGGGCTTCGCGAAGGCGCTCGGCGCGCGCCTCGGCTTCCCGTTCCCGGCGCCTGCGCTCCTCGAGCAGCTCGCGCCTCTGCTCTTCGAGGAGCTGCTCGCGCCGCTGGGCCTCCGCCTCGCTCGAGCGCCGGTCCTCGGCCCGGCGCGCCGCGTCGGCGGTGCGCAGCTCGGCGGCCCGCTGCGCGGCCTGCTCCTCCTCCCTGGCGCGAGCCCGCCGCTCTTCCTCACGCGCCCGGCGCGTCTCCTCGCTGCGGGCTGCAGCCTCGTCCTCGGCGGTCTGTTGACGGCGCCGCTCTTGGCCGGCCGCCTGCTCGGCCTCGGCCTGCCGCTCCGCCGCCCGCTGTTCCTGGACCCGTTGCCGGCGTCGGTCGGTGACTTCACGCTGCGAGGCCGCAGCCCGTCTCTGCTGCTCTCGCTGGCCTTCGGCACGCTCCGATCTCGCCACGCGACGGCGCTCTTCCCGGGCCTGGGCGCGCCGCGCCGCGACGGCTCGCTCGCGGCGCACCGCTGCAAGGCGCTGGGCGCGACGCTCGCGTGCGCTCTCCTCGGCCGCCGTCGCCTCGGCTTCTTCACGCGCCGCCTGCCGTCGCCGCGCTTCGGCGCGCTCTGCCTCGCGCTCCTCCTCGGCGTCGCGTTCAGCCTTCTCCGCGAGCCGCTCGCTGCGGCGCCGTTCCGTACGCTCCTCCTCGCGGCGTTGCCGGCGCGCCTCGGACGCGTTCACCGTAGGAGCTCGCGCGCCACGGCGGTCGTCGCGGCGAGCGTCGCGCTCAGAGCGAGCAGATCGCTCGCCGAGGCCTCGGGCTTCGTGACGACGGCGTTCACGAGCCAGACCAGGGAGCGGGTCGCCGTGCGGTACGGCTGACCTTCGCCGCCGCGGAAGCTCAATGCCATCCGGCGTTCGTGGGCGGCGATCGACGCTGCGGCGGCCACGAGCTCGCCCGCGGTCGGCGTCACGCCGAGCACGCGGACGACTTCGCTCACCACCCTCGCTCCCTCTGCCTTGCGCCGCCACCGCTCGTCGCTGTAGAGCGCCTGCTTCTCCTGGAGCACCGCCGTCAGGTTCGAGGGTGCGGCGGCAGCCGCCGGGGGCGGCAGCTTCGCGAGCTCGAACGACGCTCGGCCGAGCCCGGCGGTGCGGTCGCCGAGCTCGGGCGGCTGGAAGCGGATCCCGACGCCGTCGGGCCCCACGGTGAAGTGGCCCTGGACCGTCGCGGCCAGCGAGCGAACCGCCCGATCCGGGGCCGCGGCCTCACCGGCGGTGGCCGCCGTGGCGAAGCTGCGAGCGAGATCCGCCAGCGAGATCTCCGCCTTCACGCGCGCGAGCTCCTCCCGCTGCTTGTGCAGCTCGAGCTTCTCGGTCTCGAGCGCGGCGATGCGCTGCCGTAGGCGCTGGAGCTCCGTCGCCACGACTAGCCCGGCTGCTGCTCGGGCGGCACCGCGCTGGGAATGGCCCCGAACGAGACGCGCAGCGTGGAGAGCGCCGAGGCGTCCACCTCCGCGT
>VAXM01000108.1 GCA_005883335.1 Actinomycetota bacterium
GTCCCCACTCCCGCCTCCTCGCCGTCGATCACCGCGGCGCAGGTGAACGTGCGGTCGTGCGGCGGGCCCTTGACGTCGAGCACGGAATACGAGACCTGCCGGCCGCGGCGCGCGAGCTCCTCCTGGAGCTCGGTCTTGTGGTCGACGTAGGTGTTGAGCGCGTAGGCGACGCGTCCCTCGAACGCCGCGACCACCGAGTAGGCGATCGACTCGAAGCCGTGCTCGAGGTAGACAGCCGCAAGCGAGGCCTCGAGGAGCGCTGCGAGGACGTTGCGGTTGCGCGCGAGCCGCTTGAGCTCGTCCTCCGGGACGAGCCGGGCGCCTCGCTCCGAGAGCAGGTCCCCCAGCCCGAGCTCCCCCGCGACGACGGCACAGCTCGCTCGCGAGACGACATGCGAGCGGATCTTCGCGAGCCGGCCCTCCGAGAAGTCGGGATAGCGGTCGTAGAGCGCCCGGGCGACTGCGAGCTCGAGCACGCTGTCCCCGAGGAACTCGAGCCGCTCGTACGACGAGGCGCGGTCCGGCGCCCACGAGCTGTGGGTGAAGACGTTCTCGAGCCGCCAGTGAGGCAGCTCCGCGATGAGCTTGGTCAGCTCCCCCGGCCGGCCGGTGGGACTTGGGCTACTGGTGCGTTGCGACGTAGTCGACGGCTTGCCCGACGGTCTGGATCTTCTGCGCGTCCTCGTCCGAGATCTTGATCCCGAACTGGTCCTCGAGCTCCATGATCAGCTCCACGAGATCGAGCGAGTCGGCGTCCAGGTCCTCCTGGAAAGAGGCTTCTTCGGTGACCTCGTTCTCATCCACCCCGAGCTGTTCCGTCAGGACTTCCTTGACCCGCTCGAACACTTCCTCTCGCGTTGCCGCCACTGTCACCTCACTTGCCTGGGGTTTCGGAGCGCGCGGATGCTAACACTCTTTCCGGCAGGCGCTGCGCCAGCCTGCCGACCACGTCGTGCTCGACGCCGCGCGCGGCGAGCCGGATGGCGTTCGCGATCGCCCTGCGCGAGGAGTTGCCGTGGGCAATCACTGCCAGGCCGCGCAGGCCGAGCAGATAGGCCCCGCCGTAGGTCTCGGGGTCGAGCCGGCGGCGCAGGCCCCGCGCCGCGGGCCTGACGAGCAGCCCGCCCACCCTGCCGCGGCGGCTGGCGACGATCTCCTCGCGGAGCGCGTCGAGCACGACCTTGATCGTCCCTTCGGTCAGCTTCAGCATCACGTTGCCGGTGAAGCCGTCGCAGACGACGACGTCGGCGGCTCCGAGCAGGAGGTTGCGGCTCTCGGTGTTGCCGCGGAAATCGAGGCCCTCTGCAGCAGCCAGTAGCTCGTGCGCCTCGAGCGTCAGCTGGTTCCCCTTCTCGGGCTCCTCGCCGATCGAGAGCAGCCGCACCTCCGGGTTCGGGACGTCGAGAATCTCCTGGGCGAAGACGGAGCCCATGTACGCGAACTGGAGCAGGTGCTCGGCGCGGCCATCGGCGTTCGCGCCCGCGTCGATCAGGACCGTCGGGCGGTTCTCGGCAGGAATCACGACCGCGATCGCCGGCCGCGCGACCCCGGGCAGCCGACGCAGCTCGAGGAAGCAGGCGGCGAGCACCGCGCCTGTGTTCCCGGCCGAGACGACGGCGTCGGCCTGCTTCTGGCCCACGGCGCGGCACGCGGCAACGAGCGAGCTGTCCGGCTTGGCCTTGACTGCGTCGGCGGGCTTCTCGTCCATCCCGATCGCCTGCGTCGTCTCGACGAGCTCGAGGCCGCCCGTCTCCAGACCTTTTGGGCCGAACAGGATCGGCTCGATGCCGTCGGCGGCGGCTTCGAGGGCGCCTGCGACGACTTCCTCAGGGGCGCGGTCGCCACCGAGCGCGTCGACGGCGATCTTCGTCAATCCGCTAAGGGGTCGGGGTGCGGAGCGGTTCTATTTCTCGACCCGCGTAGGTCTTGCAGTTCGGGCACATCCGGTGCGGCTGCTTCGGCTGGCCGCACTGCGGGCAGAGGTTCAGGCGCGGCGCTTCGAGCCGGTGCGTGGCCCGGCGCTTGTCGCGCCTCGACTTCGACTGCTTTTTCTTGGGGACGGCCATGAGCGGGCGAGTATAGCCAGGGATTACAGATCCACCTGCCGCGTCGCGCCGAAGCGCTCGAGTAGGCGGCGGTCGTGCGTGACGAGGACGATCGTTCCCGGGTAGCCGGTGAGCGCGGCCTCGAGCTCCTCGATTGCGGGCAGGTCGAGGTGGTTCGTCGGCTCGTCGAGGATCAGGCAGTTGACCCCCTGCGCGGAGAGCAGCGCGAGCTGGGCGCGCGTCCGCTCGCCCGGCGAGAGGGTGCGGGCCGGGCGGAGCACGTCGTCCGCGCCGAGGCCGAACTTCGCCAGCAGCGTGCGCGCCTGCTCCTGCGGGCCACCGAAGGCCTCGACGAGGGGGTCGTCGACCGTGAAGCGGCCGCGGGTCTGCTGGAGCTCGCCGAGGACCGCTCCGGCTCCAACCTGTCGCCGCCCGTCCGCGAGCGGCATCGTCCCGGTCAGCGCGCCGAGCAGCGTCGACTTGCCGCTGCCGTTGCGGCCCGCGACCACGAGGCGGTCGCCGCGGTAGAGCTCGAGGTCAATGGGTCCGAGCCGGAACCCACCGCGCTCGACGATCGCGCCTTCCAGGCGGACGACGAGGTCGCCGCCTCGCCGCCCGGGCTCGAGCTCGAGATGGAGCTCCCACGGCTCGAACGGCTTCTCGACCTGCTCGACCCGCTCGAGCGCGCGCTCGGCCTGCCGTACCTTCGTCATCTGTGCGTGCGTGCTGCGCCGCCCCGCGCGCCGGCCGTGGCTCTTTGCCTGGCCGCGGCGCTCGCGCAGCAGCGACTCGATCTCGCGCCGCTGCTCGTCCGCCTCCTCGAAACGCCGGTACTGCGTCTCTCGCGCGCGGGTGCGGGCGGCCTCGTACTCGCTCCAGCCGCCTGCCCACTCGCGCAGCCGCTGCCGGCCCTCCTCGAGCTCGACGATCCGCGTCACCGTGCGGTCGAGGAACTCGCGGTCGTGCGAGACGCAGACGACGCTGCCGCGGACGCCCTGAACGAGGCGCTCGAGCCACTCGAGCCCCTCGAAGTCGAGGTCGTTCGTGGGCTCGTCGAGACAGTAGACGTCGTGGTCAGCCCTGAGCAGCGCCGCGAGCCGAGCCCGTCGAGCCTGCCCGCCGGAAAGAGCCTCACCAGTTGGATCTGGCTCCTGCGGGAGGTAACCGACCGAGAGGCCCGGCGGGCTCAGGCGCACGCGCCCGCGTTCCGGCTCCTCGAGACCGGCCAGCAGGCGCAGCAGCGTCGTCTTGCCGGCGCCGTTGGGGCCGACGACACCGATCCGGCTGCCGGCGCCGACGGTGAGCGAGACGTGGCTGAAGACTTCGTCGGCGCCGTGCGAGACGGAGACGTCGACGAGCGTGATCGAGTTCGGCTGCAAAGCGGGACCTCCTGACGAGGAAGAAGACGGCTCGGTTTCGTCAGCTAGGCCCTCATAGAACGGCGCCGTGGCGCCGCTCCGAATCCTAGAGGCGGTCCTTCAACTCCGCCAGAGCCGCCCAGCGCGGGTCGGATTCATGCTCGTCGTGCTCGTGCGGCTCTGCGTTCAGGTTCTTGCCGCAGACCGTGCAGAGGCCGGCGCAGTCGGCGCGGCAGAGGATCTTGTCCGGGAGTTCGAGCGCGAGCGCGTCGTGCGCCCACGCGGAGAGGTCGAGCCGGTCGTTGTCGAGGTACGGCGTGCGCAGCTCCTCGTCGCCGTCGGGGGCCGTCGCCTGGTACTCCTGGGCCGAGATCGGCAGGTCGAGCACGGCGTCGTCCAGACAGCGGAAGCAGGGCCCATGCAGCCGGACGTGGAAGCCGAGCTCGAAGACGGTCCCGGTCGAGGCGCGCGTGATCGTGAGCTCCGCGGGCAACGTCTCGGGCACGGGCAGGTAGCGCTGGCCGCCGAGCTCGAGCGGCACGAGCTTGATCTCGCGCCCGTCCTGGAACTGCTCCCCGGAGCGGATCTTGAGCGTGCGCAGGTTGAACGTGGTCATCCCGGCCACGGTAGCAACCTCATTGCGTCTAAATCAGCCCCGCGTGGGCACACGTACCGCATGGAGATCGTGCTCGTTCTTGCCGTCGCGGCTGCGTTCGGGATGGCGCTTCGCCGAGTCGAGCGTGGTCTGCCGCTCGTCGGGCCCCCGCGCAAGGTAGACATCGCGGCCCTCGTGCTTTTCACGGCGTTTCTCGGGGTGGCCGTCTATGGCATTGAGAACACGGACCGGGTGAACAGCGGGACCTGGCAGTGGGTCGACACCGTGCTGACCCTCGCGGGCTACCTGGGTTGCGGCGTCCTGATCGGTAGGTGGTGGGCGACGCTTGTCCTCCCGATGCTGGCGATTCTGATCGCGCTCCCCGCCGGCGAGAACCCGGCGATCGGCGGGGACATCCCCTGGGTCGCGTTTATCTACGTCTTTCTCGCCCCGCTCTTCGTCGGAGTTGTCGGCGTCGGAGTCGTCGCGAGGAAGTTCGCCGAGCGCCTGAAGTACGGGCGGCGGGAGCCTAGAGCCGCCTGACGAGCTCGTCGAGCACCTTGCGGTTGGCCTCCGCGCTCCAATCCTGCGCGCTCTTCGACTCCGGGTCGAGCGGGCGCTTGGGATAGCCGAAGCTCGGGATGTTGATCGGGAGCGAGCCCTCGTCGAGACCGAGCGCGCGGGCGGCGGCCTCAGGGTCAGGCATGCCGTTCGGGCAAGAGACGACGCCATCGTTCCAGGCGGCGAGCATCATGTTCTGCATGGCCCGGCCGACGTCGAGCGGGAACTTGCCGCCCCCCGTCGCGATCGCAACGGCGAACGCGCACGTGCGGACGTTCGCCTCCATGTAGACGAGCTCCGCAAGACGAGCCTTCGCTTCGGCGCTCTCGACGACGACGAACGTCCACGGCTGCTTGTTCTGGGAGCTACCGCTCAGGCGGCCGGCGTCGAGGATGCGGCGCTGGACGTCCTCGGGGACGGGTCGGTCGGCGTAGCTGCGCCAGTCGCGCTTGCTCGCGACGGCCAGAAACGTGTCCAAGCGTTACGCCCTAATAAGGCTGATCGTCGTTCGTGCTCTCGATGCCGGCAGCGACCCCGGCGACGACCGTTTCCTGCGAGCGCTCGTGCAGCCGCTCCCGGCCCCGCTTGACCGCGCTCAGGAACTTGTCCAGGTTGACCTCGAGAGTCGAGAGGATCGAGTCTGCCCAGTCCTCCATCTCCAGCCGCGTCTCGCGGGCCTGACGGCGGGCGTCGTCGACGATCTCTCCGGCCTGGCGCTCGGCGAGCTTGACGATCTCGGTCTGTGAGGCCTCGCGAACCGCTTGCTCGCGTGCCTCGCCGAGAATTCGGTCGCACTCGCGCTTCGCCTCGGCCAGCATCTCCTGGCGTTCCTTGACGATCCAGCGGGCCTGCTTGATCTCCTCGGGGATCGTCGCCCGCATCTGGTCGAGGATGTCGTAGATCTCCTCGCGGTCGATGCGAACCTGGTCGGTCAGCGGGACGGCCTTCGCGTTGTGCACGAGGTCGTCCAGCTTGTCGATCAAGACGAGTACATCCATGGATTTTCGGAGTCTACAGAGGGCTTCGGCCCGTCAGCGATTTCTATCGAATCTGAGGTTTCGACCGGTCATTTCAGACGGACACACGAGCGAAGCTCGCGCGTCCTGACAGCGGCATCGCAGCGATGCCTAATGGTCTCGCCAGAATCGCCAGCCCCTCCGCTCCGGCTCGGGCTCCGGCTCGGCCTTTCGCGGCGGCTCCGGGCGCGGCGCATCCGTTCCCGAGATCCAGCGGCGGCCGCTCGCCTTCAGCTCCTCGAGGAGCTGCTGCGCCTCGCCCTCAGGCACCACGACCTCGTCGGCGTCGGCCAGCTGCGACTCGAGCCGCTCCGCGGCCTCGCTGCGCGCGCCGCGAGCGCGCAGCTTCTGGAGCACCTCGTAGGCGTCGCGCTTGCCGAGCCGCACGTCGTGGCCGGCTCCCAGCAGTTGTTCGATTCTCTCGCTCACTCTTGGGGATTCTCCGGGGTGCCGGGCCGGCCGGCCGGGAACAGCTCCTTGAACCGGTGTGCGACGCTCTCGGGCACGAGCTCGTCCACGTTTCCGCCGAAGCTCGCGATCTCCTTCACGCCGCTCGACGAGACGAAGCTGACCTGCGGGCTCGCCATCACGTAGACCGTTTCGACCTCGGGCGCGAGCGTCCGGTTGAGCTGGTTCATCTGGAACTCCCACTCGAAGTCCGAGATGACGCGCAACCCT
>VAXM01000018.1 GCA_005883335.1 Actinomycetota bacterium
GTACTGCGAGGCGAAGCTGTAGACCGCGTACGCCATCCCGCGCTTCTCGCGGATCTCCTGGAAGAGCCGCGACGAGGCCGATCCTCCCAGGATCCCGTCAAGCAGCGAGGCCGCGAAGCGGCGCTTGTCGGAGCGGGCGATCCCGGGAGCGGCGATGCAGACGTGGTACTGCTCGGTGTCCTTCCGCTGGAAGCGGAGGCTCGGCGCAGGCGGCTTGACGAGCAGCGGGCGGACGCGAGGCCCCTTGCGCACCGACTCGACGGCCTTGCGCTGGGCCTTCAACAGCTGGCGCTGAAGCTCTTCGTGCTTGAGGTTGCCCGCGGCCGAGACCACGACGTTGCCGGGCACGTACATCGAGCGGTGGTACGCCGAGAGCGTTCGGCGCGTGACGTTCGAAATCACCTCCGCCCGCCCGATCACCGGCCGGCCGAGTGGGTGGTTCCCGAAGGTCGCCTCCGAGATCAGGTCGTGCACGAGCTCCTGCGGCTGGTCCTCGTACATCGCGATCTCCTCGAGCACGACCTCGCGCTCGGCATCCAGCTCGGCGAACGAGGGCGCGAACACCATCTCCCCCATCACGCCGAGCGCCGTCTCGAGACGGTCGTCGGGGACGCGGGCGTAAAGCACCGTGTGCTCGCGCGAGGTCGCCGCGTTCAGCTCGCCGCCGAGCGTATCGAAGATCTCGGCGATCTCCTGCGCCGTGTGGCTCGCCGTCCCCTTGAACAGCAGGTGCTCGAGGAAGTGCGAGACGCCGGCCTTTGCGTCGGTCTCGTCGCGCGAGCCGGCACCGATCCAGAAGCCGATCGCGACCGAGCGCACGTGCGCGAGCCGTTCGGAGATGACGCGCTCGCCGGAGTCGAGCTCGGTGAGGACGTACCGCTGCACGGACGGATCGTACTCGCGGTGCGCCGCTAGGCTCGTCTCGTGGACGACGAGCGCACCGAGGCCGAGTTCGAGGAGGTCGTGGCCGCCGCGATCGAGGATCTGCCCGACGACCTGCAGGCGGCGATGTCCAACGTCGAGATCGTCGTCGAGGACGAGCCTCCGCTCGGGCAGCCGCTGTTCGGGCTCTACCAGGGCGTGCCGCTGACGCGCCGGACGAGCGCGTACGCCGCGCTGCCTGACAAGATCTCGATCTATCGCGGCCCGCTGGAGCGGTTCTACGGGACGGACACGGCGCAGCTACGCCAGATGATCAGGCGGGTCGTATTGCACGAGATCGCGCACCACTTCGGCATCAGCGACGAGCGCCTGCGCGAGCTCGACCGCTATTAGGACCGGTTGTTGGAGACGTCGGGCGGGGGCGAGTAGTCGCTAGCTCTTCAGCGCCTGCTGGATCGCGGCGCTTAGGTTGGAGACGTCCGGCGAGACGACCTCGGTCAGCTTCCCGCCGGTCTTACCGACGAGAACGGTCGGGGTGCCGGTGACGTTGTCGGCGGTCGCCTGGGCCTCGAAGCGGTCGCCCTCCTGCGCGATCGCCGTTTCGGTGCGCGCCTGCTCTGCCGCCGCGACGTTGAGGCCCGGGATGCTTGAGAACGCCGAGCGGATCAGGTCGTCGTCGAGCCAGCCGCTGTTCTCGCTGCCCTGGTTGTAGTAGAGGAGCTGCGCGAGTTCGAAGAAGAAGTTCTGCCGACCGGCGGCGAGCGCGGCGAGGCGGCCGCGCACCGAGTCCGGCCCGATGAACGCGATCGGCCGCGCGATCACGCGCACCTTCCCGGTCTTGACAAAGCGCGGGACGATCGTGGGCATCACGTCGCTCTCGAAGGCGCGGCAGACCGGGCACTGCAGGTCGATGTACTCGACCATCGTCACGGGGGCGCTCGCCTTGCCGAGCACATTTCCGTGCTGCGGAATGCCCTTGAACAGCTGGACCGCAGAACCTGCATCAGGCAGCGTTCCGGCCGCCGTCGTCGGAGTGCTCGGGGACGACCCGCCTGTTAGCGCGAACGCGAGCGCTGCAGCCACGGCCGCGAGCGCGATCGCCCCGGCCCCGGCGGCCAGAACCTTCGGCGAGGCACGGCGCCCGCCCCCGGTACTCCGAACCGGTGGTGGAGCCGGCGTTCGGCGCTGGCTGCGTGCTTTCTTGCCGCTGGTCATCTCGGTTCCACGGTACCGGGCGGAAGCCCCGCCAGCAGCAGGAAGGCGAAGCAGAGCGCAAACGCCGTCAGCGCCAGGGTCGGGATCGTCATGTAGCCGAACTGATTGATCCACTTGACGCCGCAACCCCCGGGCGCGGAGATCAGGCACGCCTTCGTCTGCCCCACGACGCCGTTCTCGACCAGGAGGTGGTAGACGGAGACACCCGCGCCGACCAGCGGCAGGGGCAGCAGGTAGCGAGCGGGGCGCCGGTCGTTGGCGAGCGCGGCGAGCAGCGTCACGATCGAGAGCGGATACATGCAGATCCGCTGGAACCAGCAAAGCTCGCACGGGGTGAAGTGCGCGATCTCGGAGAAGAAGAGGCTCCCGCCGGTGGCCACCGCCGAGACCAGGAAGGCGAGCCACAGCTCATAGCCCTCGATCGTCCGCCTAAGCGCATCCCCGGCCGAGCGGGCGCCGGCGGCCCACGCGAGGCCGAGAAGCAGCAACACGGCGGCCAATACTTGCCCCGCGACGCCGAGCGCCGCCAGGACCACGATGACGTCGTGTGTCACTGCCGCGCTTCGAAGACACGGCTCGTCTTGTGCTCGATCAGGATCCGCGCCCGCCTCGAATGCTCCCAGGACGCGAGCCGCGCGGCGCCGATGAGGGACATGACGGCGAGCCCCGCGAGGATGCCGGCCAGCAGAGCGGCCAGGCCGGGCTGCGGCCAGAGCGCGACGGCAGTCAGCACGGCCAGCCCGATGGTGCTCGGGTAGGCAGCCTGGGCGAGGGCGCGGGCGCGGCTCTCCAGGTGAGCTCCGGCCGGAACCGGGTCAGGGCTTGCGAACTTCAGGGCCGATCGCTGCCGCCTGTCACCGCTGTAGACCGCGAACAAGAGGACCACTGCACCGGCGGCGAGCAAGGCGACGGCGGCGCCAGGATGCAGGCCGCGGGCGATCGTCGCGCCCAGGCCGGCCAGGGCGAGGGCGCCCCGGACAGCGGCGATCAGGAGCGCCTGCGACCTCGCCTCGACGAGCGCCGGCGCTCCTGACTGCCCAGTTACCTCAGCGGTCGCGACCGCCGCCGCGTCCGCGTCCGCCACCGCGGCCGCCACGACCCCGCTCGCCGTCGCGCCGCGGTGGGCGCTCCTCGCGCTCGCGGGGCGGTGCGTCCTTGGCGCGCTCGATCAGCTCCTCAGGCTGGACGAGCGAGCCGTTCTCGTGCTTGGCGATCAGCTTGAGGCCGATCCGGCCGCGCTCCTTGTCCACCTCCTGGACGATCACGTCGAGCACGTCCCCGCGCGCGATCACGTCCTCGATATGGCCGACCCGGCCGGGGCCGACGTTCGAGACGTGGAGTAGGCCGTCGGTGCCCTTCTTGAGCTCGACGAACGCGCCGAACTGGGTCGTCTTCACGACCCTGCCGGTGTAGGTGTCGCCGACCTCGGGCTCCTTCGTCAGACCCTCGATCGCGGCGATCGCGGCGGCGGCCTTGTCGCCCTCGGTCGCATAGATCAGGATCGTTCCGTCCTCTTCGATGTCGATCTGGACCTCGTAGTCGGCCTCGAGCCCGCGGATCGTCTCGCCGCCCTTGCCGATCACCATCCCGATCTTCTCCGGATCGATCTTGACCGTCGAGATGCGGGGGGCGTGCGACGGGAGCTCCGTGCGGCTCTCCGGCATCACCTCGGCCATCTTGTCCAGGATGGACTCGCGCGCCCGCTTCGCCTGTTCGAGCGCGTTGCTCATGATCTCCTGCGTGACGCCGGTGATCTTGATGTCCATCTGGAGAGCGGTGATGCCCTCGCGCGTCCCGGCGACCTTGAAGTCCATGTCGCCGAGGTGGTCCTCGGCACCCTGGATGTCGGTCAGGATCACGTAATCGTCGCCCTCCTTGACGAGGCCCATCGCGATCCCGCCCACGGGCGCCTTGATCGGCACGCCCGCATCCTGGAGCGCGAGCGTCGAGCCGCAGACCGACCCCATCGACGACGAGCCGTTCGACTCCAGCGTCTCGGAGACGATCCGGATCGTGTACGGGAAGTCCTCCAGGCTCGGGATCACCGGCTCGAGCGCCCGCTGTGCGAGCGCGCCGTGGCCGATGTCGCGCCGCTTCGGGCCTCGCATGAAGCCCGTCTCCCCGACCGAATAGGGCGGGAAGTTGTAGTGGTGCATGTAGCGGCGCTCGGACTCGAGCGAGAGGTCGTCGATCCGCTGTCCCTCCTTCGCGGTGCCGAGCGTGAGCAGCGACATGATCTGCGTCTGCCCGCGCGTGAAGAGCGCCGAGCCGTGCGTGCGTGGGCTCACCGAGACCTCGCACGTGACCTGTCGGATCTCCTCGGCGCCGCGTCCGTCGGGACGGCGCTTGTCGATCGCGATCTTGCGGCGGACGAGCTCCTTGTAGATCGTCTCCGCGGCCCGCTTGACGAACTGGCGCGTCGTCGAGTCCTTGACAGGCGGCGCGTCCTCGTCTGCGGGAGTCGGCCCGACGGGGAACGGCAGCTCGACCTCGCCCTCGATCCGCTCGAAGAGCAGGTTCCGCTTCGCGGACTTGAGCTCCTTCGAGTCCTGCTCGGCGTCGGTCAGCGCCCGTAGGTCGTCCTCGAACTGCTCGCGCACCGGGCCGAGCGTGGCCTCGAGGCGCTGCCGCTCGACGATCAGCGCCAGGCTCGCGCGCACCTGGATCTGCCGGCGGATGTCTTCCTCGGTCGAGTCCATCGTGATCGGCGGAGAGAGCTCGGCGACGAGCTCCTCGACGAGCGCGCCCGTCTCGCGGAGACCCTCCCTCGCGATCCGCTCCTGGAAGCTGGCGCCGTGCTCGCCCTCCAGCTGCTCGGTGAGCTCGGCGTCGAGCCAGCGCTCCTTCCCGGCCTGGCGGCGCAGGTCCTCCTGCGCGTCGCAGATCTTCACGATCTCGGCGTGGGCCAGCTCGAAGGCCTCGAGGATCGTCTCCTCGGGCACCTCCTCAGCTCCGGCCTCGACCATCGTCAGCGCGTCCTTGGTGCCCACGACGATGAGGTCGAGCGTGCTCTCGTCCGCCTCGATCGTCGGCAGGGTCGGGTTGACGACGAGCTCGCCGTCGACCAGGCCGATGCGGACCGCGCCGACCGGGCCGAGAAACGGCAGCGGCGAGACCATCAGCGCCGCCGAGGCGCCGTTGATGCAGAGGATGTCGTGCGCCGTGATGAGGTCGGCCGAGAGCGTCGTGCAGACGACGTGCACCTCATTGCGGAAGCCCTTCGGCCAGAGCGGCCGGATCGGGCGGTCGATCATGCGCGCCGTCAGGATCGCCCGCTCGGTGGGACGCCGACGTCGACGGTGAGCGGGAAGAAGTCCGCGCCTTCGCGCGCCTCCATCTTGCCCGTCGCGGTCGCGAGCACCATCGTCTCGCCCGCGCGGACGACAACTGCGCCGTCCGCCTGCTTGGCGAGCTTGCCGGTCTCGAAAGTCAGCTCCTGGTCGCCGACGGTGACGGACACCGTCGCGGTCCGGGCCTCAGTCGTTACTGCCATGGTTCATGCCTCCACTTCTTGTGGAGAGTGGAGGTTTGAGTCAGCTGCCTATCGGCTCAAGGCACAGCTCACTCAAACTTCCACCCTCCGCGGGTTTGTGGGCGTCCGGCCTACCTCCTCAGGCCGAGCTCCTGGATCAAGTTCCGGTACCCCTCGAGGTCGCGCTTCTGCAGGTACTGCAGCAGGCGGCGGCGGCGGCCGACGAGCTTGAGCAGCCCCCGGCGCGAGTAGTGGTCCTTCGGGTGTTCGCGGAGATGCTCGGTGAGCTCGTTGACGCGTGCGGTCAGGAGCGCGATCTGCACCTGGGCCGAGCCGGTGTCCTGCTCGCTGCGGCCGTGCTTGCCGACGATGCCCTGCTTCGCTTCCTTGGTGAGGGTCAAACTGCCTCCTTCTAACGTGACTCCGCAGTCCAAGCGCGCCGCGAGGAAGCACCCGCGTACGGCCGAGACTGCGGTACGCCGGAAGGGTAGCAACTCGCAGGTTTTCGCCTCGTTCCGCGACGGCGGCGGGCCCCGGTGGCCGCCAGCCTCCTCCCCGCTGCGAGCGTAACGAGGAATTGCGCGCGGGTGGGTGACGCGAGTGCGCCGGAAGCGTCACGATCTGTCCACGGTGCAAGCGGCGGTCGCAGCTGGGCATCCGGCCACGGTCGAGGCCGGGATCGAAGTGCTTTCCGAGGGCGGCTCCGCCGCCGATGCGGCCGTCGCTGCTTCCCTCGCCTCTTGCGTCGCGGAAACCGTGATGACCGGGCTACTGGGCGGTGGGCACGGGATCTACTTCGATGTCTTGACCGGGCAGGCGCGCAATCTCGACTGCTTCGTGGCGGTCCCGGGGCTCGGCGGGGAGCGCAGAGACGTCGAGCTGCTGGAGCTCGAGATCCCGTTCGGCACGGAGCTCGTCCACTACGCGGTCGGGATCGCGTCCTGCGGCGTTCCGGGGCTCCCGGCCGGGCTCGGTGTGCTTCATGCCGAGCACGGGCGGCTGCCGTGGCCGCGGCTCGTCGAGCCGGCTCTCCGGCTGGCCCGCGAAGGCGTCGACTTTCCCCCGGCGCACGCGTCCTGCCTCGCGATGCTCGCGCCCGTGATGACGATGAACGAGGGCGCGAGGATCTACTCGCCGGGCGGTGAGCTCCTCGAGGCCGGCGGCCGGCTCGAGCAGCCGGGGCTCGTGCGCGCACTCGAGCTCGTCGCTGAGGAAGGGCCGCGCAGCCTGTATGAGGGCGCGCTCGGCTCGTCGCTGCTGGAGCTGATGGACGAGCGAGGCGGGCTCGTAACCCAGGAAGACCTGCAACGGTACGAAGCAACCTGGTCCGAGCCCGTCGAGGCCGCGTACGCCGGGACGTGCTTCCTCACCCGCGAAGGGCTATCGGGCGTCCCCGCGGCCATCTCCAGGGTGCCGCCCTTGCGCGGGCTCGCGCCGGCCGAGCGCGCCCTAGCGCTTACTCGAACGCTCGACGGCACTGCCGTCGCGGGCCACACCACCAACTTGACCGTCGCCGATGCGGAGGGGAACGCGTGCGTGCTGACGACCAGCCTCGGGCTCGGCTCCGGCGACTTCGTGCCGGCCTTGGACCTCCACCTCAACAGCATGCTCGGCGAGACCGACCTGATCCGCGGCCGCCTCGAGCCCGGCGAGCGGATGGAAAGCATGATGGCCCCAAGCGTGGCATTCGATGGCGAGGGTCTTGCCCTCGCAGCGGGCGCGGCAGGAGGAACGCGGCTGCGCGGGGCCCTCGTCCAAGTCGTCGCCGGGATCCTCGACGAGAGGCTCGAGCCGGAGGCTGCAGTCACGAAACCGCGGCTACACCCGGCAGCGGGGGTCGTCCACCTGGAGCCCGGGTTCGAGCCGGAGGTGTCAGCCGCTCTCGAGGAGGCAGGCTACGAGGTCCGCGCCTGGCCGTCGCTGCACCATTATTTCGGCGGCGTCAGCGTGGTGGGGCGAGCCGGTTCTGCCGGGGATCCGCGTAGAAGTGGTGGGGCGCAGGCTCTGGCACCGGGTTGAGCGACGACCAGCCCAGGTACCCGCACCTCGGGCACCCGGGGTTGGTGGCGGCCGTGCCCCCGAGGCGCGGCTTCGCGTAGACGGCGCCGCAAGCCAGGCAGCCCACCGTTTCGATGACGCGGAGGAGCGGTGTCCTCTCTCCCATACCAAAGGAGATTCCGGAGATTCGCGAAACTTGCGTTGCTCCAACCTCGTCGAAAACGACAGGTTTCGACAGTTATACGGGCGGATCTGCGGCGCGCGTCTCCTCGACGTCGCGCGCGATCTGAGCGACGAGCCCATCCTCGCTCGCGAACGACTGCTCGTCGCGCAGGCGGCGCCAGAGCTGGAGCACGAGCCTCCGGCCGTAGAGGTCGCCCTCGAAGTCGAGCAGGTGCGCCTCGACGCGACGCTCCTCGCCGCCGTAGTGCGGGTTCGTGCCGATCGAGATTGCCGCTCGGTGGCCGTCGGCGGCGCCCGCGTAGATCCCGTACGCGGGCACGAGTAGCTCCGGCTCGAGGCGCAGGTTCGCCGTCGGAAAGCCCAGCGTCCCGCCGCGCGCGTCGCCCGCAACGACCGTCCCCTCGACCTCGGGTGGCCGGCCGAGGAGCTTCGCGGCCCGCTCGATCTCGCCCGCGCGCAGAAGGTCGCGGATCCTG
This sequence comes from Actinomycetota bacterium, assembly GCA_005883335.1. Lineage (GTDB taxonomy): Bacteria > Actinomycetota > Thermoleophilia > Gaiellales > Gaiellaceae > AC-32. Next base: position 8,227 of record VAXM01000018.1, read on the forward strand.
CTCGAGGAGACGCTTTCGACGAGCGGCACCGTGCGAGCGTCGAAGCCCAGCCGTCCGAGCAGCTCCAGGTCGCCCGCGCGTCCGCGGCCAAAGCGGAAGTCGGCGCCCGCGACCACGACCTCCGTACCGATCGGCCGCAGCACGCGCTCGGCGAACACCTCCGGCTCGAGCCGACCCAGGTCGAGATCGAACTCGACCACGAGCGTCTCCTCGATTCCGGCCTCGCCGATCAGCTCCAAGCGCCGGCGCAGCGCCGTCAGCAGCTCGACCTCGTAGCCGAACGCGATCCGCGGATGCGGGTCGAACGTGACCACGGTCGGCGCCAGCCCGGCGGCAACCGCAGCCTCGAGCACCCGCCGGTGGCCGAGGTGGACGCCGTCGAAGGTTCCGATCGCGACCGCCCGAGCCTGCCTGCGCAGCTCGCCGACGTCGTGCGCGACCTTCACCGAGCCTCGCCTGATCCCGCCGCGTCGAGCCCGATCCGTCCGAGCGCCTCGTCCGGCGGGATGATCCGCTCCGCATCGGCCTCCTCGACCCGGAACGGCCCCACCTCGGTGCGCCGGAGCGTCGCGCAGTGCCCACCGAGCGCCGCGGCGATCGCCCGCACGTAGGTCCCCGAGCTGACGCGCAGGTCGAGCCGAACGATCCCGTCGCTATAGGAAATGACGTCGAGCGCGTCCACGCGGGAGCGCCGAAGAGGCATCTCGACCGCCTCGCCACGCCGGTGCAGCCGGTAGGCGCGCTCACCGCCGATCTTGACCGCCGAGGCGGCAGGAACCGGCAGCTCGATCTCGCCGCGGAGGCCCGCGAGCCGGCGCTCGAGCTCGTCCGGGCTCGGAGCATCGTGCCGCTCCACCACCCCACCCTCGCGATCGCCGGTATCCGTCACGGCACGCAGGTCCACGTCCGTCGCGTAGCGCTTGTCCAGCCCAACGAAGCATGAGGCCAGCTTAGTTGCCGCTCCGGACAACACGAGCAACAATCCGCTGGCAAACGGATCGAGGGTCCCCGCATGCCCAGTCCGCGCGCCGGTCCGGCGGCGCACGTCCGCGACCACGGCAAAGGACGACGGCCCCTCCGGCTTGTCGACGAGCAAGAGGCCGCTGGGACTAAGGGCGCGCGGCGGCACGCGTCGCCTGCACGAACTCGCTGCGGATGAACTCGACGATCGCGTCGATCGACTCGTCGCTCGAGAAGCCCGCCGCCTGGCGGTGCCCTCCCCCACCCCGCTTCCGCGCGATCGCCGAGACGTCGATCTCGTCGTGCGAGGCGCGCAGCGAGACCCGCCGCGGCGAACCCGGCGGCTCGGGCGGCTCGCGGATCATCCCTGCCATCTCCGTCCCGTCGACGGCGCGCAGCCGGTCGATGATCCCCTCCGCGTACTCCTCCCCGACGCCGAAGTCCTCGAAGTCGCTCCGCAGCAGGTACGAGATGATCAGCCGGCCGCCCTCGTAGACCGCCGCGCGCTCCTCGGCGCGGCCGACGAGCTTCAGATGCGCGAGCGCGACGCGCTCGTAGATCTCCTGGAAGACACGCCGCGGGTCGACTCCCGCCCGCAACAGCTTGGCCGCCAGATCGTGGGCCTCCGGAGTCGTGTTCGTGTAGCCGAACCGCCCCGTGTCGGTCATCAGGGCGACGTAGATCGGCTCCGCGATCTCGCGCGTGAGCTCGACGCCGAGCTCCTCGAGGATCCCGGCGACGATCTCGCCCGTCGACGAGGCCCCGTCGAGGACGAGGTTGATCATTCCGAAGCGCGTGTTGTCGTGGTGGTGGTCGACGTCGATCGACAGCGGCACACGGCCCAGCAGCTCGGCCGCCGCGCCCATGCGCGCCGCGTTCGCGCAGTCGAGCGCGAGCAGCACGCGCTTGGTCGCATCCGCAGGCAGCTCACGCTGCAGGCCCTCGAGCTGGAGCAGCGAGAGGTCGCTCGGAATCCCGCTCTCCCCCGGCAGGAAGGTGACGATGTCCTTGCCGAGGCGGTCCAGCCCGAGCTTCATCGCGAGCAGCGAGCCGAGCGCGTCGCCGTCCGGGTTCTCGTGCGTGACAATGAAGAACCGGTCGTGCGAGCGGAGGGCCTCGGCAACTGCCCTCAGGTCGTCACTCGTCCGTTGGCGCGAGCTCATCGATTAGTTGCGTCATGCGGACCCCGCGCTCGACCGTCGGATCGTACTCGAAGGTCAGCTGGGGAGTCCGCTTCAGCCTGAGCTCGCGCGCGAGGCGAGCCTGCAGAACGCCGTGTGCCGCAGCGAGGCCGGCGAGCGTCTTCTTGCGCTTGCTCTCCGTCCCGAGGACGCTCACGAAGACGGTTGCCTGGCGGAGGTCCGCGGATGTCTCGACCCCCGTGACGGTGACGAACCCGACCCGTGGGTCCTTCAGCTCGCCCATGCCTTCCGAGATCACCTCCCGGACGGCCTCGTTCACCCGTCGCATCCGGTCGCTCATACCGGTATTCAAGCTGGCCGCTAGCTGTCGAGGGTGACGATCTCGCGTTCGACGAGGCCGAGCTCGAACGCCTGCCCGGCGAGGTAGCGCTCCGCGCCGTCCAGCAGCTCTTCGAGCTCGCGATGGCCGCGCGCGACGCACGAGAGCGTGAGGCGCGACCGCTGCCAGAGCTCGTGGTGATCGACCTCCGCGACCGCAGCGCCGAAGCGGCGTTGGAGCTGCGCCTTCACGGACAGGAGCTCCTTGCGCTTGCCCTTCAGCGAGCCGTTCTCAGGGAAGTGCAGCTCGGCGGAGAGGATGCCGACGTAGCCGGTGGTGCCCATGAGCGGTAGCTAGATAGCCGCTAGCTAGTTAGCTAGAGGTCGGCGCGGGCGTCTCGAGGTCGGTGCGCTCGACCTCGCGCGTCTCGTAGACCTCGAGCACGTCGCCTTCCTTCACGTCGTTGAAGCCGTCCAGGAGGATGCCGCACTCGAACCCCTCCTCGACCTCGCGGACGTCGTCCTTGAAGCGCTTCAACTGCGCGATGCGCGTCTCGTAGATGACCGTCCCGTCGCGCACCACCCGGACGCTGGCGCCGCGGCGGACGGTGCCGTTCGTGACGTACGAGCCCGCGATCGTGCCGAGCCGCGAGACGCGGAACAGCGCGCGCACCTCGACCTCGCCGATCGTCTCTTCGGTGCGGACCGGCTTGAGCATCCCGACGAGGGCCTGCTCGATGTCGTCCGTGAGCTGGTAGATGACGCGGTAGGTGCGGATCTCGACGCCCTCGCGGTCGGCGAGCGACCGCGCCTCGGCGTTCGGCCTGACGTTGAACCCGACGACCATCGCGTTCGAGGCCGAGGCGAGCATGATGTCGTTCTCGGTGATCCCGCCCACACCCTGGTGGATCACGTTGACGCGCACCTCGGGGTGCTGGATCTTCTGCAGCTCGGAGAGAGCCGCCTCGACGGAGCCGACGACATCGCCCTTGAGGACGAGGTTCAGGTCCTGGACGGCGCCCTCCTGGATCTGCTCGAAGAGCGACTCGAGCGAGACGCCGACGCGGCGCTGAGCGAGCTGCTCGCGGCGCAGGCGCTCGCCCCGCACCTGCGCGTAGCCTCGCGCCTGGCGCTCGTTCTCGACGACGCGGGCCAGCTCGCCGGCGGGCGGCGGATGGTCGAAGCCGAGAATCTCGACCGGATCGCCCGGCCGGGCCTCCTTGATCTTCTCGCCGCGGAAGTTGTAGAGCGCGCGCACCTTGCCCCAGGCGTCGCCGGCCACGATCGCGTCGCCGACCCGCAACGTCCCGCGGTGGACGAGCATCGTCGCCACGGGCCCGCGGCCGACGTCGAGCCGCGACTCGATGATCGGCCCGGAGGCGTCGACCTTCGCGTTCGCGGTCAGCTCGAGCTCGGCGTCTGCGACCAGCAGCACCTTCTCGAGCAGATCGTCGAGACCCTGGGCCTGCTTGGCCGAGACCTCGGAGAACTGCGTCGTCCCGCCCCACTCCTCCGGCTGGAGGCCTTCGGCGGCCAGGTCGTTGCGCGCCCGGTCGGGATTGGCGTCCGGCAGGTCGATCTTGTTGACCGCGACGACGATCGGCACCTCGGCCGCGCGCGCATGCGAGATCGACTCGCGCGTCTGCGGCATGACGCCGTCGTCGGCCGCGACGACCAGCACCGCGATGTCGGTGACCTTCGCACCGCGGGCGCGCATGGCCGTGAACGCCTCGTGGCCGGGCGTGTCGAGGAACGTCAGCTTGCGGCTGTCGTGCTGCACCTGGTAGGCGCCGATGTGCTGGGTGATCCCGCCGGCTTCCGTCTCGACGACGGCCGTCTTGCGGATCGCGTCGAGCAGTGTCGTCTTGCCGTGGTCGACGTGGCCCATGATCGTCACCACCGGCGGCCGCGCCTCGAGATCGGCCTCGTCGTCCTCGTAGACCTCGGGCTCGAGCTCCTCGTCGGCCGCGTGCTTGATCGTGATCTCGCGGTCGATCTCGGCGGCGATCAACTCGACCTCTTCGTCCGAGAGCGACTGCGTCGCCGTCTTCGGCGCGCCGAGGACCATCAGCATCTTGATGATCTCGGGCATCGGCTTCCCGAGCGCCTGCGAGAGATCCTTGACGGTGACGCCCGACTCGACGGTGACCGGACCGGTCGGCTGGACGACCTCGCGCGGCGTCTTCGGGCGCGCTTCCTGGCGGTCGCGCGCTTGCCGGCTATCTTGGCGCGGCCGGGCGGCGCCGGTATCGATCACGACGCGGCGCTTGCGGCGCCCGGCCGGCGCCCCCTGGCGGGGCCGGATCGGACGGTTGGGCCTGTTCGGACGGTCAGCCATTCGGGTCAGTGTAGAGGCGTGCCAGCCCGGGATCGACCCGGACTGACGTTTTCAGGATGCGGTTGAAGGCGCGCCGCGCGGTTGCCCGCTCGAAGCAGGCCAGGCGCCTGCACGTATAGACGCCCCGGCCGGGCCCCTTCGGGGAGGGAGTGAGCTCGCCCGCGTGCGCCACGAAGCGCAGCAGTTCGGCCTGCGGAGCCTTTCGGCCGCAGCCCGCGCACGTCCTGACGGGAGTGCTCACGCGGCGCTGTCTTCAGCCTCCTCCTTGCCCTCGGTCGGTGCCGCGGGCACTTCGTCGACGGCCGTGTCGTGGCCCTCGAGCGTGGTCTCCAGGCCCGCGCCTGCGGTCACGTCGACGGGAGTCTCCGGCTGCTCGGGCGCCTCGTCGGTGGTCTCGACCGGGATCGCGGGCGCCGGCTCTTCAGCCTCCTCGGGAGCGCCTCCGTCGACAAGGTCCTCCTTCGGAGCCTCGGTCGCGATCGCGACTTCGCCTGCAGGCTCTTCGACGCGGCCCACAGGCTCGGCCTCCTCGACCTCCTCCTGCGTCGCGAGCGGCGTGTCCGCCGGGGCGTCGGCAGGGAGCTCGGCCTCCTTGTGCGCGAGCTCCTGGTGAGCGGGAACGCCGCAGTACCTCGAGCCGGGCAGCGCCGCATTCGGGCAGCGCTTGCCGGTCGAAAGGATCGCGGAGCAACGGCCTGTGAACTCCTGCTCCTCGCCCTCGCCCGCATAGGCGGCTTCGGCCTCCTCGGTCGCGAACTCGGTGTCGGACTTGATGTCGACCTTCCAGCCGGTCAGACGGGCGGCGAGACGGGCGTTCATGCCCTCCTTGCCGATCGCCAGCGCGAGCTGGTCGTCGGGCACGACGACCGTCGCGTCGCGGGCGTCGTCGTCGAGATAGACCTCGCGCACGCGCGCGGGCGACAGCGCCTTGGCGACAAACCGGGCCGGCTCCGGGTTCCACGGGATGATGTCGATCTTCTCGCCGCGAAGCTCGGAGACGACCATGCGGACGCGCGAGCCGCGCGGGCCGACGCAGGCGCCGACCGGGTCGACGCCCTGGGCGTGCGACTCGACCGCGATCTTCGAGCGATACCCCGGTTCGCGCGCGACGGCGCGAATGTCGACGAGGCCGTCAGCGATTTCCGGCACCTCGAGCTCGAACAGCGTCTTGATCAACTCCGGGTCGCGGCGCGAGAGGATCACCTGCGGGCCCTTCGTGCCCGAGCGAACCTCGGTGATGACGGCCTTGATCCGCGAGCCCTGCTCGTAACGCTCGCCGTCCACCTGCTCGGAGCGCGGCAACAGCGCCTCGACCTTGCCGAGGTCAACGAGGACGTTGTTGCGGTCGCCGGCCTGCTGGACGATCCCGGTCACGACCTCGCTGACGCGGTCGACGTACTCGTCGTACATGATCTGGCGCTCCGCCTCGCGGATCCGCTGCGTGATGACCTGCTTCGCGGTCTGCGCGGCGATGCGGCCGAAGTTCTCTGGTGTGACGTCCGCGCGCTTGACCTGGTCGTCGGGGACGTCGGACCAGTCGATGTCGAGGTCGTCGTCGGTGACGAGGACGTGCGAGCGCTCGCCGTTCTCCTCCTCGGCTTGCTCGAGCTCGGTGAGCACGCGCTCGCGCGCCTCCTCGAGCAACCGCTCCTCGATGTCTGCGGGCAGCTCGATCGAGAAGACGCGGAAGTCGCCCTCCAGCTTGTCGAGCTCGACCACGGCGTGGCGGGACGAGCCGGGGGTCTTCTTGTAGGCGGCGAGCAGCGCATCCTCCAGCGCGGCGATCAGCGTGTCGCCTTCGATTCCACGGTCACGCTCGAGCTCGTGGACGAGCTCGATGATCTCTCTGCTCATCGCTCTCCCTCGTCGATCAGGTTGCCCCGCACGATCTGCTCGTACGGGATGTCCACTTCGCCTGCGTCTGCCGCCACCGTGACGGCGCTCGCGTCGGCGCGGGTCACTTCACCGCGCAGCTTCGAGCGCTCGGCGGTCTTCAGCTTGACGCGCCTGCCGACGACGCGCTGGAAATGCTCCGGCTTGCGCAGCGGGCGTTCGAGCCCCGGCGAGGAGACGGCGACCGAATAGGTGCGCAGGTAGTCCGAGAGGACGTGCGTTACCCGCTCGCAGAGGGCGTGGTCGACGCCCTCGGCGCGGTCGATGTAAACCGTGAACCGCTCAGGCCCGGTCAGCTCGACCGCGAGCACCTCGACGCCCGGCAGGGCCTCTGCGACCTTGCCGCTGATCTCTTGCTCCAGCGTTCTCTCCTTGTCGTAGACGTTTGCCAATTCGCGCTCCTCACAAAAAATGGGCGCCTCGCGCCCATTTCGCCAAGCCGGTGAAATGTGGTGTTAGCAGGATAGCAACTGAGAAACGGGGCGATCGGCCCCGCCGGAGCGGGGCCTTGCCCGGTCAAACCGTGCCGGTCTCTCCAGGCTCGTCGCCCTTCAGGTGCCGGATCACGTCGGCGACGTCGGCGATCTCCTGCTCGAGGTCGCGCTGGTGCTCCTCCAGCTTGCGAACCCATTCTTCGCGGCTCGGGAAGCGCCTGTGCCCGCGGAAGCCGTGGCGGCCGCGGAAATGTCGATGTCCATGCATACGTTTCACCTCCCCTCTTCGTAGCGCTCGAGAAAGCCTGTGATGGTTCCCTGCGCGCGGTTGAGGGCCTCGGCCCAGCGGTCGAGTAGCCGCCGCCCTTCGGCGGTGAGCTCGTAGGTGCGCTTGGCCGGGCCCGGAAGGTCGGCGCTCCACTCGGACTGCACTAGCCCCTCCTCTTCGAGTGCCCGCAGGAGCCGGTAGAGGTTGCCGATGTCGACTCGCCCCTCGACCCCGAGCTCCGGGATCCGCTCGAGCAGCTCGTAGCCGTGGAGGGGGCGCTCCCGAAGAAGCAGGAGCAGCGACGGCTCGACGAAGCGCTCGACGCGCGCGTGCACGTGCCAGTGGCCGGGCCGGACGAGCCGGCGGCTGCGGGAGCGTGCGTGTCTTCGGTGGGTCATTCGCACCACTATAGGTAAAAAACATATGTCTAAAGTCTGGGAGTTAGTCTGAGGGCCTGTGGCCCACCCCGATCTCCCCGCCGAGCAGGCCTACCTCGACGAGGCGTACGCGAGCCTCGACCGCATGAAAGAGGCGCTCCTGCGCGCTGCCGAATCCGGCGCGACCGAGATCTCCCAGCAGGCGATCGAGGACTGGGCGACCGGACGCCTGCGCACCTTCGAGGACGCCGACCGCGGGCTCTGCTTCGGCCGCATCGACTCCGAGGAGGCCGGCGACCCGATCTACATCGGCCGCCGCTGGGTGCACGACGACGACCGGCGCCCGCTCGTCGTCAACTGGCAGACGCCGGCCGCGAGGCCGTTCTATACGGCGACTCCGGCCGCGCCCCACGGCGTCACGCTGCGCCGGCGCTTCCGCACCAAGGGCCGCGCCCTCACCGGGATCAGCGACGAGGCGCTCGACGGCTCACTCGCCGACGCCGCCGCCTCGGTCGACGACTTCCTGCTCGAGGAGCTGGAGCGCGCCCGCGACACGCGGATGCGCGACATCGTCGCGACGATCCAGGCCGACCAGTACCACTTGATCGCGCGCGAGCCGGTGCCACCGCTCGTCATCCAGGGCGGGCCCGGCACCGGCAAGACGGCCGTGGGGCTTCACCGCGCCTCGTTCCTGCTCTACGCGCACCGCGATCAGCTACGGCGCGTGCTCGTCGTCGGGCCGAACCCGGCCTTCATGGAGTACGTCTCACACGTGCTGCCGACGCTCGGCGAGGACAGCGTCGACCAGCGCGCGGTCGCCGAGCTCGTCGACGGCGCCGAGGTGACGCGCACGGATCCGCTCGAGGCGCAGCGCCTGAAAGCCGACACGCGTGTGGCCGAGGTGCTGCGACGGCTCGTCGACTCGGCCTCGGAGGGCGAGCCGCAGGAGCTCGTCGTGCGAATGGAGGGCCGCTTCGTCGGCGTCGAGGCGGACGAGGTCGGCGAGCTGCTCGCCGAGGCGCGCGCGGAGCTCGGCCTCTCGACAGCTGCGCGCGAGCGCTTCCGGATGAACGTCCTACGCCGCTTCTATGAGGACTACGGCGCACGGCTCGGCGGCCAGGCGTACCGCAACTTCGAGGAGGTCGAGCGCGCGCTGCGGCGTGACGGCCGGCTGACGCGCTTCCTCGACCGCGCCTGGCCCGCGCCGAAGCCCGAGCAGATCGTGCGGCGGCTACTCACGGCACGCAACGCCGCGGAGGGGATCCTCGACGCGGACGAGCAGGCGCTGCTCCGCCGGGCGCGCAGCGGCTGGAGCGAGGCCGACCTGCCGCTCCTCGACGAAGCGCGGGCGCTGCTGCTCGGGACGCCGCAGCAGTACGGGCACGTGATCGTCGACGAGGCGCAGGATCTGACGCCGATGCAGCTGCGGATGGTCGCGCGACGGGCCGTGGCCGGCTTCACGATCCTCGGCGACATCGCCCAGGCGACCGGGCCGATTGCCTACGATCGCTGGGACGAGCTTCTGCCGTTCCTGCCCGACGGCGAGAGTGCGCGGGTCGAGGAGCTCCGCCACGCCTACCGCGTTCCGCGGGAGATCATGGCCGTCGCGATGCCGCTGCTCGAGCGGATCGCACCCGATGTCGAACCGCCGCTCGCCTACCGGGTCGGGGCCGAGCCACCTCGCCTCGTTCGCGACGAGGAGCCTCTTCGTGTTGCCTACGAGGAAGCAGCGCGCCTGGCCGGCGACGAAGGCCTGCTCGCGGTCATCGCTCCGGCCTCGCTGCGCGGCGGCGACGGGAGCTCGGGCTCCCTCTTCGACGACACGCGAATCGCGGTGCTGACGCCGCGCGAGGCCAAGGGCATGGAGTTCGACCACGTGATCGTCGTCGAGCCGGCCCAGATCGTGGACGAGGCCGCCGAGGGACAGGGGCTGCGCGAGCTCTACGTCGCGCTCACGCGCCCGACCACGACCCTCATACTCGTCCACTCACGCCCACTCCCAAAGGAGCTGCGCTGGAAGAGCTGACGGTCGAGCACGGCGGAATCTCGCTGGCGGCGAGCTACTCGCCTGCGGGTGAGGCCGCGATCGTCGCGCTCCACGGAGCCGGGGAAGGGACGCGTGACGCTGAGCTCTACGGGCACCTCCACGAGCTGCTCCCGCCCGCCGGCATCGGCGTCGCCACCTTCGACCGCCGCGGCGAGGGCGAGTCGACCGGCGACGCATCGCGCGGCCGCTTCGACGTGCAAGTCGAGGACGCGCTCGCGGTGATCGACGCGATCGACGCGCAGCGGGTCGGCCTCTGGGGGATCAGCCAGGGGGGCTGGATCGGGCCGCTCGCCGCGGCCGCATCGGACGCGGTTGCGTTCCTCGTCCTGATCGCCTCGACCGGCGTCACCCCGGCCGAGCAGATGATGTACGCGGTCGAGAAGCAGCTGCGGCTCGCGGGTTACGGCGACGACGTCGTGGCGCGCGCGCTCGAGCTGCGGCGACGCTTCGAGGACTGGGTGCACACGCGCGCCCCGGAGCCGGACGAGCAGCTCGCGGCCGAGCTCTGGGCCGGAATCGACGAGCCGTGGTGGGGCCAGGTGTGGCTGCCGCCGACGCTGCTCGACGAGGAGGGCCTCCGCCTCTGGGTCGAGGAGATGGACTTCGATCCGCGGCCCGTCTTCGCGCGGGTCCGGGTCCCGACGCTGCTCTTCTACGGCGAAGCCGACTCGTGGACGCCAGTCGAGCCCAGCGTCGAAGCCTGGCGAACGGCGCGCGGCGACGACGTCGAGATCGTCGTCATCCCGGAGGCCGAGCACGACCTGACGCTTCCAGATGGAAGCCTCGCTCCGGAATACACAAACAGGCTCGTCGACTGGGTCGTCCGGCGAGCGGGCTGAGCTTCAGCCATCGAGCTGCTTCTCCCACGTCAGAAGCGTGTCGTCGACCTCGAGCGGACCGGTGCGGAGCATGATCGTGCCGCGGACGTGCTCGGGCGGGATACCGATATCAACGTAGCCGCAACCGCGGTACAGCACCTGCGCAGGTTCGTTCTCGACCCCGACCTTGAGCCTGAGCCGCTCGAACCCCCTGGCACGGCACTCGTTCTCCGCTGCGGCGGTCAAGGCTGTAGCGATTCCGCGGCGCCGATGCTCCGGGCGCACGGAGACATCCTGCAGCTCAGGCGGATCGGTGAGCGCCAGATGGGCGTGTCCCAGTGGCTCTTTCTCTTCCCAGGCGACCAGGTAGAACCCGTCGCCCCGGCCGAGCCGAGACAAGCCGAGCACGGCTCCGACGCGCTCGACGTCGTTCAGGGCGAGCGGCCGAATCTCCATCGACGAAACGGATCGTAGGCGTTCTCCAGCGCGCGTCTCGACAGCTACTCTGGAGGCCTGCGGCCAAGGCGAGGGCGCGTCCCCTCCACTTTCCGTGAGAGAGTTGTCGCCCGTTGTGCTCGGGATCCCTTTCCCCTCCCCGCGGCGCACGCCTTGGCCGGACTTTCGACCGAGCCCGTGAACGTCAGCGGAAGACGCCCAGGACGCCCTCACCGCCGACGTAGACCGTCGACGAGTCAGGGCTGAACGCGAGCGCGCTGGCGAAGAACGGTGCGTCGGGACGCCACGGCGTGAGGAGACCGCTGGCGAGATCGAACTCTCCGATGTCGCGAAAGGCACCGTTGATCTTCTCGAAGTCGCCCACCACGACGAGCGTCTTCCCGTCGGGCGAGACCTGGAGGTCGTTGACGTAGTCGTCCGGGCTCGGATCCCAACGCGTCGCCGAGCCGTCGCCCGCGTCGAGCTCGGCCAGGTACTTCCGGGACCTTCCGCCGATCGATTCGAACTCCCCGCCGACGAACACGCTGTCGTTGACGACCGCGAGCGCGTGCACGCTGTCGTCGGCTCCCGCATCCCAGCCGGTGGCGAGCCCGGTCGCGACGTCCAGGGAGGCAACCCCCTTGCGCGGCGCCCCTCCGATCGAGCCGAAGGCGCCGGCGACCCACATCTGGTCTCCGGACAGAATGAGGTGGTTGACGAGCCCGTTCGCACCGGGGTTCCAGCCCGTGAGCGCGCCGTTCGCGTCGAAAGCCGCGAGTCGTCTCCGGACCTTGCCTGAGGAGGACGTGAACGCGCCGCCGACGTAGACGGTCTGGCCGTCCGGGGACGGAGCGACGGCCCAAAGCCCGGAGTTGATCGGCGGACCCCAGGCGCTCATCGTCAGCGTGCCCGGATCGATGACCGCGAGACTCCGCGCCGTACGGTCGCCGAGCGTGAAGCGGCCGCCGACGTAGATTCGTCCGCCATCGGGGCTCGCTGCGATCGCGCGCACGGCCGCGCCGCCCAGCGGCGGCGCCCAACTCGAGAGCCTGCCGTCCAAGTCGAACAGGGCAAGCCGGGCACGGCGAACCGCACCCACCGAACTGAACGACCCTCCCACTCCGATTACGCCGCGGCGGATCCGGACGAGCACGCCGACAATCCCGATCGTCTGTGGGCTCCAGGAGCCCGCGACACCGGTCCGCGTGTCGATCGCGGCCAAGTTCGAGCGATCCACGTCGCCGACGCTGTCGAACTCGCCGCCGATGTAGACGGTGTGGTGTCCGGGAGCCAGTAGGAGCGTCTCGACGGAGCCGCCGACGTTCGGATCCCAGGGCGTGGCCGCCCCGCGCCCTCGGTCGAGCGCCGCCACCCCGCGACGGGACCTCTGCCCGATCGAGGCAAAGCTGCCCGCGACGTAGACCGGCGAGCCCGATGGGGCGGGGACGATCTGCGAGACCGAGCCGTCGCAGTCGGGATTCCAGCGTGTGACGTCACCTTTGCGGAGGTCGAATGCTGCGAGACCGCTGCGGCGCAGCCCGCCCGCCTTCTCGAACTCGCCGCCCGTGTAGATCCTGCGTCCACGCGGGTCGAGCGCGAGCGCGTCGACCTCCCCGGCGACCCGCGGGCGCCAGCGGCGCACGGAGCCGCTGACGGCGTCCACCGCGCCGAGGTCGGCTCGCCGTTTGCGGCCGAGGCGGCCAAAGGATCCGCCCACATAGATCGTCTTCCGGTCCCTCGCAACCGCCAGGGCGGAGACATACGCCTCCTCGTCCTTCTTGCCGGGCGCGACCCTGGGAGCCCAGCGCTTCAAGGCGCCGCTCTCGACGTCGATCGCAGCCAGCCGGAGTCGCTTCTTGCGTCCGAACTTCGTGAACCTACCTCCGACGTAGAGCGTCGACCGCACGCGTGCGAGCGCCGAGACCGACCCGTTGACGTGCGGCCTCCAGCGCTTGTCGAGGCGGCCGCTCGAGCGCAGGTGGATCAGACCCCGGCGCGCGAGGCCGCCGACGTAGAAGTTCTGGCCGGCGAGGTACCAGCCGCCCCGGCCGTCCGAGGCTGCCGCGTCAACGGTGCCCTCGACCGGCGTCCGGATCGGCGCGACCCCGCCGCTCCCCGAGACGTGCGCCCACGTGCCGGTCTCCGGCCCGATGAGGTCGAAGTCACCTCCCGCGAAAACGCCCTGCGGGGTCGCGGTGATCGCCCCGATGGTTCCGTCTGTGACCCAGACCCGCTGGGGCTCGGCAGCGTGCGTGGCGGGGGCCGCGGCCGTCTCCGGCGCCGAGCATGCGAGCAGCGCTATCCCGAGGGTTAGTCCCGAAGCGACCCGGTTGTTCACGCGCCTGCGTCGTCTGCCGTAATGCATGACCTGACCCTGTCCGAGAACCCTGTCACCTACCTGTCAGGCCCCTCGCAGCCTAGCGCTCTGCCGGCCGTCGTTCCAGCCGTCGTCACTCGAGGACGATCGTCACCGGTCCGTCGTTGACGATCTCGACCGCCATCCGCGCTCCGAAGCTGCCGGTCGCGACGTCCACCCCGAAGCCGCGCAGCGCCTCGCAGAACGCCTCGTAGAGCGGCTCCGCTTCCTCCGGCGGAGCGGCGTCGCCGAAGCTCGGCCGGTTGCCCTTCGCGGTATCGGCGATGAGCGTGAACTGGCTCACCACGAGCGCCTCGCCGTGGACGTCCAGCAGCGAGCGGTCGAAACGGCCCTCGTCGTTCTCGAAGATGCGTAGCTGAGCCACTTTCGCGGCCAGGCGGTCGGCTCCGGAACCGTCGTCCCCCCGCGCCACTCCGAGTAGAACGCAGAGCCCGGAGCCGATCTCGCCGGTTACCTCTTCCCCCGCACGTACACGCGCGCGAGAAACCCGTTGCACGACGGCCTTCATGTTCCGCTCGAAAACGACGATATAGCCCTGGTGGAAGCGGCCTCCCTTCCCTGGCAGCACCTCGGCTCCCTGCTGATCAACAGGGGCCTGCTCAACGTTGATCAGGTCAAGCAGGCGTTCGAGGAACAGCGCCTGACCGGCCGACGCCTCGGCGAGGTCGCCGTCGGCCACGGCTGGGTCACGAGCGCCGACCTGGCGAAGGCCCTCGCCGACCAGTTCGGGCTCGAGTACGTCGACCTCTCCCAGACCGAGCCCGACCGGGACGCTGCGAGCTTGCTCCAGAAGGAGCTCGCGTTCCGCTACCAGGCCGTGCCCGTGCGCTTCCTCGCAGACGACCTGCTGCTCGTCGCCGTGGGCGACCCGACCGACATCACGGGCGCCGACAACCTGCGCCTCGCGCTGGGCTACAACGTCCGCCTCGCGGTCTCCGTCCCGGAGGACCTCGAGCGCATGATCAAGAAGCTCTACCGGACGCAGATCGACCTCGAGCAGGACGACGCCGAAACGGAGGAGGCGGCCCGCGAGCACGCTGCTCAACGCGAAGAGATCTCGGAAGCGGGAGGCGAATCACCTGCCGTCAAGCTCGTCCACACGACGATGGCCCAGGCGATCGAGGACGGCGCCTCCGACATCCACTTCGAGCCCCAGGAGCAGGACATGGTCGTCCGCGCGCGCATCGACGGCGTCACCCGGGAGGTCGCGACGATCCCGAAGCAGATGCAGCCCGCCGTGATCACCCGGCTGAAGATCATGGGCCACCTCGACATCGCAGAGCGGCGCGCGCCCCAGGACGGCCGCGTCTCCGTCCGCTTCGGCGGCGAACCGCTCGACCTGCGGATCGCGGTGATCCCGACCACCCACGGCGAGCAGGTCGTCCTCAGGATCATGCACCGCGCCGTGAGCAAGCCCGACCTCGGGCAGCTCGGCATGACCGCCGCCGCGCGTGAGGTCTTCGGCCGGGCGATCCACCAGCCCTACGGCGCCGTGGTCGTCTGCGGGCCGACGGGCAGCGGCAAGACGACGACGCTCTACACCGCCTTGCACATGCTCAACGACCCCGGCCGGGTCCTGATGACGATCGAAGACCCGGTCGAGTACCAGATCCCGGGCGTCAACCAGATCGAGATCTCGCCCAAGAGCGGCCTGGACTTCGCGCGGGGCCTCCGGACGATCCTGCGCAGCGATCCCGATGTGCTGCTCGTCGGCGAGATCCGCGACGAAGAGACCGCGCGGATCGCGATGCAGGCCGGCATGACCGGCCACCTCGTCCTGACCACCGTGCACGCCCACAACGCCGCCAGCTCGATCGCGCGCCTGAAGGACATGGGCGTCGAGCCCGGCCTCCTCGCGAGCTCGGTCAACTGCATCGTTGCCCAGCGCCTCGCGCGGCGCCTCTGCACCGACTGCCGCGAGTCGTACTGGCCGACCGATGACGAGCTCAACCAGATGGGCCTGCTCGCCCAGAAGGGCAAGATCTTTCTGCAACGGCCGAAGGGCTGTGGGCGCTGCGGCAACACCGGCTTCCGCGGCCGCGTCGCGCTCTACGAGGTCATGCCCGTCACGCGCAAGATCCGCGGGCTGCTGGAGACCTCAACGGACGAGATCCACCACGCCGCCGTGGAGGACGGGATGACGACCCTGCACGAGGACGGCATCCGCCTCTGCCTCGAGGGCGTTTCTTCACTCGAGGAAATCCGCCGAGTCACGGGCGAGCGGCTCGCCTAAGAGGCGGGCTCGCCCGACAGGCTCTCGCGCATTCGCTCAGCCGCCGTGAGCATCCCCTTCTGCTCGTAGAGCCCGGCCGCGCGCGAGGAAGCCTCGGCGGCACTTGCTGCATCGCCAACGAGACGTAGCACCGTGGACAGATCCTCGACCGTACGGGCGCGCTGGTCGAGCCAATCGGTCGGCTCTACGAGGGCAACTGCTTCACGTGCGAGTGCCTCGGCCTCCGTGGTCTGCCCACGCTGCGCAAGGATCTTCGCCTTGACCGACCGCGAACAGACAACCGACATCAGGTCATCCGAAGCCGCGAGGCGTGCGCTCTCCTCCGCGAGCGCGTCGGCCTCGTCGAGCCGTCCCTGCTCGTAGAGGACGTCGGCGAGGAACGCGGCGCGCGTCGAGAGCATCCCCTGCTCTCCCATCGCCGCGAGCCGTTCGTATCCCTCGCGCACGCGTCGTTCGGCGTCGGCGGCGCGTCCGGCGGTGCGGTCGAGGTAGTAGCCGATCTCCGAGATCGATCCCGCGCCCATGAACGTCATGCCGAGCTCGTACGCCTGCGCTACCGCCCCGTCCAGCAAATCTGCGGCCTCATCCCGCCGGCCGCGCATTCCCTCGAGGCCGGCCTCTACGGTCCGCAACCAGATCTCGGCAAGTGGGGAGCTTCCAAAGCGCGTCCGGAGAGCGGCGATTCGGTCCAGCGCCGATGGAATGGGCGAAGGTCCCGCCATCAAAGCCCATCCGAGCCAGCCACAAGCATCAGCCGTGATGTGGCGGGCGCCGATCCTCTCCGCTCGCTCGATCGCCCGCTCGTACGCCTCCTCTGCGCTCGCGCAGTTCCCAAGCCAGGTTCGCAGCTGGCCGGTCAGGAGCCATGCCTCGGCTAGCCCTTCGTCGTCGTCAAGGCGCTCGAGCTCCGAGAGAGCGGCCTCCACGTCGGCACGAGCCTCCACGAAGCTCGATGACTGTGAATAGATCGACACTTCGGCGCGTTTGAGCACCGCGCGCAGCTCCGTCACCCGGTCGCCACTCGCGCGCGCGGCATCGATTGCCGCAGCGAGGCGCGCCTTCGCATCCTCGAACTCTCCGGACTCGGCGAGGGCAATTCCGAGCGCGAGCAGGACCTCAGCCCGATCGGGGTGTTCTTCGGACAGGAACTCGAGGGCTCGAGCATGCAGCTTCCGAGATCCCCGGTAGTCACCTAGCGAAGCTGCGCGAAACCCGGCCGCGGCCAACCGTCCGCCCGCTCTTTTCTGAAGCTTCGAATCGGGGAGACCGAGCTCTTGCCGGTAACGGGCGGCCTGCTCGAGGTGGTATCCAAGGATCTCGTCGAGCTCGACGAGGCTCTGTCCGTGGCCCTCCAGCCAGCCGGCAAGGCACACGTGAAGCTCGGCGCGAGTCGATTTGGGGAGCGCGTCATAGGCGGCATCGCGAATCAGGAGATGCCGAAAGCGAAAGCCGTCATCCCCCGGGACCTGCGCCTTGTCCGGCCGGACGAGCTCCTTTCTCACGAGCGCGGCCAGCCGAGGCGTGATCTGGTCCTCTTCGGGCGCAAGCGCCTGCACGGCGCCGCGGTGGAACACCTCGCCTTCAATCGCGCCCCGTTCCAGCACGCGGCGCTCGGGGGGCTTGAGCTGGTCGAGGCGAGCCGCGACCAGCGCCCGGAGCGTCGGGGGAACGCTTACCTCGCCGTCCGCCTCGCCCGCCATTGCCAGCATCTCGCTGACGAACAGGGGGTTTCCGCCCGCCGCTCGGGCGATCTGCTCGCGCAACTGCTCGGGGGCGCGCTCGCCGATCAGCTCGTCCACTTCACGATCGGGAAGCGGCTCGAGCCGGATCGCCACCGGCCACGCGGGGCGGCTCTCGACCAATTCCGGTCTCGCCATGCAGAACAGCAGCAGCGGCGATCCGGAGGAGAGGAGCCCGACGTGTTCGAGCAGGTCGAGGAACGTCTCTTCGCCCCACTGGATGTCGTCGAAAACGACGACGAGCGGCGCGGCGGCCTCGAGCAGCTTGCGAAAGGCCCAGGCGATCTCCTCCGCCGACGTTTTGGCTTCCGATTCTCCCAGCAGCGAGCGGATCGCCGTGGCGGCCGCCGGATCGCCCGGCAAGACGCCAAGCTGCTTGATGACTTCCACGACCGGCCAGTACGTGATTCCTTCCCCGTACGGCAGGCATCGGCCCTGAGCCGCACGGACGCCGAGCAAGGCCAGAGCCTCCTCAACGAGACGCGACTTACCGACCCCCGCCTCGCCGACCAGCGTGACGAGCTCGCACCGCTGCTCGTCCACCGCGCGCTGCCATGCCTCTTGCAGGGCCGCGAGCTCACGCCGCCGGCCGACGAAGCGACTGCGCGGGCGCTCCGGCGACTGATGCACCGCGGCCAAGCGATAAGCGCCGACCGGGCGCGCCTTGCCCTTCAGCTCGAGCGGCTCCAGCGCGTCCACCTCGACGGCTCCCTGCACGAGCTCGAGGGTCGGCTCGCCGAGGAGAATCTCGCCTGGGAGGGCGGCCTGCTGCAATCGCGCGGCGACGTTCACCGCGTCTCCGGTCGCAAGGCGCTCGTCGGTGCCGGTGACGACCTCGCCCGTGGTCAGTCCGATCCGGCCTTCGACCTCGAGCTCCGGGAGTGTCCTCTGCATCTCCAGGGCGACGCGGCAAGCACGCAGGGCATCGTCCTCGTGAGCGGTGGGAATGCCGAAGACGGCCATGACCGCATCGCCGATGAACTTCTCCACCGTTCCACCATGGAGCTCGACGATCTCCTTCATCCGCTCGAAGTAGCGGGCAAGCAGCGTTCGCAGAGCCTCGGGATCTGTCGTCTCGCCCAGCGCGGTCGAGCCGACGACGTCGCAGAAGAGCACGGTCACGACCTTGCGCTGGAGCACAGGGCGAGTCTAGGACGCTCTAGGAGAGGTCGCGAATGCGGGACTCGTACGCCC
>VAXM01000107.1 GCA_005883335.1 Actinomycetota bacterium
ATCGACGCGGAGCAGATGGAGCTCCAGGTGCACGAGTCCGTCGGCCACCCGACCGAGCTCGACCGCATCTACGGCACGGAGGCCGCCTACGCGGGCACGAGCTTCCTCAAGCCCGGCGACCTCGGCTCGCTCCGCTACGGCTCGGAGCACATGAACGTCACCGCGGACCCGACGACGCCCGGCGGGCTCGGCAGCTTCGCCTTCGACGACGAGGGCGTGCCCGCCCAACGCGTACCGGTCGTCTCGCAAGGAGTGCTGCGCGGCTTCCTCGACTCGCGCGAGACCGCGGCGCGGATCGGCAACGGCTCGGGCGGCTCGATGCGCGCCGACGGCTGGAGCCGGATGCCGCTCGTGCGGATGACGAACCTCCACCTCGAGCCGGGCGAGGGCTCGCTCGAGGAGCTGATCTCCGAGGTCGACGACGGGCTCTTCCTGCAAACGAACAAGAGCTGGTCGATCGACGACAAGCGCCTCAACTTCCAGTTCGGCACGCAGGTTGCCTGGGAGATCAAGGACGGCAAGCTCGGCCGAATGCTTCGCGACGCGACCTACACCGGGCAGACACCGGTCTTCTGGGGCACGCTGGACGCCGTCGCGGGCCGCGACGAATGGCTCCTGCACGGGCTGACGAACTGCGGCAAGGGCCAGCCGGGCCAGCACGCGCACGTGTCGCACGGGACCGCCCCGGCCCGCTTCCGCAACGTCCAGGTCGGCTTCAAGACTTGAGCGACACCCTCGACCTTGCCCAGCGCGCGCTGCGCGCGGCCGAAGGCGACGAGGCGCTCGCCCTGGCGAACAGCGAGCGCTCCGGGCTGGCCCGCTTCGCCGGCTCGGAAGTGCACCAGCCGACGCTGATCGAGAACGACGTCGTCGAGCTGCAGATCGTCCGCGACGGGCGGGTCGGGGTCGCAGTCGCGAACCGTACCGACGACGAGGGGCTGCGAGCGCTGGCCGCCCGCGCCGCCGAGGCGGCAGACAGCGCGCCTGCCGATCCGGACTTTCCCGGGCTGGCGCCGGAGGCCGAACCGCCCGCCGTCGAGGGCTTCGACGAGGAGACCGCGGCGCTCGGGCCGGAGGACCAGGCGCATCTGGCGGCGGCAGCGATCGCGGCGTCCCCGCTCGACCTCTACGGCTTCTTCACGAGCGGGCTGACCGAGCTCGCGCTCGCCTCGACGACCGGGCTCGCCGTCTCCCAGGCGATGACGGATGCGTGCATCTTCACGCTCGCAGCGGTGGAGGACGCCTCTGGGCACGCCGAGAAGACCTCCTGGCGCGTCGGCGAGCTCGATCCTGCCGAGACCGCGCGGGCCGCAGTCGCAAAGGCGGAGCGGACGCGCGGCGCGATCGAGCTCGAGCCCGGCTCCTACCCGGCGGTGCTCGAGCCGTACGCCTTCGCGGAGCTGCTCCTCTACTTCGCCTACGACGCGTTCGGCGCGCTCGGCCTGCTCGAGGAGCGCAGCTACGCGGCCGGCCGGATCGGCGAGCAGGTCTTCGACGAGCGCTTCTCGCTCGCGGACGACGCGCTCGATCCACGCGGCCTGCCGAAGGCGTTCGACTTCGAAGGCTCTCCGAAGACGCGCGCCGAGCTCGTCGACAACGGCGTCCTCCGCGACGTGGTCTGGGACCGCGCGACCGCGAAGCGCGCCGGCGGAGACCGCAAGACGACAGGCCACGCGCCGCCGTCCTCGCTGCGCCGCTGGGGGCCGCTGCCGTTCTCGCTCTCGGTCCCGGGTGGCGAGGCAGGATCGACGGAGGAGCTGGCGGAGCTCGTGGGCGACGGCATCTACGTCTCCCGCCTCCACTACCTGAGCATCGTTAATCCGCGCGAAGGCGTGATCACGGGG
Organism: Actinomycetota bacterium; assembly: GCA_005883335.1. Classification (GTDB taxonomy): domain Bacteria; phylum Actinomycetota; class Thermoleophilia; order Gaiellales; family Gaiellaceae; genus AC-32. The sequence goes on from VAXM01000107.1 coordinate 1,845, forward strand.
ATGACGCGCGATGGCACCTTCAGCATTCGCGGCGGCCGGATCGCGGACCCGCTCGTCAACCTGCGCTTCACCGTCTCGATGCCGGAGCTGCTCGCCGAGCTACCGGGCCTGACCCGCGACACGGTGCTCGTCAACGAGGCGTCGTACTACGACGAGCGCTACCCGAACGGCGCGCTCGTGCCGGCGGCGGCCACCGCGAAGTTCGACGTCACCGGGACCGGCTCGACGCCCGGAATTTGATCCCCGTGTAGTCGACCGCGCCGAGGTCGTCCTCGCGCCAGCCGGCCAAGCGCCGCGAGACGAGGCGCGCGTCTACGACCCACGAGATCGGGATGAAGCGGCGGCTCCCTACGGCTGCGCGAAGCGCGGCCGTTCGCGGGTAAGGAGCGAGGACGCGCTCGAGCGTCGCGTCGGGGCGCCGGCTCGAGACGTAGGCGCCGAGGCCGATGTCGCGCCAGGCGGCGACGAGTAGGCTCTCGCCGTACGCGAGATCCGGGTTGGCCGGCTCGGCGAAGCGGACGGCGACGTGCGGTAGCGAGCCGATCTGCTTCCGCGCCCGCGCGAAGGCGAGGGCGGCGGCGCGGGCGATCTTGGCTCCCTTCGGCGGCGGGGAGAGGCTCTCCGCGGGAGGCGCTTCGAGCTCGGGGACGAGCGCCTGGTAGTCGGCCCGGTCGGCGGTGTCGTCGTAGACCTGCCGCAGCTTGGGGAAGCGATCGAGCGCCCGGCCCGCCCGGCCGGCGACGAGGTCGACGGCGAGCAGGCGATGTATGTGTACCTCTACATCGAGACGAGGATCGCGCAGCAGAGCCTGGAGGTCGCCGAGCGGCACCGGCGCCTCGTCGAGCTTGCCCGCACGGAACAGCCGCAACGCCGCCTCCGGATCGAGTTTCCGGATGATCAGCTTCAGGCCATTCCGCTCGAGGACGAGAGAGACGAGCCTGAACGGGCCGGGCACTCCCGGCGGCGCAGCCACCGCCTCGGTGAGGAGGTACGGCGCCTGCGGATCTGCGATTGACAGCGAGCCTGCCCGGACAGTGGCGTGCGCCACGTGCGCTCGCCGCAGCTCTTGAGCGATCGCGCGTGCGTGGCGGCAGCGGAAGTGCCAGTTGGTCCCCACGTGGGCCCAGCTCGAGCAGAGGCCCGCGCGGAGGGCTCCGGTCGACGGGTCGGTTCGCAGGGGGGTTGCGAAGAGGGCGCGCGCGACGACGATCTCGTCCCGCGTACGCGCGCGGGCCGGGTCGAGCGGCCAGAGCAGGTCGGCGAGCGCGACGCGGACGACACCGGTGGAGCTTGTCGCGACGGGCTGGATCGTAGTGGTCTTCGAGGAGGAACCGCAGCCCGCAGCGATCAGCGCGAGGGCGGCGAGAGCCGCGGCGCGGCGCGTGCCCACGGAGCTACTGGAGCAGGTGGAAGAGCCCGATGGTGTTCGCCAGGAAGAGCACGCCGATCACGCACGTCAGCCTCGTCAAGTTCCGCTCGACGATGTGCGTGCCGCCCTGCGAGGCGGGCGTGAAGCCCATACCGGCGAAGCCCGTGTCGCGGCCGGAGTGCATGAGGATCAACCCGATCAGGGTGACGGATAGGAGAACCTGGATGACTGCGAGGATTGCCGTCACGGAGTCGCCAGGATAGCAACGCTTATTTCTGCGCCACCTCGACGATCGAGTCGATCAGCTCCGAGGCGATCCGGTCCTTGGTGACGTAGCCGTCCGCGCCGGCCGCCCGCGCCCGGGCGACATCGGCCGCGGAGCTCGAGCCCGTCAGCATCAGCACCGCCGCCGACTTGCGCTTCTTCTTGATCCGCTTTGCCGCCTCGACGCCGTCCAGCCGCGGCATCGAGATGTCCATCAGCACGACGTCCGGCTTCTCCGATGCGGCGAGCTCGACGGCCTTTTCGCCGTTGTGTGCCTGCCCGACGACCTCGAAGCGGTCGTCGGTGGCGAGAATCGCCGCCAGGGCCTCTGCGAAGAGTCGGTGGTCGTCGGCGATCAGGACGCGGACCTTGCTCGCGATGTGGGTGCCTCTCCTCGGAAGGAATCTCTAGGATTTTCTAGGATTTTCCGCCGAAAAGAAAGTCAACCTACGCGGGCGGCTCGCTCGAGGACGCGCTCGACGCGACGGGCCTGCTCGGCGAGATCGTGCCGCTCGGCGGCAGCCCTGGCGACGAGGTTCGGGCACGGCAGCCCCGCCGCGGTCTCGAGGCCGCGCGCGATCTCGTCCACGTCGAGCGGGTCGACGAGCACCCCCGCCTCGGGCGGGACGAACTCGGGCGGGCCGCCGACGCGCGTGGCGACGACCGAGCGCCCGCACGCCAGAGCCTCGAGGACGGCCTGGCCGAACGGCTCGACGAGGCTGGGCTGGCAGACGACGCGCGAGCGGGCGATCCAGCCTGCGATCTCGTCATGGGGCGTACCCGGAACGACCTCGACGCCGGCCCGTCCTTCGAGGTGTGAACGCAGCGGTCCGTCGCCGACGAACGTGAGGGTCCCTGCGCCGAGGCGAGCAAAAGCATCCGCGAGGCGGACGACGTTCTTGCGCTCGGTGAGCGATCCCAGACAGAGAAATGCAGGCTCGCCGTCGGGCGCGGGCTCGACCCGGAAGCGCTCGAGGTCGACGCCCGAGTCGATCACCTCGGTCTTGCTGCGGGCCTCGGGCACCCTCGTCTCGAGCTCCCTCCGGAGGTACTCGGACACGGCGATCACGGTGGAGGCCCGCCGGACCGTGAAGCGTGTCAGGAGCCGAATTCCCGGGAGCTCGCCGACGTTGCGAACGTCCCGGCCGTGTGCGGTCACGACCAGCGGCGCGCGCGAGACGAGCGTCGCGATCAGGCCCGCGGGGACGAGGAAGTGGGCGTAGACGACGTCCGGGCGGAAGCGGCGCGAGGCTCTCCGCGCGCGCCGGGCGAGGGTCAGGTACCGCCGCTTGCCGCCGGCGCGCGTGTCGAGCACCGCGCGTTCGAGCTCGTGGCCACGGGCTTCGAGCGCGCCTTCGAGCTGCGCGACGAACGCGCCGAGGTCGGGGTCGTCCGGCCCCGGGTACATCTGCGAGACCAGCAGGATCCTCACGGCCCGCCAAGCTTGACGCAGCGGCCGCATGCTTGCGAGCGGGACTCACAGGCGCACGGCCGCTGCATCTGGGTCTACGGCCGGTACACGGGAACACGCTGAGGGACTTGCCGGCGCACGCGCTCCCACATCGATCGAATCTGCACGATCGCGATCCGGTGACGGCGCTGCGAGTCCTTCGGCACCTGGACGCGGCGGTACTCGTCCTGAATCTGACCGATGCGTTCCCGGCAGTACTGACGCCGATATTGGGAATCGTAGTAGTCCATGGCCTCTCCTCCTCTCGTTCGGCTCGGCGTTCGCCGCACCGAACAGGGATAGGAGAAGAGATTTACGCGCGTCTACCGAAAAATCGCATTGCTAAAGCAGAGTGGTCTTTCAGTACTCGATTTTCCGCGGACGCGGGCTGAAACCTTGGCTCCATCTCGGTTCGGTTACGGCCTTACCGGTTGGGTGTCGGTGCCACTAAGAAAGCCTCCTTTCTGTCGTGGCAGTCATCGGAGCTTCCGGAAAGACGACGAAAGCGACCTCTCGGTCGCCCTCTGCTCGAACGTGATGCCTGGCTACGTCTCTAGCCCAAGCCACTCCGAGCGAGGGGTGCCGGAAGCGTCTGGAAGCTCGTCGCTCCGATCATTTTCATCTTCCGTCTCCTTTCCTCGACTCGGATTGAACGCCGACAATACATGTCCGATCTGCTCGGTGCAAGTTATATCGTCGCGGATTTTCGCGCGCTGAATTTCTCATCACGCGAGCGGCTCGAGCGCGTCGCCCACGCGGACACGGCCCGGCTTGACGACTTGGCCGTAGACGCCGAAGAGGACCGCGCCGTCGCTCTCGCGCCGGCCGCGGTAGTTCTTGATCAGCCGTAGCGTGTCGAGGTCGCGCTCGCCGGTCTCGGGATCCCGGGTCGTGACCGCACAGCGGTCGACGGGGCCGCCGACGCGGACGACCGCCTCGCCGATGGCGAACTCCCGGCCCGCCCACGTGTCCTCCTCGTGCGCCTCGCAGCCGCTGAGCTCGAACAGCATCCGGAACCGCCGCGAGTCGACAGTCGTTTCCGCTTGCCGGGCCAGCCGGTCGAGGGAGCCGTCCGAGACGAAGGTCACCGGTTCGTTCAGTCCCGCGCCGATTCGGTCCAGCCGCACGAGCCTGACGGGGTGGCCCGCGAGCTCGGACAACGGCGCCTCCCAGGGCCCTTCGACAACGCGTCCCGTCACGTCGAGCGAGCCTGTCGCAGAGTGCACCGGATCGCCGAGAGCGTCGGCGGCGCCTTCGATCTCCGGGCCGCGGGGGAACTCCATACGGAGCCGCTCTTCGCCGGCGTCGTACTCCGCGCGCACGAGCACCGGCCACGGCGTCAGCGAGCTACGCAGCCGTTCCCCGTCGGGGCCGACGAGGAAGAAGCGGCGGTTCTCCGCGACGCCGTCGGGGCCGAGCTCGACCTCCTCTGGATGCACGAGGCGGAAGGCCTTGACCGGCGAGATCGAGATGCGGGCGATCGACCTCACTCGGGACCGCGTTGTGCGTCGTACATGCCGAACTCCTCGCGGAGCACGTTGCAGATCTCGCCGATCGTGCAGTGCGCGGCCAGCGCGTCGCGCAGCGGCGGCAGCAGGTTCTCGGGGCCCTGCGCCGCTTCGCGCACGCGCGCGACAGCAGCTTCTGCCGCGGCGGCATCCCGTTCCGCGCGAACCCGCGCCGTGCGCTCGAGCTGGCGCCGCTCGGCGTCGGGGTCGATCCGGTGCAGCTCGATCGGCTCCGGCTCGTGCTCCTCATAGCGGTTGACGCCGACGATCACCCGCTCGCCGGACTCGACCTGCTGCGCGTACGCGTACGCCGCGTCCTCGATCTCCCGCTGCACGAAGCCCTGCTCGACCGCAGCGACTGCGCCGCCGAGCTCGTCGACCCGTGCGATCAGCTCGCGGGCCCGCTCCTCGAGCTCGTCGGTCAGCGTCTCGATGAAGTAGGCCCCGCCGAGTGGGTCGGCGGTGTCGGTGCCCCCGCCCTCGTGGGCCAGGAGCTGCTGCGTGCGAAGCGCGATCCGCGCCGCACGTTCCGTCGGCAGCGCCAGAGCCTCGTCGAACGAGTTCGTGTGCAGCGACTGCGCGCCGCCGCAGACGGCCGAGAGCGCCTGGATCGCGACCCGGACGATGTTGTTCTCGGGCTGCTGCGCAGTCAACGTCGAGCCGCCGGTCTGCGCGTGGAACTTCAGAGCCTGCGCCTTCGGGTTCGTGACGCCGAAGCGGTCGCGCATGATCTCCGCCCAGAGCCGGCGCGCGGCGCGGAACTTGGCCACCTCCTGGAAGAAGTGGTTGTGCGCGTTGAAGAAGAACGACAGGCGGGTGGCGAACTCGTCCGGCGCGAGCCCGGCCGTGATCGCGGCCTCGCAGTAGGCGATCCCATTGGCGAGCGTGAAGGCGAGCTCCTGGACCGCCGTCGAGCCGGCCTCGCGGATGTGATAGCCGGAGATCGAGATCGTGTTCCAGGACGGGAGCCGCTCCGCGCAGTAGGCGAAGAGGTCGGTCGTCAGCCGCATCGAGGGCCGCGGCGGGAAGATGTAGTTCCCGCGCGCGATGTACTCCTTGAGGATGTCGTTCTGGACGGTGCCGCGCAGCTTGTCGCCGCCGACGCCCTGGCCCTCGGCGACGAGCTCGTAGAGCAAGAGCAGCAGCGAGGCGGGAGCGTTGATCGTCATCGACGTCGAGACCTGGTCGAGCGGGATGCCGTCCAGGAGCAGCTCCATGTCGGCGAGCGAGTCGATCGCGACCCCGGTCCGCCCCACCTCGCCCACGGCCCGCGCGTCGTCGGAGTCGTAGCCGAGCTGCGTGGGCAGGTCGAAGGCCACCGAAAGCCCGGTCTGGCCGCGCTCGAGCAGGTAGCGGAAGCGGCGGTTGGTCTCCTCGGCCGAGGCGAAGCCCGCGTACTGGCGGATCGTCCACGGCCGCCCCCGGTACATGTCGCGGTAGGGCCCGCGCGTGAACGGGAACTCGCCTGGCAGCTCGAGATCGCGGTCGGCGTCGTCCGCGGTATAGACCGGCTTCAGCTCGATTCCAGAATCGGTTTCGCGGCCTTCGGTCATCGCCATGCCGAAAGTATGCTCCGCGGCGGCTAGTGGCTCTCCGCGCGTGCGCTCGCGGCCACAGCGACGTCTCCCCCGCCGCGAGCCGGAGGCCTCATCCCCGCGGCCGCGTACGCCTCGTCCTGGTCGAGTGTTTCTTTGTCGAGCAGCGCGTGCGCGAGCGAGTCGAGCTTGTCGCGGTTCTGGCGCAGGACTTCCGTGGTCTCCTCGTGCGCCTCGTCGACGATCCTGCGGACCTCCGTGTCGATCAGCTCCTGGGTCCGCTCAGCAGCTTCGTGCGCGCCGGGGATGAACTGGCCGTCCTGGGGCACGACCGCGATCGGGCCGACGGCGTCGCTCATTCCCCAGCGGCCGACCATCTGGCGCGCGATCTCCGTGAGCTGGCGGATGTCGGCCTCGGCCCCGGTCGTGCGCTCGCCGTAGACGAGCTCGTCCGCGGCGCGGCCGCCGAGCGCGACCTTGATCCTGGCCTTCAGGTAGTTCTCGTCGTAGCTGAAGCGGTCTGCCTCCGGAGCCGAGAACGTGACGCCGAGCGCCACGCCGCGCGGGATGATCGAGACCTTGCGCACCGGGTCGGCGCCGGGCGTGACCATCCCGACGACCGCATGGCCGGCCTCGTGGTAAGCCGTCCGCTCGCGGTCGGACGCGTTGAGCAAGATCTTTCGCTCGGCGCCGAGCAGGATCTTCTCGAGCGCGTCGCCGAAGTCCGCCGCGCTGACCTCTGTGTGGTCGCGCCGCGCGGCGAGAAGCGCCGCCTCGTTGACGAGGTTCGCCAGGTCGGCGCCGACCATCCCGGGCGTGGTGCCGGCGATGCGGTCGAGGTCGACGTCCTTGGCGAGCGGGACCGAACGCGTGTGCACCTCGAGGATCAGCCGGCGCCCAATGCGGTCGGGGGGCTGCACGGCCACGCGCCGGTCGAAGCGGCCGGGCCGGAGGAGCGCCGGGTCGAGCACGTCGGGCCGGTTCGTCGCCGCGAGGACGATCACGCCCGTCGACGGGTCGAAGCCGTCCATCTCGGTGAGGATCTGGTTCAGCGTCTGCTCGCGCTCGTCGTGGCCGCCGACCCCGCCGACGCTGGCCCCGCGCGAGCGGCCGATCGCGTCGAGCTCGTCGATGAAGATGATCGCGGGAGCGGCCGCCTTGGCCTGGGCGAAGAGGTCGCGCACCCGCGAGGCGCCGACGCCGACGATCGCCTCGATGAACTCGGAGGCGGACAGAGAGAAGAAGGGGACATCGGCCTCTCCAGCCACCGCGCGGGCGAGGAGCGTCTTACCGGTCCCGGGCGGGCCGCTGAGGAGCACGCCGCGTGGGATCCGGCCGCCGAGCCGCCGGTAGCGGTCGGGGTTTTTCAGGAAGTCGACGATCTCCGCGAGCTCGGCCTTGGCCTCGTCGATCCCGGCCACGTCCGCGAAGGTGACGCGCCCCGCGGTCGGCTCGTACCGCCGCGCACGCGAGCGCCCGAAACCGCCGAGCACGCCACCGCCTCCGCCTGATGCGCGGCGCATCAGCCATAAGAGCAGGAGGAGGAAGAGCAGGGTCGGCCCGAAGCCGAAGAGCAGGCTCTCCCACCAAGGCGAACCGGTATCGAGGGGCTGGGCGTTGATGATCACGCCCTTCTCCTGGAGCAGCTTCGAAAGTTGGTTGGTGTTCGCGAAGGCCGGGATCTCGGTCTTGAAAAGGCGCGCGTGCTTCGTGCCGTAGTTGACGGACTGCTCTAGCTCTCCCTGGACCGCAGTCCCCCTGGAGGTGATCTGGGCGACGTTCCCCGCCTTGACCTGCTGCAGGAAGAACGGGCTGTACGGAACACGCAAGCGCGTCTGGGGCTTCGTCGCGCGAGAGGCAGCCCAGTAGTTGAAGCCGAACAGAATCACCGCGAGCAGGACGAGCCGCCACCCGAGCCGCCTCCAGTGCGGCTTCTGCGGGGTGGCGTGGCCGGGCGGGTCGACCCGCCAACCTGGGTGCTGCGACGGCTTCTGCGGCGCGCGCGTGCCCTGCTGCGGGTCGACGCTCACTCCCCCAAGTATGCGCGTGAGTCTCGTCCTACGCGAGGGGCCCCCTCATCACGACCGTGCTCCACTCCGGAGCCGGGACGAAGCCGAGCTTCTCGTTCAGCCGCCGCATCGGCTCGTTGCGCTCCTCGCTCTCGGTCAGCAGGCGCTTGAAGCCGGCACGCTTGGCCGCAGCGATCTCGGCACGCTTGAGCGCCGTGGCGACGCCCTTGCGCCGCCAGTCGCGCCGCGTGGCCGTGAGCCCGTGGAACGCCCTCTCGCCCGAGGCCTGCAGGAACGCGTAGCCGACGACTTCCTCTTCGGCGAGCGCCATGAAGCAGAGCTCCGGCAGGCAGTTCGGCCTGTCGATGTCCATCGCCCGCCAGCGCTCGTAGCTCTGCCTGCCGGCCGAGCCGGGGATGTCCTCGTCCGCCTGCACCGCGAGGGCGTACATCTCGTGGAGGCGGTCCGGCTCCTCTGCGCGAGACACGATCCGCACGCCCTTCGGCGGCTCGACCTCGGGCGGCTCGATCCCGTCGAGCTCGAGCACGACCGCCTTCTCGCCGCCGGTCTGCACGAAGCCGCGCCGCTCGAAGAAGGCGCGCGACTCGGCGTCGCTCTCCTGCACCTCGCCCTGGATCTCGATCTTGCCGAAGCCGCGAGCCCGGATCGAGATTTCGGCGAACAGGGCCGAACCGATCCCGCGGCGGCGACGGGCCGGCACGACGGCGAGGTCGCCCTGGGAGAAGTCCCCCCACGGCTCGACGAAGCCGCAGGCGACCGGTTCCTCGCCGAGGCGGCCGACGAAGTAGCTGAGGTCGGGATTCGATTCGAGGTTGTGGCGCAGGTTCTCGAGCTTCGGCTGCCAGTCCGGCCGGACGAGCGCCTGTACACGGATCATGTCTTCGAGGTCCGCGTCAGTCCGGACCGTTGCGATCTCGAGCAATGTGAGTCCTCCTGAGTAGGTGGGTGCCAGGAGGGCTTGGCGAAACCTAGTCTGTGCCGTCGGGCCGCGCTGTCCGCCCCGAGGCGGCGTCCTCAGTCGGCCCAATAGCTATCCACTATTGGGCCTCCCTGCGTCCTTGCCTCGGAACGGC
>VAXM01000110.1 GCA_005883335.1 Actinomycetota bacterium
CTTCTTCGACCACGTGCCGCCGCCGCTGAACCCGCCCGACGACAACCCGAAGGTCTTCAAGCGCTACGGCGTGCGCGTCCCGGCCATCGTCGTCTCGCCGCTGGTCGGGCGCCGGACCTTCTCGCACGAGCTCTTCGACCACACCTCGATCATCAATACGATCCTGCTCCGCTTCGCCCGCAAGGGCGGCACGATCCCGGACATGGGCAAGCGGGTCAGCAACGCACAGCACCTCGGCGTCCTGCTCACCGCGAACAAGCCCCGGCCGGCAGAGACTCCCGAGCTCTACCGGCCGCTCGCTGCGAAGATCGACGCCAACCGCAAGGATTCGACCCACGAGCACCTCACCCTCGGGGCGACCACTCGCGCCGCCGCGAAGACCCAGCTCACCGACCTGCAGCACGACTACCTCACGATTCAGAGCGAGTTCACGAAGGTGCTCGCCAAGGTCGCGCCCGACAAGCTCGCGAAGTTCTTCTAGTACCGGCCTCGTAGGCTCACCGGCATGGACGCGCCCTCCCGACTCGCGCGGCGGCTCGGGACCTTCGACGCGGTCGTGATCGGGCTCGGCTCGATGGTCGGCGCGGGAATCTTCGCCGCGCTCTCGCCTGCGGCCCACTATGCGGGCTCGGCCCTGCTGATCGGGCTCGGCCTCGCCGGCGCGGTCGCCTACTGCAACGCGACTTCGTCGGCGCGGCTCGCGGCGCTGTACCCGGAGTCGGGCGGCACCTACGTCTACGGGCGCCGGCGGCTCGGCGACGTCTGGGGCTACCTCGCAGGAGCGGCGTTCGTGGTCGGAAAGCTCGCGAGCTGCGCGGCCATGGCCCTCACGTTCGCGCACTACGCGGCGCCCTCGATCGCGCGACCGCTCGCCGTCGGCGCGGTCGTCGCCCTGACCGCCGTGAACCTGGCGGGGATCGACAAGACCGCGGGACTGACGCGCGCGATCGTCGCGCTCGTCCTCGCGGCGCTCGCAGTCTTCGTCGTCGTCGCGCTCGCGGGCGGAACCGTCGACGGGTCGCACCTCTCGGACACGCACGGCGGCGTGCTCGGCGCTCTGCGCTCCGGCGGGATCCTGTTCTTCGCGTTCGCCGGCTACGCCCGAATCGCGACGCTCGGGGAAGAGGTGGCGGCGCCCGAGCGGACGATCCCACGGGCGATTGCGCTCGCCCTCGGCCTGACCGTCGCCGTCTACGCTCTGGTCGCGGTCGCCGCCCTGCTCGCCGCGTCGCCGGCGCTGCTCGCCTCGACCCAGGCACCCCTGCGAGCGGTCGTGCGCTCCGGCTCGCTGGACGGCTTCGCCCCGGTCGTGCAGGTCGGCGCCGCGGTCGCGTCGCTCGGCGTGCTGCTCTCGCTGCTCGCCGGGGTCTCGCGGACGGTCTTCGCGATGGCCGCGAACCGGCACCTCCCCCACTCGCTCTCGGCGGTTCACGAGCGCCGCCGCATCCCGCACCGGGCCGAGCTCCTGGTCGGCGCCGTGGTCGTCGTCATCGCCTCGCTGGCCGACATCCGGAACGCGATCGGCTTCAGCTCGTTCTGCGTGCTCTTCTACTACGCGGTCGCGAACGCCTCGGCGCTGACCCTCCGACGGAGGCTGCTCGTCCCCGCCGCGGGGGCGGTCGGCTGCGTGGTGCTCGCGTTCACGCTGCCGCTGACGTCGATCGCCGTGGGCGCGGCGACGATCGCCGCCGCCGCGCTGCTGTACCCGTTGACGAGGCGCTAGTGCTCAGCCCGCGACGGCAGCGGGCGGCCTTGCCTCGATCAGCCGCCCGAGGGCATCGTGCGGATTCATGTACGAGCCCTCGTAGCGTGCCGCCTGGGCCGCAGGGCCGGCTGCGTCGAGAGCCTCGATCACCGGCTCGAAGGCCATCCGCAGGACGGGCCAGATCCGGATGCCGGTGCGCTCGCGCAGGCCCTCCGCCGCGCCGAACGCCGTCGCGGCCCGGATCTCGTCTCCTCCGGCAAGGGCGACCGCGGCAAGGCCCTCGAGACAGTACGCCGTGCCTTCGAGATAGAGGGGCAAGCCGGCCGCGTCCTGGAGATAGTCGTGCGCCGCCTCAGCGTCGCCCGCCGCGAGGCAGCCGAGCGCTCGAAGGGTGAGGTTCGCCCCGATCAGCGAGGGCAGCCCGAGCCTCTGCGCAGCCTCGACGCTCTCTTCGAGATGTGCCCGGCCTTCCTCGGCGCGACCGAGCAACGTCGTGAGCGTGCCCAGGAAGCCGAGCGCCGTCGCCAGGCCGAAGTCGTTCCGCTCGGCGCGGAAGACGTCGACCGCACGCGAGACCTCGTCGAGAGACGCATCCAGATCCGGGTCGAAGTGCGGATGCAGTCCGCCGAGGATGAGGCGCGCCCACGCCTCTCGGTCTGGCGGCCCCGATTCGCTCAGGATCTGGGCGGCCTCTTCGAGCATCGCCCGCGCGGCCTCGTATTCGCCGAACTGGTAGAGCGACGAGCCCCAGATCCGGCAGAGCTCTCCGCGAAGCGCCGGCTCGAGCTCGTCGCGAGCCTCGTAGGCCAGGGGCATCCAGGTCGTCGCCTCTCGCACGCGGTCGTAGAGCCAGATGTAGCGCCAGGTCAGCGACGCCAACCGCACCGGCGGCGCGAGCTCGCTCCTGGCGAGCCGCCACATGACGACTGCGTGGATGTTCTCCCAGTCGTCGTCCAGGGCGGCCATCGCCTCGGGTGCGCGCGAGCCGGAGAAGAGCGAGTGCAGCTCTTCGACGAAATGCTCGAAGTACTCGGCGTGGCGGGCTCGAATCGGCTCCCACTCACCGCTTTCCTCCAGCCGGGCCGCCGCGTATTCCCGGATCGTCTCGAGCATGCGCATCCGGCCGCGCTCGGAGACCACGAGGTTGTGCTCGACGAGGCGCTCCAGCGTGCCGAGCACGTCCTCGACCTGCTCGTCCGCGCAGACGCCCTCGGCCGCCGCGATCGTCCAGCCGCCCGAGAAGACCGCGAGCCGGGCGAAGAGCGCCCGCTCGGCCGGCTCGAGCAGGTCGTAGCTCCATGCGATCGTCGACGTCAGCGTGCGCTGGCGGTCCGGCAGATCCGGAACGCTTCCGCCGACGACGTCGAGCCGGCCCGCGAGCCGTTCGAGCAGCGAGGCAGGATCGAGCACCCGCAGCCTGGATGCGGCCAGCTCGATCGCCAGCGGCAGCCCGTCGAGGCGGCGGCAGATCTCCTCGACCGCCTCCAGCTCGCCGGCTGAAGGCTCCCAGTCCGGCCGCGTCGTGCGCGCGCGGTCCAGGAACAGCTGGACGGCCGCGCGAGCGCTGAGGGGGCTGACCGGGTGCTCCCACTCACCGCGCACCCGCAGCGGCGCCCGGCTCGTCACGAGCACGTCGGTGCCCGGACACCCGTCCAGAAGCGCGGCGACGACGGACGCCGCCTCGACCACCTGCTCGAAGTTGTCGAGGACGAGCAGGACGCGGTCCGCAGCCAGCCGCTCCTGAATGGTCTCGAGCAGCGGGCGCGCGCCCTCACCCCGGACGCCGATCGATTCCCCAGCCGCGGCCACGACCTGCTCGGCGTCTCGCGCGTCCGCCAGCGGGACGAAGAAAACGCCGTCCGGGTAAGCGGCCGCGGCGCGCTCGGCGGCTGCGGTCGCCAGCCGCGTCTTGCCGATCCCGCCCGGGCCGGTCAGCGTGACGAGGCGGACGTGGTGCGGCTCGAGGCGGGAAACGATGGCCTCGATCTCCTCCTCGCGGCCGACAAGCGCGGTCAGATGGGTCGGGAGCTTGACCGAGCTCACACCTCGGGCCCGCGGCACGGGGAGACCGGATGGGAGCCCGGCCGCGACCAGGTGGAGCAGGGGCTCGGCGCGATCGAGGCCCTTCAGCGCGTACGAGCCGAGGTCGACCGGCGTGAGGCCGTCCTTGCCCTCGAGCAGGTCGGCCGTTGCGCGCGAGAGGAGGATCTGGCCTCCGTTGGCCGCCGCGCCGATCCGGGCCGCGCGGTGAACCTCGATGCCGGCGTATCCGTCGGGCGTCCGCATCGCGTCTCCGGTGTGGATGCCGATGCGCGCCCGGATCTCGACTCCCTCGGGCCAGTTGCGCGATCCGAGCGTGCGCTGGATCTCGACGGCCGCCGCGGCCGCGCTTTCGGCGCTCGAGAACGCGCAGAAGGCGCCGTCACCGTCGTAGTCCACCACCGCGCCGCCGTTCTCGCCGACAGCAGCCGCGACGACTTCGCGGTATGGATCGAGGACACCCGGCGGATAGGCCGCGCCCAGGAGCCGGACGATGGGAGTCGATCCGTCGATGTCGGCGAAGAGCAGCGAGACCGTCCCCTCGGGTAGGTCGTGCAGGGGCGTGCGGCCGCCGTAGAACCGCTGGGACATGAGCTCGGCGAGGTCGTCGAGCAGCAGCTCGGCCAGCTCGCCCGGCGTCGCAAACGTCCGCCACGAGATCCGGTCCCGCGAGCGGATCTGCTCCAGGAGGCGGTCGAGCTCCGGGTCGCGCTCCGGTGCCGGCTCCTTGACGTACACGAGCCTCGGGACGTCGCCGCCGCCGAGGTACTCGTCCTCGACGGCCGAAGCGGCGGAGACGTCGGACTTCCAGCCGTAGCGCTGCCAGTAGAGGCCGACGAAGACGTCGCCGCGCGCATCCGCCTGCCGCTGCTCCCCAAGCTCGTGCATGACCGGCCTCAGGCGAAGCGTTCGCACGGCCGCGCTCGCGGCATCGCGCTCGTCGGTCAGCTCGCCCGGGCTCGAGCTGATGAAGACGCAAAGGCGTGAATTCCTCATCTCCGCCAGTCTCGCACTGCGAGACCGGCGGAGACGAGTGTCAGCTCGAGACCTTGACCCGGTTGGCCAGCTCGGCGCGGATCCGGGCGATCTCGTTCGTGTGGGCGTCGAGCTCGGCCGCCGAGGCGCCGTGAGTCTCGAGCAGCGCACGCACGTGGACGAGGCCCTTCAGCTGCAGCACGAGGTCGTCGACGTCTCGTTGCAGGGACAGGACGCTCATGCCGCCTCCAGCTCGGGCACCGCCTCCGGGGCGTGCTCGACCTCGGCCTGAGAGGTGTGCGATTCGAGCATCAGCGCGGCGAGCACCGCGCCGAGCGCGGAGATCCCCGCCAGGACGTAGAAGGCGATCTCGAAGCCGTGCGTCAGCGCGGCCCCGCTGAAGGCGCTGGCCCCGACGTGGGCGTGAACGAAGTGCGTCGTGAAGGTGGTCGCGATGGTGGTCACGAGCGCGACGCCGATCGCGCCGCCGATCTGCTGGTTCGTGTTGATCAGCCCGGAGGCGACGCCGGCGTCAGCCGACGAGACTCCTGTGAGGGCCCCGATCGACATCGGCACGAAGGCGAGCGCCAATCCGAGCCCGCTGATGATGAACGCGGGGAACAGGTCGGTGAAGTACTGGCCGTGCACGGGCAGCCGCGCGAAGAGGACGAGCGCGACCGTCGAGAGCACGAGCCCCGCCGGCAGCACCCGCCGGACGCCGATCCTCGTCACGAGGCCCTGCGCGACCGCAGAGAACGCGATGATCGTCAGCGTCAGGCCGATGTAGGCGACACCGGTCTTGAGAGCCGAGTAGTGCAGAACCTGCTGCATGTACAGCGTCAGCAGGAAGAACTGGGAGAAGATCGCCCCGCCCATCAGCAGGCCGCTCAGGTTCGAAGCCGACAGCGTGCGCAGGCGGAAGATCCGCAGGGGCAGGAGCGGCGCCTTCGAGCGCAGCTCGATGACGAAGAAAGCCGCGATCAGCGCGACCGATCCGGCGAGCAGCCCGAACGTCTCCCCCGTTGCCCAGCCGTGCTGGGTGGCCCGGGTCATCGCGTAGACCAGGAGCATCAGCCCGCCGGTGATCGAAGCGGCGCCGGCGAAGTCGAAGGTGCGATGGCCCAGCTCCGCGCGGCTCTCGCGCAGCAGCCACGGGGTGAGGCCGATCACGAGAAGGCCGACCGGGACGTTGATGAAGAAGATCCAGGACCAGCTCAGCGCGCTGGTCAGCGCACCGCCGAGCAAGACGCCCGCGGCGCCACCGCTCCCTGAAGCCGCGCCCCAGATGCCGAGCGCGAGGTTGCGTTCACGGCCTTCTCGGAACGTGGTCGTCAGGATCGAAAGCGCGGCCGGGGACAGGAGCGCTGCGCCGAGGCCCTGCAGGACGCGAAAGGCAATCAGCGAGGTCTCCGACCAGGCGAGACCGTCGAGCAGCGAGCTGACGGTGAAGAGCAGTAGGCCCGCGACGAAGAGTCTGCGCCGGCCGAGCACGTCGGCGAGGCGCCCGCCGAGCAGGAGCACGCCGCCGAAGAGGATCGAGTAGGCGGTGATCACCCACTGCAGGCTCT
>VAXM01000111.1 GCA_005883335.1 Actinomycetota bacterium
CTCGACGATCCCCGGAACGGCGACGACTTCGCGCCCGCGTACGACGAGGGGCCACGCCTCGCGCTCGGATCGCGGGATCTTGGCGTCGACGAACACGTCCTGGATCTTCTTCCGCCGGCCCGCGAGCCGGTCGCCGGGCCGCCAGCTCCGTACCTTAAGGCCTGGGAGCGCGGATTCAATCCGCCACGGGCCCCAGCGGACGCTCTGGTCGAGCGCGACCGGGGTCTGCTCGAGCCAGACGCGGTCGTACTCGCGGACCGCGGTGAGCCCGTCGCCGAGGTCGAGCCGCTTCGAGCCGGTCTGGTCGGCGAGCAGCTCGTCGAGCCTCGAGGGGCGCTGCTCCGCGAGGCGGAGGAGGTTGTGCTCGGCCGCGGGATGGAGGCGGCGGAGGAGCGGGAGGATCTCGTCGCGGATCAGGCCGCGCTTCGTGCCGGGGTTCGAGCTGTCTTCGCGGAACGCGAGCCCCTCGGCTTGGCAGTAGGCCGCGGTTTCTTCGCGCCAGAGCGGTAGGAGCGGGCGGACGACGCAGTCCTCGCGCTTCGGCTTGATGCCCTTCGCGGTGCCGCTCGCGGCGAGGCGGTAGAGGACGGTCTCGACCTGGTCGGAGGCGGTGTGGCCGGTCGCGCGGAGGCGGTCCCGGGCGAAGGAGTAGCGCAGGTCGCGGAGCGCCTCTTCGGTGGGGCGTGCGGGCGGGGGTGCTTCGACGACCTCTGCTCCCAGCTGCTCGCGGCAGAAGCGCGCGTCCTCCTCCGACTCGGCGCCCCGGAGCTGGTGGTTCACGTGGAGCGCGTCGACTCGGTAGCCGAGCGCGCGCAGCACATGCCGGAGGCAGGTCGAGTCCGCGCCGCCGGAGACAAGCGCGAGCACCTCGCCGCCGGGCGCGATCAGCTCGTGGCGGCGGATGTGCTCCTCGACCTTTGCGCGGAGGAGGTCCGTGTTGACGGAATTCACGCGGACAGTGTTGCAGCACCCAGGAGTCACGCTTTTGTCACGGTCTCGTGACAGACACGCGCGTCTTTCCTCAATATGCTCACCTCGGGGAGGAGGTCGGGCGAACCGTATTTGAGGCTTTTCTCTCGGTGACGCCGACCGACGCCGGACCACACAGCACGTTAGACGGCCACGTCGGCAAAGCCGACATGGCCTCTCTCGTCGGCGCCGCCGAGTCGGCGCCTTAGGAACCAGCCCGCGCGATGCGGATTAGAAGATCAGCGAACGGTACGAGATCGTCCGCAGCATCCCGATCGCTTCGTAAACGCGGATCGCAGGCGCGTTCTCGGCGCGCACGAACAGGCAGACCACCGGCACCCGGCGCAGCAGGAGCCGGCAGAGATCGCGCATCCCCCGCTGCGCGTACCCCCGCCCCCGCACCTCCGGGTCGACCCACACCTGCTGCAACTGCACCGCCGACGGCGTCCACGCCGACGCCTCGGCCTTGAACAGGATCGTCCCGTTGTCCCGCCAGAGCCACGACCGGCCGTCCTCGATTTGCATCCGCGTCCGCCAGCGAAAGCTCTCGGGGTCGCGCCCGAGCGGATCGATCCCGATCTCCTCCTGGTGGGCAGCCGCGCACGCGGGGACGAGCAGCTCGAAGTCGTCCTGCGTCGCCTCGCGCAGACCCGTGTCCCCCGCCGCGGGCGGTTCCTCGAGCACGTACACCGGCTGGCCGGGACGGTCCTCGCGCGGAGCCGGCAGCCGCCGCCGCGCCGCCTCCCAGAGGTCCGTGACCGCGCCCTCCTCTCCGATCACCATCCGCGCGTTCCCGGCGACGGCCACGTCCGCGAACGCGTCGCAACCGGTTCCGGACGGGACGACGTTCGAGCCGGCGTGGCAGAGCGCCTGGAGCCGCCCGTCTTTCTCGACCGCCGTGAACCGGCCAAGGCCGCGCCGCGCCACGTCCTCGAGGAAGACGCGCTCAACCGGGCACTCCGCGCAGAACGCGAGGATCTCCTCGAGCCGCGGCTCCTTCAACCCGGTCATCGCCACACGAAACTCTAGGCTTTCGCCCGTGCCGATCCATGTCCGCGCCGACCCGGGTGACTACGCGGAGGCCTGCCTCCTTCCGGGCGACCCGCTCCGCGCCAAGTACATCGCCGAGAACTACTTCGAGGAGCCGGTCGAGCGAAACACGGAGCGCGGCATGCTCGGCTACTCCGGAACCTACGAGGGCTCACCGGTGTCCGTGCAGGCGACGGGGATGGGCTGCCCGTCCGCGGCGATCGTGATGGAGGAGCTCGTCCAGCTCGGCGTCAAGCGGTTCCTCCGGGTCGGGACCTGTGGAGGCCTCCAGCACGACCTGCAGCTCGGCGACCTGATCGTCGCGGTCTCGGCCGTCCCGGCCGACGGCACGGCGCGGCACTACGTCGGCGGCGAGCCGCACACGCCGACCGCCGACTGGGAGCTCGTGCACGGGGCCGTCCACGCGGCGAAGGAGCTCGACCAGCCCGTCCGCGTCGGCGCCATCGCCTCGAGCGACACGTTCTACGACCCCGATCCCGGCCGCCACAAGCGCTGGTCGGAGCGCGGCGTCCTCGGCGTCGAGATGGAGGCGGCGGTGCTGTTCACGATCGGTGCCCTACGCGGCGTCCAGGCGGGCTGCCTGCTGACCGTGAGCGACATCGTCATCGGCGAGCAGTTCACGCGGATCTCCGATGTCGACCTTCGCGCCGCGGTCGATCGCATGACCCGCGTCGCGCTCGCGACCGTTACCGCTGGCCATTAGCGAGACCGTCTTCCTCGTCAACCCGGCCGCCGAGGGCGGGTCGGTCGGACGTCGCTGGCCCGAGCTCGCTCACCGCGCTGCGGCGCTCGGCCTCAGCGGAGACGCCCTGCTCTCCGAGCGGCCGGGCCAGCTCGGCGACCTCGCGGCGCGGGCGGCTAACGAAGGCGCCTCGCTGGTCGTCGCCGTCGGAGGCGACGGGACGGTCAACGAGGTCGTGCAGGGCCTGGTCGGCCGCGGCGGCGTCGAGCTCGCCGTGATCCCGCGTGGCACCGGCTGGGATTTCGTCCGCACGTACGGCATCCCGCGCCGGCTCGAGGACGCGGTCGCCGTCGCGCGCGACGGGCACGCGCGGGCGATCGACCTCGGGCGGGCGAGCTACCACGCCTGGGCAGGCGGCGAGGCCGGGTCGTACTTCGCCAACATCGCGAGCGCCGGCATGAGCGGCGCGATCGCCAAGCGCGCCAACGAGACTTCGAAGGCGCTGGGCGGCAAGGTCTCCTACGCGTGGGCAACGCTGACGGTCTTCGCGCGCTGGCACAACGACGAGGTGTTCGTCACCGTGGACGGCGAGCGCCGCGAAGGCCGGATGCACGACGTGGTCGTCGCGAACGGCCGCTTCTTCGGCGGCGGGATGATGATCTGCCCGGAGGCCGAGCCGGACGACGGCGTCTTCGATGTGCTCCTGATCGGCGATCTCACGAAGCGGGACCTGCTCGTGACGCTTCCGAAGACCTACAAGGGCCGGCACCTGCCGCACCCGAAGGCCGAGCTCCTGCGGGGCGCGGTCGTGGAGATCGACGCGCCCCGGGCGCTCCCGGTCGAGCTCGACGGCGAGCAGCCGGGCACGACGCCGGTCCGCTTCGAGGTCGTCCCGAGGGCCTTGCGGCTCCGAGTGCCCGTCTAAGTCTTCTTGGCCTGGGCCTTCCGCTTGGCCGGCGCGCGCTTCGGCGCCGTCCGGCTCGAGCGGCTCAGCTCCTCGACCTTCTTCTCGAGCGCGTCGACGCGCCGCTCCAGGGCGTCCAGCCCCCGCACCCGCCGCTGCAACTCGTCGACTCGGTCCTTGAGCTGCATCCCCGCGTCAAGGAGGCGCTGGGCTGCCGGGATGTCGGCGAGCTTTCCGACGACGTCCTCGCCGCGGTCGGCGAGCTTGCTCAGAAGATCCTGTTTACCCTCGGGCATTCGTCCGCCTTTCGTCGATTGCGAACAGTATTCACCGGGAGCGCACGCGCGTGACGACGTAATCGAGCTCGTAGCAGCCGAGCTTGTTCACGGCCGGGCACGTCGAGAGGGCCCGAATCGGCCGGCCGCGGTGGAAGCCCAGCGAGGCCGCCGGCGAGGGGAACCGCTTCACGATCACACCACCGCGGTCGTCGCCGTCGACGAAGCTGCCGATTTCGCTCGAGCGCGGGCACGGCGTCATCGCGTGGTGGGCGCCGTCCGCGTTCCCGAACAAGCCGAAGTCGCACTCGCGCGCGAACGCGAACACGCGGAACGGGCGGCCACGCGGAAGGTGGACGTCCAGCGTCGGGCCGCTGCGGAAGACCCGCCCGTCGAGTGCTCGCAGCAGCCCGTTCCCCCATGTCGTCCAGTGGCCGGCCACATCGAGATAGACGTTCCATTCGCCGGGCGGCTTGGAGTCCTGCTCGCCGTGCGTCGTCTCCTTCGACCCGCAGCTCGGGCGCCCGTTCGGGCAACCGGGATCCATCGCGCGCCTCACGAGCAGCCGGACGAACCGCACGCGGAGATGTTCGGCCCGCCGCTCGCGCGGCCAGCTTGCCAAGACGCGCTTCGCCACGACGAGCCTTCGCGTCGGGTTGCCTGTCACCGTGACCGTGACGTCGACGCCCTTCCCGCGCACTGTCGTCTGAACCCGTGCCCCGCCGCCAGAGCTGCCCGCATCGAGGGCGGCCACGTTCACCGGGCGCCGCGGCAGCTTCAGAGGTAACCGAAAGCGATAGCTGCCGCGGATGTCGGCCCACCTGCTCTCGCTCCGCAGACAGCTCTGGAAGAGCGGGATCACGAGCTTCGCCTCGTGCGCGCAGTCGGCCTCGACTCCTGCGTACGTCTTGTCGTTGGACACGACAAGGTCACCTTCGCCTACGCCGCTTCGTACGACCCAGAGCGCGCGGTAGGAGTGAATCTCCGTTCGCTCGCCGCCGGGCAACCAGTGGCCGCAGTCCCAGATCCAGGAGCCGACGATCGCGACCCGGTCGCCGGGCTCCGGCCACGCGAAGCTCGGCAGGGCGCTTTGCTCCCGCTCGACGTGGACGCGGCCGGTCGACGTGCCCTTGCCCTCGAAGTTCCCGGTGCGTGCGGCGGGATCGCCGCCGAGCAGCCGGCGGTAGGCGCGGTCCGGCAGCACGTTGAAGTTGAAGTCGTACGCGCGGTGAACGGTCGGCAGGTCCTCCTCGGTGGGGTGCGAGGCAAGCTGCGGGAAATAGCGCGACGAGACCACGCCCTCGAGGCGCTGCTGCGGAGGCGGCGGCCCGGTCGCCGGCGCGTCGTGGTCCCCGACGTAGACCCAGGTCGGGATCTCGCGCCTGACCTGCGCCGAGAAGTCGCGTCCGCAGCCGTCGAGGACCGCCTGCTGCGGGTCGATGCCGGCCGGCGCAGGGCCGCTCGCGAGCGCAGCGAACGCCGCGGCCAGCCCGGCGACGAGAACCGCGGCCGCCACGACGACGGAGGCGCGTCTCACCGGAGGACGACGACCGGTGTCCCCGCCGGCGTGTCGGCGAACAGCCGCCGGAGCACCGGATTGCGGACGCGGATGCAGCCGTTCGAGACGGGGTGGCCGATCGACCACGGCTCGTTCGTCCCGTGGATCGCGATCGGACCGCCCTGCGTCCAGCCGGTGAGGACGTTCGAGAACGCGGAGATGCCGATCGCGCCGGGCCCGTACGGCCCGCTCGGGTCGGTCGGCACGAGGCGCTGATTGACGTAGTAGCTACCGGTCGGCGTCGGGGTCGCCTTGGAGCCGACCGCGACGGTGGTCCGGAGGACCGGCCGGCCGCGGCGAAACAGCGTCAGCCGCCGTTTCGAGACCTGCACGACGATCCGAGTGCGGACGGGCGCGAGCCTGACCGCGCGGGCGCGCACGTATCCCTCGACGCCGTTCGGCTTGATCGGGAGCTGGACGCGGTACCAGGTCGGCGTGCAGTCGCTCCGCCGGATCGCTGACACGACTCGGAAGACCGTGGGGTAGTCGTTCTGGTTCAGGTGGCCGAAGCTCGCGAACGGCTTGCGGCCCGGGCGGCGGTAGGCAGTCGCGCGCTTGAGCACCACAGCGGCCACGGCGAAGCGGCTGGACCCGACGGGGTGCGACCCGATTCGGCAGCGCTTCGGCTTGGCCTTCGCGTGCTGGGCGCTCGCCTTGGGGCCAGCGGTGGCGCCGCAAGCCGCGAGGAGACATACGAGCGGCAACGAAACGAGTGCGAGGACAAGCCGATGTCGCACCTCGACGAGCTTAGCCCTCCGTCACGAATTCGTCACAACTTCGTCACCCTTTTGAGCGTCGTAGTTTCCGAACGCACCGCTACGCTGAGTCCGAGGACGATGTCGCAACTCTTCCCCCTCAATCGCAAGCGAGCTCACTCGCACCGAGCCGTTCGCACCCACGTGCTGGGCCAGCGCCTCGGGATCCCGTACGAGGTCGAGCGGACCGTCTGCGCGGATTGCCGGCAGGTGCT
>VAXM01000113.1 GCA_005883335.1 Actinomycetota bacterium
CATCGGCCCGATCCCGGTCTCGTTCAGCAACTCGTAGAGCTCCTCCTCCAGCTTGGCGACGTGCGGGTCGGAGTTCCGCGTGCCGATCGGCCGCGCGATCGCCTCCTTCGCGAGATACATCGCGTAGTCGGCCGAGCCGCCGATCCCGATGCCGACGATCCCCGGCGGGCATGGCTTGCCGCCGGACTCGACGATCGACTCGAGCACGAACTGCTTGATCCCCTTCACGCCGTCGGCGGGGACGCACATCTTCAGGAAGCTCATGTTCTCCGAGCCCGAGCCCTTGGGCACGCACTTGACGTCGAGCCCGTCCCACTCCGGGATGAACTCCCAGTGGACGATCGGGAGCCGGTAGCCGGTGTTCGGGCCCGTGTTCTCGCGCGTCAGCGTGTGGACGGCGTTAGACCGCAGCGGGTGCTCCAGCGTCGCGCGCTCGGTGCCGGCCTTTAGCGCTTCGTAGATCCGGGTCGGATGGAGCGGGAAGTGCTCGCCGACCCGGCACGTGTAGACGGCGATCCCGGTGTCCTGGCAGACGAGGTTCTCGCGTTCGTCGGCGACGGCGACGTTCTTGACGATCGTCTCGAGCACGCGCTTCCCGGGAATCGAGGTCTCGCGGTCCTTGGCGGCCACGAGCGCGTCGCGGAGGTCCTGCGGGATGTCCTTCAGCGCCCAGACGTAGAGGTAAGCAGCCGCGTTCTCGACGGCCTGCTGCAGATCGGTTGCCACGATGCTCACGACGCGGCTCTCTCGGCGGCAGCCGCACCCGCGCGCCGGCCGAAGACCGTGCACTCGAGCAGCGAGTTGCCCATCATCCGGTTGCGGCCGTGCGTGCCGCCTGCGATCTCGCCGCACGCGAACAGCCCCTCGACGGTCGTCTCCGAGCGGTCGTCGATC
This sequence comes from Actinomycetota bacterium, assembly GCA_005883335.1. GTDB lineage: Bacteria > Actinomycetota > Thermoleophilia > Gaiellales > Gaiellaceae > AC-32. The sequence continues at coordinate 895 of VAXM01000113.1, forward strand.
ACGAGCCCGCCGTTCTGGTAGTGGAGCACCGGGAAGGTCAGGATCGGCTGTGTCAGCGGGTCGATCCCGCCGGAGCGGTACCGGCGCAGCATGTAGGGCAGCGAGATGTCCGCGTCGTGCTCGGAGATGCGCGTCGTGTCGAGCAGCACCGCGGGGCGGCCGTCCGGAGTCTCGACGCCGCGGCCGGCCTCGACCTCGTCGAAGATCGCTTGCGAGACGGCGTCGCGCGGGCCGAGCGGATCGGTGAACTCCTCGCCGTCGGCGTTCAGCAGCGTCGCACCGTAGGCGCGAGTCGTCTCCGGAATCGAGTAGCCCTGCATCGTCGGCGGCCACGCGCCGCCGTTCGGGTGGTACTGCAGCGCGTCGAGGTCGCGGCTCTCGACGCCGACGTCGAGCGCGATCTGGGTCACCTCACCGGTCGCGCCCGGATGGTTCGTCGAGAGCTCGCCGCGCTCCTCGGCCTCGCGGTAGCACCGGCCGCCGGCCGCGAGCACGACCGCGCCGGCGTCGATCGTGAGCTCGTCGCCGTTCTTGCGCCGGCACGTCGCGAGCCAACCGCTCCCGGCGGGCTCGAGGGAGACCAGCGGGCAGTTGGGAAGCGCCTCGCCGCTCGAAGCGACGTACGAGTCCCGCAGCGCCGTCGTGATCGCGTGCCCGGTCCGGTCGCCGACCTGGAGGAGGCGCTTGCGCGACGACCCACCGCAGCGGGCGAGCCGGTAGCCACCGTTCTCGCGCGTGAACTCGACGCCGTGCTCCTCGAGCCAGTGGATGGCCGCCGGAGCCTCGCCGGTCAGCACCTCGACGAGGTGCCGATCAGCCGTCTCGTGCGAGCTCTGCCAGACGTCCTCGGCGTGCTGCTCCGGCGAGTCGTCGTCGCCGAACGCCGCCTGGATCCCGCCCTGGGCCTTTGCGGAGTTGCACGACTGGAGGGCGCCCTTCGTCACGAGGGCCACGCGGGCTCCCGCCCTGTCGGCGCTCACGGCAGCCGCGAGGCCGGAGGCGCCGCTCCCGACCACGAGCACGTCGACTGAGAGCCGGTCGGCCATCGCCCGGATCGTACCCTAATCGCAGGCATTAGACTCACTTATCAACGATGCGATGGGTGGCGAAAGCGGCGCTGCAGCGCGGCCTTGGGCTGATGCCCCAAGGCGAGCGGGTGAATTACCTCTTCCAGCGCCATGTCGCGCGCTCCTTGCCGGGCGGCGAACCGGTCGTGCGGCGCAAGCTCGCGCGGGCGCGGCAGCACCTCGAGGCGTTCGGGCGGCCGGGCGAGGATGCTGTCTTCTATGAGTTCGGCGCGGGCTGGGATCTCGCCATTCCGCTCTCGTATGCGGCGCTGGGTGTGCGGCGGCAGGTTCTGGTCGACATCCGCCCGAGCGCGCGGGTCGAGCTCGTCAACGAGGCGCTCACCCTGCTCGACGGAATTCAAGACGACGACCTGCCTCCGCTGGGCGGCCCGGTCTCGTCGCTCGGCGAACTCGATGAGCGTTTCGGGATCACCTATCTCGCTCCCCGCGACGCCCGCGCGACCGGCCTCGAGTCGGAGTCGATCGACTTCGTCACGAGCACCGATGTCTGCGAGCACATTCCCGAGGCCGACCTCGCACAAATCTTTCGCGAGTGCAGACGCCTGCTCCGGCCCGGCGGCGCGGTCAGCTGCCGCATCGACCTTCAGGACCACTACGCGTACTTCGATGCGAACCTCTCGCGATACCACTTCCTGCACTTCTCCGACCGCGCCTGGGGGCTCGTCAACTCGCCCTTGCACTTTCAGAACCGGTTGCGCGAGCCCGACTACTTGCGGCTGGTGCGGGAGTCCGGGCTCGAGGTCGTCTCGTGGACGCCGTCGGGCCCCTCCGCGGAGGGGCTGGCGGAGCTCGAGGCGATGGAGCTCGCGCCGCGCTTCCGGAACGGCTACACGCCTGAAGAGCTCGGGGTCACGGTGCTGTCGTTCGTCGCGCAGCGCCGGGCTTCAGGCTGAAGTGTCCGATGCCGATCTATAAGAAATGGCGCGCGGCGTCCCGCTGCTTTCGCTTGTCTTGGCGCTCCTCGTCGGAGGCCTGCTCTGGAATGCGCAAGCGAACCACTCGCCGGGCGCCCAGGCGAATCGGCAGATCGACCAGGCCCAACAGGCCGCGACGGCCGTGACCTTCCAACAGGCCGAGGTCGCGCTCGAGCAGTTCCGTGCGCTGAACGGGACGTACGTAGGCGCGTCACTGGCCGGCTTCGGAGTCAAGCTCGCGCGCGCGGACGCGTCCTCGTACTGCGTCCAGGCCGGCGATTCGCACCTGGCCGGGCCGGGCGGCGCCGTTGCGCCCGGCGCCTGCTGAGACGCGTTCGCGCGACATCCAAACCTGTCGACCGGTCATTTCAGACCGACGCACAGGCAGAGCCTGCGCGTCCTGAGAACGGCATCGCAAGCGACGCCTCAGCTACCAGATGCTGCGGAAGAGCTCGGCGATCTCGGCCGCGCTCGCCGGGCGGGGATTCGCGAGGGTCCCCGGCCGCACCGCCGTTGCCTCGGCAACTGCCTCGAGCTCGTCTTCCGGGACGCCGAGGTCGCGCAGGCGCTCGTAGCCGGAGAGGCGTGAGAGCTCCTCGCACCGCGCGGCGGCGTCGGGCGAGCCGAGCGCCTCGCCGAACCGGGCGATCTCCGCGCCCGCGACCGGCTCGTTGAATCGGAGCGCGGGCGGCAGGCAAAGCGCATTCGCGGCGCCGTGTGGAATGCCGTAGCGGCCGCCGACCGCCTGCGCCATCGCATGGCCCAGGCCGAGGCCCGCCGCTCCGAGCGCCGCCCCCGCGTGCATCGCGCCGCGCAGCAGCTTCGTTCGCGCGTCGAGATCGCTCCCGTCTGCGAGCACGCGCGGCAAGTGCTCGCCGATCAGGCGGGCGCCCTCGAGGGCGTGCTCGTCCCCGGTTGGGTCGTGGCCCGCGACGTAGAGCGCTTCCGCGCAATGTGCGAGTGCGTTCATCGCCGTGCCGCCGCTCTCGGCGGGCGGGAGCTCGAGTGTCAGCTTCGGCTCGTACACGATCCCGGCCAAGTGCGCGCCGCCCCCGCCGCCGACCATCTGTTTCTGGGGATCTCGAACGCCGAAGAACGGCGTCCACTCCGCGCCCGAGTACGTGGTGGGGATCGAGACGAGTTGGCGCCCGGTTGCCGCGGAGACGGCTTTCGCCAGGTCGATCGCGCTGCCGCCGCCGACGGCCAGGAGCCCGTCCGAGTCGTCGGCCTGAACGGCGACTTCGCGGATGCGGTCGGTCGGAACCTCGCTCCAGCGGCTGACGGCGGGAAGGTCGAGGTCCGACCAGCGATCGCTCGCGATGGCGAACGGTTGCGAGATGCCGATGTCGGCGAGCACGCTAGGCAGCTCGTCGAGGCCCCAGCGGACAATCACTTGACGCGTTCCTTCGCGAAGGCGACGAACGCCTCGGCGGCGCGGGTCGGCGAGCGGCCGGTCGAACGGACGAGCGAGATCTGGCGGGCCGGCTCGAGCCCCTTGACGCGCGTAACGGCGAGCGTGCCTGCGGCGAGGTCGGCCTCGATCGCCGCGCGCGAGATGAAAGTGACGCCGTAGCCCGCAGCGACGGCCGAGCGGGCCGACTCCTGCAGACCGAGCTCGAGCCGTGGCTCGAGGTCGCGCAGCCGCGTGCCGGCACGGCGCAGCTCGTCCTCGATCACCTGGCGCACTCCGGCGCCCTCCTGCATGACGACCAGCGGCTCCTCGCGAAGCTCGTCGAGGCTGATCGTGCGCCCGGCGAAACGGTGGTCGGGCGGGCAGGCGAGCACCACCTCGTCGCGGAAGAACGGCTCGAAGACGACCCCGCGATGCCGCCGCGCTGCGCCGACGACGCCGAGCTCGAGCTCGCGTTCCGCGACCCGCTCGACGACGCTCTGCGTATCGGAGATCGAGAGCGAGATCGCGACGCCGGGGTTCGCGCGCTGGAACTCACAGAGCAGAACCGGGACGACGGTGCTGCCTGGGCCGGTCGAAGCGCCGACCTCGAGCGTCCCGCCGAGCTCGCCCTCGCCGCCGGCCTCGAGCTCCTCGAGCAGCTGCCCTTCGAGCGCGAGCAGGCGCTGAGCGCCGCGATAAAGGGCGAGCCCGGCTTCGGTCGGCTCGACGCGACGGCCGGACCGGTCGAGCAGCTGCTGTCCGAGGCGCTTTTCGAGGGATCTCACCTGCAGACTCACGGCCGGTTGCGTGACCCCTAGCCGCTCGGCTGCCTGCGAGAAGCTCTTGCGCTCGACGACCGCGCAAAACGCAGCAAGTTGGCGCGTGTCCATAAGAATTCATTATGCCTGGAGTCACACTTTCGGCACAGTTCCGTCACAGACACGCGCGCATTTCCTCATTACGATCACCTTGGGGAGGAGGCCGGGCGAACCGAACTACAGGACCAAGGGCGGAGAGGACTGTCCGGCCTCGGCCCGAGGCTCTAGCATCATCACGTGGCCGCACCGCAGCCGGGGCCGACCAGCTCCTCGCAGCCGAGGCCGGGCGACTCGTTCATCGAGCGCTTTACGGCAATCGTCCGCGGCTCGCCGAAGCGGCGCGTCGACCTCGAGCTGCGCGCGCTCGACCTCCTGCTCTCCGTGCTGCTCCTCCTCCTCGCCTCGCCGCTGATCGCACTGATCAGCCTGGCCGTCCTCGCGACGAGCGGCCGGCCGATCCTCTACCGCGGCGAGCGCGTCGGGAAGGACGGCCGGATCTTCGAGATGCTCAAGTTCCGGACGCTCCGCCCGGGCGCGGAGGAACGGCTCGGCCCGTACCTCGGCCCCGAGCTCGTCGAGCGGACGCGCGCCGAAACCACGCGGCTCGGCGGGCGACTCCGGGCGATGCAGCTCGACGAGCTGCCCCAGCTCTGGAACGTCCTCCGCGGCGACATGAGCCTCGCCGGCCCTCGCCCGATCCGGCCGCGCTTCTTCGAGCAGCTGGCGAGCGAGCTGCCCGCGTACTGGCAGCGCCTCGTCGTACGCCCGGGCCTGACCGGCTTCGCCCAGGTGCGCCGCGGCTACGAGACCTCGATGGCCGAGAAGCTCGCCCACGACCTCGAATGGATCGCCGATCGCTCGGTCCCGCTCTACCTGCGGACGATCGTCGCGACGGCGCTCCGAATCGTCCGGCAGTCAGTACGGGCGCTCTTCCGAGCGAGCTAGAGGCGAAGCAGCTCCTCGAGCTCTCCCTCGCTCAGCTCCCAGTCGGCGGCGGCGGCGTTCTCGCGGACCTGCTCGGGACTCGTTGCACCCGCGATCACCGACACGACGGCCGGCTGCGAGGCGAGCCCCGCGATCGCCAGCTCGAGCAGCGTGCGGCCGCGCCCCGACGCGAATTCCTCGAGCCGCTCGACGCGGTCGAAGGCCTCGTCGGACAGCGCATCCCGTCGGCTCTCGAGCCGGGACCCCGGCGGCGGAGCCTGCCCGCGCCGGTACTTGCCGGTCAGCAGGCCGCTTGAGAGCGGGAAGTACGGAATGAAGCTCACACCCAGCTCGCGGCATCGCGGCAGGACGTCCTCCTCGGCCGCCCGCTCGAGCAGGCTGTAGCGGTTTTGCAGCGCAGCGACCGGCCCGGCCTCTACCGCCTCGTCGAGCTGCTCGACCGAGAAGTTGGAGACGGCGATCGCACGCACGGTCCCTTCGTC
>VAXM01000114.1 GCA_005883335.1 Actinomycetota bacterium
CGTCCGGGTAGCCGTCCGCCTTCAGGTTCGGCGTGTAGATGACGGTCAGTTCCGGCTCGAGCTCCTCATCGTCCGGCGAGAAGTAGAGCTGCTGCTGCATCCCGGCGATGTTCGCGTTCGCGGCCTCGATGTAGAGCCGCGCGGCGACTCGGAACTCCGGGTCGCTGCCGATGTAGCCGTCCACGACGACCATCTCATGGTCGGCGATGTACTCGTCCTGCCGCTCGGCCCAGCGCTCGCCCTCTTCGCGCGGGATCGCCTGGTTCTGGCCGTCGGGCTCGTCCGTGACGATGAACGTCGAGCCCTTCGAGCGGTTGACGACCTCGGTCTGGACGTTCAGGTTGCCGTAGCGCGTCGGCTTTGCGTTCGGCATCCGGGCGGCGAGCTCCTTGAGGGCCTGCGGATCGGGGTTTTCGACAACGCTGGCCGCATCGGGCAGCCGAAAGAGCATCCTCGCCACGCGCGGGAGTCTACCCAGGCTCCGCAGGAGCCAAGCCGTTCTGCAGAATGGGAGGCGTGGACCCGGACTCGCTGGCGGCTCGCAGAGATCGCGTCATCGCGCGCCTGCGCAAGATCCGCGTCTGGCTGCTGCTGATCGTCGGCGGCGTCGCGGTCGGGTTGCTGCCATGGACCGCCTACCTGAGCGCGTCGCTTCCGTCCCAGCACCTCGCGAATCACTGGGACATCGCGTGGGCAGGGCTCGACCTGTTCGAGGCCACGGCGCTCGTCGCCTTGTTCGTAGCAGTCGTGCGTAGATCTGCGTTCGTGCCGATGTTGGCGGCGGTCGGCGGGACGGCGCTCGTGTGCGATGCCTGGTTCGACGTCATGACGTCTGGGGGCCGCAGCTTCCATTGGGCTCTCCTGGAGGCTCTCGTTGCGGAATTCCCGTTGGCAGGGCTCTGCTTCTGGCTCGCCTTCGAGGCGAGCGAGGCGATCGGCCTCAGCGCTGCAGCAGGCGCGGCTTCGGCAGCTGCCCCTCGGCCCACATCGCCGCGAGACCAACCCGCGGTAGGCCGAGAGCCCGCTCGTAGAGCAGGTAGCGAGGCTCCCAGCGCGGGAAGAACTTCGCGTTGAAGCGGTAGAGCCGCTCGATCTGGAAGAACGCGTCGGCGAAGAGGAGGCCGCGGCCGAACAGGCGCTGGAGGCGTCCACTCGGATCGTGGATGAAGCGGGCGAAGGCGGCGAAGTTCAGCGACGCTTCCTCGATGCCGCGCTCGCGGAGCTGCTCCAGGCCGCGGGCGACGAGGAACTCGGTCAGGCCGTTCGGCGTCTCGGAGGCGCGGCGCATCAGCGAGAGGGAGACGGCCGGGCGCCCGTAGCTCGGGGCGAAGTGGAGGAAGCCGCGGATCCGGCCCTCGGCGTCGCGGCCGAGCACCACCAGGCTGTCGCCGTGGTCGTCGCACCGGAGCGCGTCGAGCGACATCGCGAAGCCGCGTTCGTTCGTGCCGCCTCGCCAGCTCCGGCTCACGTCCTCGAGCTCCGCGAGATCGTGCTGCGAGAGGTCGCCCAGCTCGTGGAGGCTCGCGCGATAGCCCTGCTTCTCGAGGCGCGTCACGGACTGGCGGACTTTGCGGATCGGACGTCCGTCCAGCGAGAAGGAGCCGGTCTCGACGACGGCCTCGTCGCCGAGGTAGAGCGAGTGCAGGCCCAGCTCACGCCAGAGCGGCAGGGCCCGTTCGCCGACGCCGAGAGCCGCGATGTGCAGGCCGCGCGCCTCGGCGAAGCCGCTCAGCTCTCGGAGCAGCTCCGGGATCGCCTCGTCCGGTCCGACCGGATCACCGGAGACGAGGAGGACGCCCGCCTCGACGCGGTAGCCGAGGAACGCCTTCCGGTCAGGGCTGAAGAGGTAGTGCTGGTCGCGCCGGAGCTTGAAGTAGGCAAGCGTGTCGGCGCCGTGCCGGCGGACGAGCTCCCGGGCCGCGTACCGCGTCTCACCGGTCGGGAATGAGCGCGGCGCCGCGAGCGGGCGGAACACGAGGTAGGTGCACCAGAGCAGCAGCAACAGGCCGGCCGCGCCCACGGCCTCGTCGACGCCGCCGAGCTCGTCCCGGAAGGCGACCGGGCCGCCCTGCCAGAGCAGCGCGTCGTACGTCTCGCGAACGATCGACCAGAGCGGCGTGCCCCAAGGTGCGGAGAGCCAGACGGCGAGGCCGCAGAGCAGCAGCCCGCCCGCCGCGATCACGGGGATCCGGCGTAGCGCCGTTCGAATCGAGGCCGGGTCGTGGCGCACGCAGAACGCGCTGCGCCCCAGCCAGAGCAGCAGCGCCGCGGCGAAGCTCGCCACCGCCTCCTCGAGGTCGAGGCCCTTCAGCAGGTCGAGGACGCCGAGCCCGACGAGGAGGACCAGCGCGAGCCTGAGCGCTCCCAGGCGACGGCGCCAGAGGTACGGCGCCGTGACGAAGAGCAGCAGCGACGCGGGGACGGCCACCGCGTGCGAGACCCGGAGCGCCTCGAACGGAGCGACTTGCAGGAGCAGGTGGTCGCGCCACTGGATGTTGGGCGTGACCGCCGAGGCGAGGTTGACCAGGCCGGCAAGGAGGGCGGCGAGCGCCGCGAGCTTCGGGAGCGCGGCCGCGCGCCGCACGGCGCGAAGAGCATGCGGGCGCGTGTGCAGGCCGAGGCACCAGGCCGCGGTGTCGCGCCGCGAGGGCAGGATGTCGCGCCAATCCTTGGCGACGAGCCAGATCCCGCCAAGGAGGGCGGCGGCGGTGACGTGCCCATCGCCGTCGACGCGGTGCACGAGGAAGGTGGCGATCAGCGCGAGCAGCAAGCCGGCGCCGAGGTGCCATTCGTGCACGCGGGCACCGAGGACGTAGACCCGCGGGCCCAGGCGATGACGTTCGATTCGGAGCACAAACCTCGACAGCACGATAGCCGCGCTATCGGCAGCTTGCCCTCTCCTGGTGAGGGTGCATCGGGTAGGTTCCGAGACGTGGAGGCCGAGCACGATGTGCTGGTCGTCGGAGCCGGCTGCGCGGGCATGCGCGCGGCCATCGAGGCGCACGACGCAGGCGCCGATGTCGCGCTGATCTCGAAGATCCATCCCGTCCGGAGTCACTCCGGAGCGGCCGAAGGTGGCATCAACGCGGCGCTCGGCAACGCGTCGGAGGACGACCCCGAGAAGCACGCCTTCGACACCGTCAAGGGCTCGGACTACCTCGGCGACCAGGACGCGATCCAGGTCCTCTGCGACGAGGCGCCCGACGACGTCTACCAGCTCGAGAACTGGGGAGCGGTCTTCTCGCGTACCGAGGATGGCCGAATCGCGCAGCGCCCCTTCGGCGCGGCCGGCGAGCCCCGCACCGCGTACGCGGCCGACATCACCGGCCACGTGCTCGTCCACGTCCTCTACGAGCAGGTGCTGAAGCGCGAGCTAAAGGTCTACGAGGAGTTCTTCGTCTGGAAGCTCGCGGTCGACGACGACCGCTGTCAGGGCGTGATCGCCTGGAACCTGATCGACGGCGGCCTCACCTCGATCGGCGCGAAGACGGTCATCATCGCGACGGGCGGCGCGGGCCGCCTCTACACGGGCACGACCAACGCGTACGCGTGCACCGGCGACGGGATGACGATGGCGCTCCGGGCCGGAGTGGCGCTCGAGGACATGGAGATGATGCAGTTCCACCCGACGACGCTCGCGCCGACTGGCGTGCTGATCACGGAGGGAACCCGTGGTGAGGGCGCGTTCCTGCTCAACTCGGAAGGCGACCGCTTCCTCAAGCGCTATGCGCCCAACGCGATGGAGCTCGCCTCGCGCGACGTCATCTCGCGCGCGGAGCAGACCGAGATCGACGAGGGCCGCGGCGTCGACGGCAACGTCATGCTCGATATGCGCCATCTTGGCGCCGAGAAGATCCTCGAGCGCCTGCACGGAACGCGAGAGCTGGCGATGACCTTCGCCGGGGTCGACCCGATCTACGAGCCGATCCCGGTCCGGCCGGGCGCGCACTACCACATGGGCGGCGTCGACACCGACGTCTGGGGCCGCACCTCGCTGGCGGGTCTCTACGCGGCCGGCGAGTGCGCCTGCGTCTCCGTGCACGGCGCGAACCGGCTCGGCGGCAACGCCCTGATGGAGACGATCACCTTCGGCAAGCGCTCGGGCGCGCACGCAGCCGACTGGGCGCTGACGCACACGACGATCGAGGTGCCGCCTTCGCTCGAGACCGACGCCCAGCGCGAGCTCGAGGAGCTGCTCGACCGCGACGAGGGCGAGCGCCCCTGGTCGATCCGGAACGAGCTCGCCGAGACGATGCACGAGAACTTCGGGGTCTTCCGTCGCGAGGACGAGATGCGCAAGCAGGGCGAGATCGTGGGCTCGCTGCGGGAGCGCTACGACCGCGTCGTCGTCGAGGACAAAGGCCTGGTCTTCAACAACGACCTGACGCAGGCGCTGGAGCTCGGCTTCCTGCTCGACCTTGCGGATTGCATGGTCGTCAGCGGGCTCGCCCGCAAGGAGAGCCGCGGCGCGCACGCACGTCCATACGACTACCCGGACCGCGACGACGAGAACTACATGCGCCATACGATCGTCACGTGGCAGGACGGGGCGCCGAACCTCGAGTGGAAGCCGGTCACGATGACGAAGTGGCAGCCGATGGAGCGGACGTACTGATGCGGTTGCTCGGCGCGATAGGGGTACTGCTCGCGCTCGCGGTCGCCGGCTGCGGCGGCGGCAAGAGCACGCAAGGCGGCCCGAAGCCGGTCTCCGGCGACCTGATCGTCGCCGCGGCCTCGAAGAGCGCGGGCTCGGGGAGCGTCGAGGCCGACTTCAAGATCTCCGGCCCGGGAGTGAAGGGCAGCGGCAGCGGCGTCTTCAACACCGGCCCGAGCCGTTCAGGGCAGCTCAGCCTGAAGGTGGACGTCAGAGGCATGAGCGTGCCGATCGACTCCGTGATCAGCGGCAACGTTCTCTACATGCGCTCGTCGGTCTTCTCCCAGCTCGGTCTCGCGCCGGGCAAGCAGTGGGTCAAGCTCGACCTCGGGCAGCTCGCGCAGCAGGGCGGAATCGACCTGAGCAGCCTGGCCAACACGAGCCCGAGTCCGGCCAGCGCGCTCTCGTACCTGCGCGGCTCGAGCAAAGTCGAGGAGGTAGGGAGCGAGTCGGTCGACGGCGTCGAGACGACTCGCTACAAGGTCACCGTCGACCTCGAGCGCGCTGCTGCGCGCAGCAGCGGAGGCGACCGCGAGGCGCTGAAGCGTCTGATCCAGGCCGGCGGCGTGAAGACGCTGCCGATCGACGTGTGGGTCGACGGCAAGGACTACGTGCGCAAGATGCAGTACGCCCAGCGCATCGGAAACGGGCAGGCAGTGAGGATCACGATGAACCTGCACGACTTCGGCTCGCCGGTATCGATCAAGCCGCCGCCGGCCGACTCGGTCGTCGACCTGATGCACGCACTCGGACAATGAACGTCGCGCTCAAGATCTGGCGCTTCGATCCGGAGTCGGGCGAGCGCGCGCTGCGCGAGTACGAGGTCGACGCGCCGGAGTGGGCGTGCCTGCTCGATGTCCTCGACCTGATCAAGGACAAGCACGACGGCACGCTCGCCTACCGCAAGAGCTGCCGGATGATGATCTGCGGCTCCTGCGGGATGCGCATGGACGGGCGCGCGATCCTCGCGTGCAAGGAGCGCATGAAGCCGATCGTCGACAGCGGCCACGTGCCGGTCATCTCGGCGATGGGGAACATGCCCATCGTGAAGGACCTCGTCGTGGACATGGAGCCCTTCTGGGGCAAGATCCGCGCGGTCAAGCCGTGGCTCGACCCGGGTTACGACGAGGTCGCCGAGAAGGAGCGCGTCGTCTCGCAGCAGCAGATGAACGTCATCCACAAGGAGGCGCTCTGCATCATGTGCGGCTGCTGCGTCTCCGAGTGCAACTCGATGGAGTCCGATCCGGAGTTCCTCGGGCCCGCGGCGCTCGCGAAGGGATTCCGCTTCGTCGGCGACGCCCGCGACCGGGACGACATCGAGCGGCTGAACGCGCTCAACGAGGAGCACGGGATCTGGGACTGCACTCGGTGCTACTTCTGCAACGAGCGCTGCCCCAAGGGCGTCGACCCGCGCGACGCGATCGCGAAGCTCGGCGCCGAGTCGATCAAGCAGGGGATCGACCACGACATGGGCGCGAAGCACGCGAAGTGGTTCGTCCGTTCGGCGGAGACGACCGGTTGGCTGCGGGAGACCGAGCTGGTGCCGAAGACGCAGGGGATCGTCTCGGCGATCAAGCAGACGAAGTTCGCGCTGAAGCTCGCGCGGAAGGGGAAGGTGCCGCCGCCGTTCCCGCCGCACGTGGCGGAGAACGTGAAGGAGGCGCGGGCGCTGCGCGAGCTCGTGCAGCAGCAGGGGCGGGACGGCGCG
>VAXM01000115.1 GCA_005883335.1 Actinomycetota bacterium
TACCTGGCGGACACCTTCCACCAGGTCACGGTCTCGTGCCTGATCAGCGGGCACAAGCTCTATGCCCGGCCCGGCGTGGTCTCGGCGCACATCTACGGTCGCGCGGTCGACGTCGCCGCACTCGGCGGGGTGTCCATCTACGGGCACCAGCAGCCGGGTGGGGTCACGGAGCAGGCCGTTCGGGCGATGCTGTTCCTGCCGGGCGGAATGCTGCCCGCGCAGGTGATCTCGCTGCTCGGCCTGGGCGGGCCTTCGTTCCCGCTCGCCAACCACTACGACCACATCCACGTCGGCTTCTAGATGACTGAGCTCCCAGAAGTTGCGCTGGCGAACGACGACGGAACCGTCGTCTGCGAGCGGTGTCTCCTGGCGGAGACGCCGCTCGCTCGCCTGCGTGGCCTGCTCGGACGCAGCGGCCTCTCCTCGGGTGAGGGGCTGCTGCTCCGGCCGGCTGGCTCGATCCACACCGCGTTCATGCGGTTCACGATCGACGCCGTCTTCCTAGACGCGGCCGACCGCGTCGTGAAGGTCGCATCAACCCTCCGGCCCTGGCGTACCGCCGCTTGCCGCGGGGCACGCTCGGTGCTCGAGCTGCCCGCCGGCGAGGCGACCCGCCGCGGCCTGCGCCCCGGCGTCGCGCTGACGCAGGTCTGGCGCACGGCTGCGCCCTAGACGTCGCATTTGACTAGAGAGGCCCGGGCGGGCCATCGTTTCGGCGTGGACCCGGCCTCGGCCAGCGCAGTCGCCGCCCGCGCGCGCACTGAGAACTTCCCCATAGCGTCGCTCTGGTTCCCGCGCGCGATCCGGCCGCACCTGCGCGCGATCTACGGTTTCGCGCGCCTCGTGGACATGCTCGGCGACGAGTACGAGGGAAATCGGCTCGCGATCCTGGACGAGCTCGAGCGCGAACTCGAGGCGTGCTATGAAGGCGAACCCAGCTGGGAGGTGATGCGGGCTCTCCAGCCGACGATCTGCGCCTGCGACCTGCCGCGCGGGCCGTTTCTGCGCCTGATCGAGGCGAACCGGATGGACCAGCGGATCTCCCAGTACGCGACCTGGGCCGACCTGAAGCACTACTGCGTCCACTCGGCCGATCCGGTCGGCCGGCTCGTGCTGGGCGTGCTGGGCAGGGACGAGCCTGAGCTGGTCGCGCTCTCCGACGACGTCTGCACAGGGCTTCAGCTCGTGAACTTCCTCCAGGACGTGCCGCGCGATCTGGCGCTCGGTCGGATCTACCTGCCCGCGGAGGACCGGGCCTGCTTCGGCGTGATCAAGCTGGACGAGCCGAGCGTGCCGCTGAAACGACTGCTCTGGTACGAAGCCGAGCGCGCCCGGGGGCTGCTCGGTTCCGGGGAGGAGCTCGGGCGGCGGCTCGGCGGGCGCGTCGGTCGAGCCGTGGCCGTCTTCGCGCGGGGCGGTCTCGCGGCGCTCGAGGCTCTGGAGCGCGCGGACTGGGACGTCTTCAACGGGCGGCCGCGGCCCTCCCGCGCGCGGCTCGCGCTGGCGGCGATTCGATGAACGTCGAGGCGGCGTACGCCGAGGTCGAACGAATTACGCGGCGCGAGGCGCGGAACTTTGCCTACGGGATCATGGTGCTGCCGCGGCCGAAGCGGCGGGCGATCGCGGCGATCTACGCGTTCGCGCGGCGGGTCGACGACATCGCCGACGGCGAGCTCTCGGACGACGAGAAGCGGGCGGGGTTGCAACAACTCCAAGCGGATCTGGATGCGGCTCCCTCCGATCCGGTGCTCGTCGCACTGGCCGACGCTCGTTCCCGCTATCCGATCCCGGCCGCAGCGCTGCACGACCTCGTCGACGGCGGCCTCCAGGACACCGAGCAGCGGCGCTACGCGGATTTCGAGGAGCTGCTCGGCTACTGCGGCCGCGTCGCGGGCGCTGTGGGCGTCGCATGCATCGCGGTCTACGGCTCCGAGGACGAGGAGCGCGCGAGGTCCCTCGGCGTAGCCCTGCAGCTGATCAACATCATTCGGGACGTGGGGGAGGACTGGGACCTCGGGCGCGTGTACCTGCCGCAGGACGAGCTGGCCGCCTACGGCGTCTTCGAGGACGACATCGCCGCGGGCCGGGTGACGACTGCCTGGCGGGCGCTGATGTCGTTCCAGGCCTCGCGCGCGCGCGCGTACCTGGAGGAGGGGCTCGGGTTGCTCGACTCGCTCGACGGCCGCAGCGCCGCCTGCGTCGGCACCTTCGCCGGGCTCTACCGGGCGACGCTCGACCGCATCGAGGCTCGCGGATTCGACGTCTTCGACGGATCGGTGCGGCTTTCGCCGCTGACCAAGCTCCGCATCGTTGGAGCCGGGTTCCTGCGATGAGGGTCGCGGTCGTCGGCGGCGGCCTTGCGGGCCTGAGTGCCGCGCTCGACCTCGTCGACGCGGGGCACGGCGTGATGCTGTACGAAGCGCGCCCGACGCTGGGCGGGGCGGTCCAGACACTCCCGCGGCGTGACGGCGATCCCGAGCCGCCGCCCGACAACGGCCAGCACATCGCGCTCGGCTGCTTCACCGAGTACCTGCGCTTCCTCGAGCGGATCGGCCAGAGCGGCTCGGTGAGGCGGGTCCCGCTCAAGCTGCCCGTGATCGACGAGCAAGGCCGGACGGCGGCGATCGGGCCCTCGGCGCGTGCGCTGCTGCGCTACCGGCATCTTTCGCCCGGCGAGCGGCTGAGGCTCCTGAAGGCGCTCCTCCACTGGGATGACCGCCCGCACGGGGTTACGTTCGGCGAAGAGCTGCGCGCGCGAGGGCAGTCGAGCCGCGCGGTGGATCGTTTCTGGGACGTCTTCATCCGTCCGGCACTGAATCTCCGCGCCGACGAGGCGAGCGCTGAGGCAGGGCTGTTCACCGTCCGCACCGCGCTCCTCGGCGAGCGGAGCGATTCCGACCTCGTGCTCCCGACCCGGCCGCTGGGCGAGATGCACGGCGACGCGGCCGGACGGGCCCTCGAGGCCGCGGGGGCCACCATCGAGACCGGGGCACGCGTGGACGATCCCGACAGCCTCGATGCAGACGCCGTCGTGCTTGCGACCCCGCCCGCGGATTCAGACCTCGAATACTCGCCGATCGTCAGCGTCCACCTCTGGTTCGACCGCGCCCTCCTCACGACCCCCTTCGCGGCCCTGCTCGGCAGCGACGCGCACTGGGTCTTCGACCGCGGTGAGCTGACCGGCCATCGGCCGGAGCGCGGGCAGTATCTGACCGTGGTTTCCTCAGGGGCGCCCGAGCTGTTGGAGCTGCGCGGCAAGGATCTGGTCGAGCGGATCGCAGGCCAGGTCACGGAGCGCCTCGGCGGGTCCGAGCTGCTCTGGTCGCGCGTCAGCCGGGAGCCGCACGCGACGATCGCAGTCCGCCCGGGCAGCGACGCGCACCGTCCGGGCCTGGAGACCGACCGCCCGAACGTCGTCCGCGCGGGCGCCTGGACCGCCACCGGCTGGCCTCCGACCATGGAGGGCGCCGTGCGAAGCGGCCGCGCCGCGGCCAAAGCGCTCACGCGCGCGCGAGAGGGAGTTGCTGCGTGACCGTCGCGCCGGAGCGGATCGAGACCCGGCTTGACGAGGCGATCGAAGCCGCCACCAACCGCCTGCTCGAGCTCCAGCACCCGGGCGGCTGGTGGGTCGGCGAGCTCGAGTCGAACGCGACGATGATCGCGCAGCACCTCTTCTGGCACCATGTCCTCGGCCTGCGCACCCCCGAGCTCGACCGCAAGATCGCGAACGAGCTGCTCGCGCGGCAGCGTGACGACGGCACGTGGTCGATCTGGTTCGACGGGCCGCCGGATCTCTCAACCTCGGTCGAGGCCTACGCGGCGCTCAAGCTGGCCGGAGTCGATCCGGGCCCCGAGGCGCGTGACTACATCCGCTCCCAGGGCGGGATCCGCAAGACGCGCATCTTCACGAAGTGCTTCCTCGCGCTGATCGGCCAGTGGCCCTGGCAGCGGGTCACGCCGATCCCGGTCGAGCTCGTCCTGCTCCCTCCCGGCGGCCCGGTCTCGATCTACGACTTCTCCTGCTGGGCGCGCGGCACCTTCGTCCCGCTCTCGGTCTGCCGCGCCCTCCGGCCGGTCCGCCACGCGGACGTGGAGCTCCGAGAGATCGGTGCGCGGCCGGGCCGCACCAAAGGCCCGCCGACTCCGTCGCGCCTCAGGCGGATCGCGATCAAGGAGGCCGAGCGCTGGGTCCGCGCGCACCAGGAGGCCGACGGCTCGTGGGGCGGGATCCAGCCGCCGTGGGTCTGGTCGATCCTGATGCTCGCCGCGCTCGGGCACGGCTTCGAGGACGAGACCGTCCGCCGCGCCGTCGAGGGCTGGGAGGGCTTCACGATCGACGAGGGCGACCGGCTGCGCCCCGAGGCCTGCCAGTCGCCGATCTGGGACACGGGCCTCGCCGTGCTGGCGCTGCGCGACTCCGGGCTAGGCCCCGAGCATCCCGCGCTCGTCCGCGCGGCCGACTGGCTGATCGGCGAGGAGGTGACCGTCAAGGGCGACTGGTCGGTGCGCAGGCCAGACCTTGCGCCCGGCGGCTGGGCCTTCGAGTTCGAGAACGACCTCTATCCCGACGTCGACGACGCCGCGGTCGTCGCGCTCGCGCTGCGGCGTTGCCACCGGGGCCACGGGGCGGTCGACCGCGGCCTCGCCTGGACGGCCGGAATGCAGTCGCGCAGCGGCGGCTGGGGCGCCTTCGACGTCGACAACGAGGCCTTCTGGCTCTACAAGCTCCCGTTCTGCGACTTCGGCAAGGTCACGGACGAGCCGAGCGCCGACGTCACCGCCCATGCGCTCGAGGCGCTCGCTCCCGAGCGAGGCTACGGCGACAGCGTGCGCCGCGGCCTCGACTGGCTCCTCGCCGAGCAGGAGGACGACGGCTCCTGGTTCGGCCGCTGGGGCGTCAACCACGTCTACGGAACCGGCGCCGCGCTCCCGGGGCTCGAGGCGTGTGGAATCGAGCCGGCCCACCCCGCGTTCAGAAGGGCAGTGGCCTGGCTCGACTCGGTCCAGAACGAGGACGGCGGCTTCGGCGAGGACATCCGCTCCTATGCGGATCCCGCCTGGCGTGGCCGCGGAGTCAGCACTCCTTCCCAAACGGCCTGGGCGCTATTAGCCTACGTCGCTGCAAGCGAGGCGGACAGCCAGGCAGCGCACCGCGCCGCCGAATGGCTTTGCAGCGCACAACGACCAAATGGCGACTGGGATGAACAGCAGTACACCGGCACAGGCTTTCCGCTTGACTTCATGATCAGCTACCACCTCTACCGACTCCACTTTCCCTTGCTCGCACTCGGCCGTCTACGAGAAAGGCTCAATCGATGAAATTCCCGCTCGCATCGACCGTCCAGATCGCCGGCTACGTCGCGAAGAACCAGCGCAGCGGCAAGCGCTACCCGCTCGTGCTGATGCTCGAGCCCACGCTCGCCTGCAATATCGCCTGCATCGGCTGCGGAAAGATCCGCGAGTACGAGTCGAACAAGGCGAAGCTCTCGGTCGAGGAGTGCGTCGACGCGGGCGTCCAGTGCCCGGCGCCGGTCGTCTCGATCTGCGGCGGCGAGCCGCTCGTCTTCAAGGGGATCGAGGACGTCGTCGCGGGCTTCATGGAGCTGAACAAGAACGTCGAGCTCTGCACCAACGCGCTGCGGCTCGAGCAGTTCATGGAGGTCTTCGAGCCGAACAAGCGGCTCACGTTCGTCGTCCACCTCGACGGCATGCGCGAGATCCACGACTACATCTGCGACTACCCGGGCCTCTGGGACATCGCGGTCGGCGCGATCGTGCAGGCGCGGGCGCGCGGCTTCCGGGTGACGACGAACACGACGATCTTCAAGGAGACCGAGGTCGAGGACGTCATCCAGATGATGGATTACCTCACGAACGAGATCGGGATCGACGGGATGCTCGTCGCGCCGGGCTACCAGTACTCGCAGATCGACCCGAACCTGACGATGACCCGCGACGAGCACGAGGTGAAGTTCCGGGCGATTCGGGGAGCGGCGCGCGAGAAGGGCTACCGCTGGCTCGCGAGCCCCATTTACCAGGACTTCCTCGCGGGCGACCGCAAGCTGCCGTGCGCGCCGTGGGGCTCGATCACGCGGAACCCGTACGGCTGGAAGGGGCCGTGCTACCTGCTGACGGACGGGATCTTCCCGACCTACGACGCGCTGATGGACGGCATGGAGTGGGAGCAGTACGGGCCCGGCAACGACCCGCGCTGCGAGCACTGCGGGATCCACTCGGGGTTCGAGCCCTCCGCTGCGTTCGCGGCGGCGAGCAGCGTCAGGGACACCGTCCGCAGCGCCGCATGGACGCTGACGGGGTGACCTTCGCCTGCGCCACGACGGCCGAGCTGCGTGCCGCCCGCCGAGCGGGGGCGCACGCAGCGCTGGTCGGGCTCGGCGCCGCCAACGGCGTTCCGGACGGTCCCGTGGTCTCGTTCGGGCTGGCGGGCGCGCTACGGGACGACCTGCCCTCCGGGACGGTGCTCGACGCGACACGCGTCGTCGACGAGGACGGCGCGGTCCTCTGGCAAGGCGAGCCGCTCGGCGTCGCAGGCGCGCGGCCCGCGACGATCCTGGCCGCCCACGACGTTGTCGATGATCCCGACGAGCGGCGGCGGCTGCACGAGCGCACCGGCGCCGATGCGGCCGATCTCGAGAGCGGGCCGCTTGCCCGCACGGGCCGCCTGCACGGCGTCTTGCGCGGAGTCAGCGACACTCCCGAGCGGACGCTCCACGGGATCTGCGCGGCGGTGAAGCCGGAAGGGGCCTACGACTGGCCCGGCCTTGTGCGGGCCTTCGCCAGGGAGCCGCGCGGTTTCGCGAGAGCCGCCTCGGACGCGAAGCGCGCGCTCGACCGACTCGCCGCCGCAACGAAGGGCTGGGCCGGATGAAGAGGGTCCTGCTTGCCGCGCCCCGCTCGTTCTGCGCGGGCGTCGACCGTGCGATCGACATCGTCGAGAAGCTGCTCGAGCAGCACGGCCCGCCGGTGTTTGTCCGCCACCAGATCGTCCACAACGACCACGTGGTGAAGCGGCTCGAGGGGCTCGGCGCGGTCTTCGTCGACTCCGAGGACGAGATTCCGCAGGGGGCGATCTGCGTCCTGTCGGCGCACGGCGTCGCGCCCTCGGTCAAGGAGAAGTGCGAGCAGCGGGGGCTCGTCGTCGTGGACGCGGTCTGCCCGCTCGTCTCCAAGGTGCACGCGGAGGCGCGGCGCTACGCGGACAGCGGCCACCTCGTCGCGCTTGTCGGCCACGCCGACCACGTCGAGGTGATCGGCACGCGCGGCGAGCGGCCGGACGCGACCGTCGTGATCGAGTCGCCGGAGGACGCCGCCCGCCTCGACCCGGAGGGCAAGCCCGTCGCGGTGATCACGCAGACGACGCTCTCGCTCGACGACGTGGCCGAGACCGTCGACGCACTCGGGTCGCGGTTCGGGGATCTGCGCCGGCCGGCCGCCGACGACATCTGCTACGCGACGCAGAACCGGCAGGACGCGGTCAAGGCGATGGCGCGCAGCGGAGCGTCCCTGATCCTCGTGATCGGCTCGGAGACGAGCTCCAACGCGCGGCGACTGGTCGAGGTCGCCGAGCGCGCGGGGGCCACGGCGCTCCTGATCGACGGCGAGAGCGGTCTCGATCCCGACCTCCTGACCGGGCAGGAGACCGTGGGCCTGACTGCCGGCGCATCCACGCCCGAGGAGCTGGTCGCGCTCGTCCTGCGCAGCCTGGCCTCGCTCGGCTACGACGAGCTCGAGGAGGTCGAGGTCGCCCGCGAGGACGTTCACTTCCGCCTGCCGCGGGAGGTGGCCGCAACATGACCTCGGTCGAGGTTCCCTATTCGATCGCGTCCGCGCTGCCGTCGCTGACGGT
>VAXM01000116.1 GCA_005883335.1 Actinomycetota bacterium
AAAGGCCCAGCGTGAGGGCCCACGCGGCCCGGTCTTCCTCGACGGCTGCGAGCGGTACGGCCCAGACTGCATACCAGGGAAGGAGCCAGGGGCTCGCGACGAGCAGCAGCCCGGTCGCGGCCGCCAGGCGGGGGCGCCCGGCCCGCGCGGAGCGCAGTAGCCAGGGGAGCGCCAGCACGAGCGGCGCAAGCGCGAGCCACCCCGGTAGACCGGCTTCGCCGAGCCGCGACGGGACCGCCCACGCGGCCGTCAGGTGCGCGAACGGCCCGAGGGCCGCCAGCCAGGCCGTCCCGAAGAGGAGCCACGCGACCGCGCCGATCGCAGCTGCGGCCGCAGCGAAGCCGAGGAACATCCGCAGTGCCTCGCGCCGCGTCCTGCCGAGCAGCTCGAGCGGGAGCAGCGCGACGGCGATCCACTTGACGCCCGCCGCGAGCGCCCAGCTGACCCCGGCAAGCCTCGGCCGCGCCGTCGCCAGCGCAAGCCCGCCGAGGACGAGCACAATCATCCAGACGTCGTTGTGCCCTCCACCGGCGAAGTCGAGCGCGAGCAGCGGGTTCCAGCCGACGAACGCGGCCGCGAACGCGGGCACGGGAGCAACCACGGCCGCGAGTGCGACGAGCAGCAGCATCCCCGTTGCGGCGAGGAGCCGGTAGCCGAGAGCCGCAGCCTCCGAAGAGCGCCCGCCCGTCGCGGCCAGCCCGACGGAGGCTGTGGTGAAGACGGGGCCGTAGACCGAATCGGTGTGCCGCCAGGCGGGCGCCATCGCGCGCTCGGCGGGATCTCGCGCGAACCGGGCCGGAGGCTCCGAGTACGGATTTGCATCGTGCGAGGCGGCGAGCCGGCCGTAGTCCCAGTACGCGAAGACGTCACGCGACAGCAGCAGCGGCCCGGCGAGCGGGACGAGCTGGATCGCGGCCGCGAGCGCGCAGACCGTCGCGAGGCCTGCCCGCGACCGCCGCAGGAGGACGAGCCCGACGAGGTAGAGCGCGAACGCACCACCCGCCGCGGCGAGGAAGACCGTGGAGGGGAGGTCGCTTCCCTCGGGCGCGCCCGCCCTGAGCGGCGAACCGTGCCAGCAGGCCGCGACCGTCGCAAGGCCGAGCAACGCTGTCACTCCGAGGCCGAACAGCGCTGCTCTCACCGCCGCATGATGGCCGCGCGGGCACGGGTGGCGCTGCGACTAGGGTTCGCGGGCGTGAACGGGCAAGCGATCGAGGCCGAGGGGCTGGTCCGGGTCTTCAAGAAGGGCCCGCGCGCGGTCGACGGGATCGACCTCGCCGTCGCGTCCGGGGAGATCTACGGCTTCCTCGGCCCGAACGGCGCGGGCAAGTCGACGACCGTCCACGTGCTCACCACCTTGCTGCCGCCCACCGAGGGCACCGCGCGGGTCGCGGGCTACGACGTCGTGCGCGAAGGCCCGCAGGTGCGGGCGGCGATCGGCGCGGCGCTGCAGGAGGCCGCGCTCGACCCGCTGCTCACCGGCCGCGAGCACCTGCGCCTCCAGGCCTCGCTCCAGGCGCTGCCGCGCGAGACCCGCAAGGTCCGTGCGGACGAGCTGCTTCACCGCGTCGGCCTGACCGAGGCCGCCGACCGCAAGGTGCGCGGCTACTCGGGCGGGATGAAGCGGCGCCTCGATCTGGCGATGGCGCTCGTCCACTCGCCGCGGATCCTTTTTCTCGACGAGCCGACGACCGGGCTCGACATCCAGAGCCGGACGGCGCTTTGGGACGAGGTCGGGCGCCTCGCGCGCGACGAGGGCGTGACCGTCTTCCTGACGACGCAGTACCTCGAGGAGGCGGACGTCCTCGCCGACCGGGTCGGAATCATCGACCACGGACACATCGTCGCCGAGGGAACCCCTGCGGAGCTCAAGGCCAGCGTCGGCCGGCCCACCGTCGAGGCGATGCCCGCCGACCCGGCCGACCGCGAGCGGGCCGCTGCGATCCTGGCGCGGTTCGGCGAGCCGTGCCGATCGGAGCGCGGCGTCGCGGTGCGGCTCGAGTCGGGCGAGACCGACCTCGCCGGGCTCGTGCGCGCGCTCGACGCCGAGCACTTGAAGGTCGAGCACCTGCAGCTGCACCAGCCGTCGCTTGACGACGTCTTCCTCGCCAAGACCGGCCGGTCGCTCGAGGGCGCCGCGGAGGAGGAAGAAGAGCGGGCCCGCGGCGGGCTCGCGATGGAACCCGCCTAGTGATCGCGCCCGTCCTGACGACGGCATCGCAAGCGACGCCTTAGTGCACGCGTTCGCCGATCAGGTCTACCTGCTGGCGCGCCGCTCGGTGGTGCGGACCGCCCGTCAGCCGGCGAATGTGATCTCCCCGCTGCTGTTTCCGATGCTGCTGCTCGCCGTCAATGCCGGCGGGCTCAAGGCCGAAACACGGCTGCCCGGCTTCCCGACCACCTCGTTCGTCGCCTTCGCGCTCGCCGTGCCGTTCATCCAGGGCGCGCTGTTTGCGACGATGAACGCGGGCACCGACCTGGCGCGGGACATCCAGACGGGCTTTCTCAACCGCCTCACGCTGACGCCGATGCGCCGGCTCGCGGTGCTCGGAGGGCAGCTCGGAGGCGTCGTGACGATGGGCCTCGTCCAGGCGGTCGTCTACCTCTCGGTCGGCCTCGCGGTCGGCGTGCACGTGAAGGCGGGACCGCTGGGGATCCTCGTCCTGCTCGTCTTCGCGGTCTTCGTCGCGCTCGGGTTCGGCGCCGTCGGCGCGCTTGCCGCCCTGCGGACGGGTTCCGGCGAGGCGGTCCAGGGCCTCTTCCCGGTCTTCTTCGTCTTCCTGTTCATCTCGTCGATGAACATCCCTCGCAACCTGATGGAGATCACGTGGTTCCGGGACGTCGCCACCGCGAACCCGGTCTCGTACCTGCTCGAGTGCGTACGCAGCTTGGTCATCACGGGCTGGGACGGCGAGGCGCTTGCGCTCGGGTTCGGGATCACGGCGGCGATCACGGTGATCTCGCTCGCGTTTGCGTCATGGGCGCTCAAGGTGAGGATGGCGAGATGAAGACGCTCGCGGTCGCCCAGGGCGTTGCGTGGAGGACCCTTCACAACGTCTTCACGAACCCGTCGCTGCTGATCCCGTCGATCGTCTTCCCGCTTTTTTTCTTCACGGCCTTCGCGGGTGGGCTCTCGCGCGTGCAGAACGTTCCGGGGTTCGGCTTCCCCGACGGCTATACGGCGTTCCAGTTCGTCTTCGTGCTGCTGCAGTCGGCCGCATTCGGCGGGGTGTTCACGGGCTTCGGGATCGCGCGCGACTTCGAGAGCGGCTTCGCGCGGCGGCTGCTCCTGGCCGCTCCGCACCGCAGCGGGATCGTGCTCGGCTACGGGGTGGCCGCGCTCGCGCGCTGGGCCGTCACGGTCTCGGTGCTGACTGCGGTCGCGTTCGCGGTCGGGATGCACGTCGGCGGGAGCGGCGTCGACCTGTTTGGGCTCTACGCGCTCGGCCTGATCCTCAACGTGGCCGCGCTGCTCTGGGCGTGCGGCGTTGCGATGCGCTTCCGGACGATGCAGGCCGGGCCCGTGATGCAGATGCCGGTCTTCCTCGTGCTCTTCTTCGCTCCGGTCTACGTGCCGCTCTCACTGCTCCAGGGCTGGATCCACGGAGTCGCGGTCGTGAATCCGCTCACCCGGGTGATCGAGGCGGGACGCGGCTTCCTCGCGGGCTCGCCGACCGAGGTGGGCGCGGCCTTCGGCGCGGCGGTCGCGCTGGTGCTCGGCTTCTCGCTGTGGGCTCTCCGCGGCCTGCGCAAGGCCGAGGCGGCAGGCTAGGCACAGCCGGTTCCCCGGCCTACGCTTGGCACGTGAACGAGCACGTGCTGCTGGTGGAGGACGACGCCTCCATCCGCGAGATCGCGTCGCTCGGGCTCGAGCAGGCGGGCTTCCGGGTGACGTCGAGCGGCGACGGCCGTGAGGGCCTGGTGCAGTTTCGCCAGAGCGCCTTCGACCTCGTCGTCCTCGACGTGATGCTGCCGACGCTGGACGGATTCGAGGTCTGCCGCGAGATTCGCAAGGACAGCCAGACGCCGATCGTGATGCTGACGGCTCGGGCCGACCTGCACGACGTGATCGTCGGCCTCGAGCTCGGCGCCGACGATTACATGACGAAGCCGTTCGAGCTGCCCGAGCTCGTGGCTCGGATCAAGGCGGTCCTGCGCCGCTCGGCTGCCGACCCGGGCGACCACGTGATCGCGGTCGACGGCCTGGAGATCGACCCGGCCGGCTTCACGGTCAGGCGCGGGGAGGAGGAGATCGCGCTCACCGCGACCGAGTTCAAGCTCCTGCTCGAGCTCGCCCGCCGGCCGAAGCAGGTCTTCACGCGGGAGCTGCTGCTCGAGCTGGTGTGGAACTACGACTACCTCGGCGATTCGCGGCTCGTGGACGCGGCCGTGCAGCGCCTGCGGGGCAAGATCGAGGCCGACCCGAAGGAGCCGAAGCTCATCCGGACCGTGCGCGGGGTCGGCTACCGCTTCGACGCGGGCTAGTGCCGCTTCGGCGCAGGCTGACGATCGCTTTCGGGCTCGCGGTGGGCCTGACGGCCGTCGCGCTTGCGGCCGGTTCGTACTTCGTCGTGCGCCACAACCTGCTCAGGGACTCGGTCAAGTCGTCCGCCAAGCAGGCTCGCAAGAACCTCACGCTGGCTCCGAGCTACCTGCCGGGCACGAAGAACCTTCTCGACGCCTACACCCGAACGGGCGGTTTCGAGACGATCGGCTTCGTCGGCGATCAGTCCTTCGCCTCGAAACTCTTCCTCGAGCCGAAAGAAGTGCCGGCGAGCCTGCGGCGGATCGTCGGCCGCGGGCAACTCGGCTACCAACGTGAGACGGTCTCCGGCACGCACTACCTCATCGTGGGCGGGCCGGCCGGCGATGCACAGCTCTACTTCTTCTTCTCCGAGCAGGGCCTGCGGCACGAGTTGGCGGTGCTCCGCAACATCCTGCTCGCCGGCGGCGGGCTGCTCGTCTTGCTGGCCGTGCTCGGGGGAGCGGTCCTTGCTCGGCAGACGCTTCGGCCTGTCGCGCGAGCGAGCGCTGCGGCGCACTCGCTCGCCGAGGGGCTGCTCGAGACGCGGCTGCCCGTCGAGGGCCAGGACGAGTTCGGCGGGTGGGCGCAGGCGTTCAACGAGATGGCCACGGCCCTGGAGGCGAAGATCTCCGCGCTCTCCGCCGCGCAGGCGCGCGAGCGGCGCTTCACGGCGGACGTCGCGCACGAGTTGCGCACGCCTCTCACCGCGCTCGTCGGAGAGGCCTCGCTGCTGAGCGAGCACCTCGACCGGATGCCGGACCAGTCGCGCCGCCCGGCCGAGCTCCTGATCGCGGATGTCGGCCGCCTGCGCCGGCTGGTCGAGGACCTGATGGAGATCTCCCGCCTCGACGCGGGCGCCGAAGCCGTTCAGCCCGAGGCTGTCGACCTCGCCTCGGCGACCGGAGCAATCCTGCGGGCCCGTGGCTGGGACGGCCGGGTGCGGCTCGACACCGAGAAGACGATCGTCACCACCGACCCGCGCCGTCTGGAGCGGATCGTCGCGAATCTCGTCGGCAACGCGCTCGAGCACGGCGGCGACGGCGTAGTGATTCGAGTCGGACGCGATGGGGCCCGCGCCTTCGTCGAGGTCGCCGACCAGGGCCCCGGAATCCCGCCCGATCACCTGTCGCACCTGTTCGAGCGCTTCTACAAGGCCGACCCGGCGCGCAGCAGCCCCGGCTCCGGCTTGGGCCTCGCGATCGCGCAGGAGAACGCGCGGCTTCTCGGCGGCGAGATCGAGGTCTGGAGCGAGCCCGGCAAGGGCAGCCGCTTCACGCTCCGGCTGTAGCAGAACCGTTACGCAACGGTGACCTGGGCGTTGCCGGGCACGCGCAGCATGCTCCTTGATGAACGCCACGACTGATCCAAAGCGGGCTCGAGAGCTCGCCAGCCGAGAGAGCGACGGCCTCGCCGTCCGCCTGGTCTGGCACCCGAGCGAAGACGCGTTGACGGTCTCCGTGACCGACTCGCGTACGGGCGATCGCTTCCAGCTCGCAGTGGACCGGAAGCGGGCGCTCGATGCCTTCTACCACCCGTTCGCCTACGCAGCCTGAAGGAGGTCGCCATGTCGCCTGCAACCGAAACCCTC
>VAXM01000019.1 GCA_005883335.1 Actinomycetota bacterium
CTGGAGCAGTCAAGGGATAAGGCGCTCGCTTGCGACGCCGACCATAAGAGGCCGGGCCGGCTTTGCCGGCGCGGCCGTTCAATCTAAATCGCGGCCCGGGTTTCCGGGTCGAAGAAGTACAGGCGAGTGGTGTCGACCGCGAGCTCGATCTCTTTCCCGAGGGCGATGCGTGATTTCGGGCTGACGCGCGCGACGAGCCGCGTCGAAACGTCCTCGTCCTCGCCCAGTCGTACGTCCGCGTCCTCGCCGACGTCTGCGGCGGCCGCGCTCGAGACGACCCCGGTCGCCTCGGTGCTGAAGTGGACGAGCACTTCCGAGCCGAGCGGCTCGGTGAGGTCTGCCTTCACCTTGATCCGCCGGTCCGCCGGGGAGTCCGGTTCGACGCTCGTGTCCTCGAAGTCTTCGGGCCGGATCCCGAGGATGACCTTCTTGTCGACGTAGTCGGCCAGCCCGGACCGGTTGCGGGCGAGCTGGTCGTCGACGGTCAGCGTGTGCTCGCCCAGGCTCACCTCGAGGTGGCCGTTGCTCCGGGCGAGCTGGGACTCGACGAGATTGATCGACGGTGAGCCGATGAACCCGGCGACGAACTCGTTGACCGGGTGGTCGTAGAGGACCTGGGGCGTGTCGACCTGTAGCAGGTGGCCCGCATTCATGACGGCGACGCGGTCGCCCATCGTCATCGCCTCGACCTGGTCGTGCGTGACGTAGATCGTCGTGACGCCGAGCCGCCGCTGGAGCTGGTGGATCTCGGCGCGCATCTGCACGCGCAGCTTCGCGTCGAGGTTCGAGAGCGGCTCGTCCATCAGGAACGCTTGCGGCTCGCGCACGATCGCGCGCCCCATGGCGACGCGCTGGCGCTGGCCGCCCGAGAGCGCGCGTGGCTTGCGCTTCAGGAAGTCCTCGATCTGAAGGATCCGCGCCGCGCGCTGGACGCGCTCCTTGACCTCCTGCTTCGGCAGCTTCCGCAGCTTGAGCCCGAAGGCAAGGTTGTCCGCGACGCTCATGTGCGGGTAGAGCGCGTAGCTCTGGAAGACCATCGCGATGTCGCGGTCTCGGGGCGTGAGGTCGTTGACGACCCGGTCGCCGATCCTGATTTCGCCCTCGGTGATCTCCTCGAGGCCGGCGAGCATGCGCAGCGCCGTCGTCTTGCCGCAGCCCGACGGGCCGACCAGCACCATCAGCTCCGCGTCCTGGATCTCGAGCTCGAGGTCGTGGACCGCCTGCGTACCGTCGGGATAGACCTTGGCGACGTGCTCGAATGCGATCTCGGCCACGGCGCTGCGGAGCTTACCCCGCCTCGATGGTCACGACGTGGCCGTTCCGCTCGTAGCAGAGCGTTCCCGGCGGCGAGTCGAGCAGGCGAAAGTGGCTGCCGAGCTCGCGCCGCGACTGGATCAGGCGTCGGTAGTGGTTGAGCAGTGAGCCCGGATCCGCGCGCTGGGCCTCGACGTTCCGCTTCTCCGCGTCTATCGGCTGAAGCCAGGGCTCGCCGGTTGTGAACCCACCGGTGCGAGAGGCATCCCATTGCATCGGGTGGCGCAGCCTGTCGCGCCCATGGCGATCGAACTGTGGATCGGAGCCAGGGCCGTTCGGGAGGCCGATCTCGTCGCCCTGGTAGATGAACGCAGCTCCGGGCAGCGTGAGCAGGAGCTCCGCGGCGGCGCGGACGTTCGCCTCCCCGAGGCGCGTGGCCAGCCGGTCGAAGTCGTGGTTCGACAGCACCCAGGCGACGCGGCCCAGCTCCGCGGCGGGCGCGATCGCCGCGCGCAGCGCCTCGGCCTTCCACGGCGCGAACAGGAGCTCGAAGGCGAAGACGAGGTCGAGGTGCTCGAGCCAGCGCGCGTACTCGGCCGTGCCGAGATAGACCTCGCCGATCAGCAGCGCGTCGCCTGCGGCCTCCCGCAGCGCGGCGAGCGCCTCCACGGCCTCCGGGCGGTTCGACGAGTAGATGTGCTCGAGCTCGCCGAACTCGCCCGTGCTTGGCAGTGCGAACATGCCCGTCGCGGGCAGGTCGTCGCGTAGCTCGGCGTCCTTGACGATCGCGGTCAGCGCGTCGACGCGGAACCCGTCGACGCCGCGGCCGAGCCAGAACCGGACGACGTCCTGCATCGCGGCGACGACTTCGGGATTGCGCCAGTCGAGATCGGGCTGCTCCGGGTAGAACGTGTGCAGGTACCAGCGGCCGCTGCGCTCGTCGCGGCTCCAGGCCGAGCCGCCGAACGCCGAGCGCCAGTTGTTCGGCGGTCCGTCGACCGGCGACCAGATGTACCAGTCCAGGTGCTCTCGGAACCACGGATGCTCGATCGAGGTGTGCGAGGGGACGAGGTCGAGCAAGATCCGCAGTCCGCGCTCGTGAGCCGCGCGCACGAGCGTATCGAGGTCCTCCAGCGACCCGAACACCGGGTCGACGTTCGTGTAGTCCGAGACGTCGTAGCCGAAGTCGGCGAGCGGCGAGGGGTAGATCGGCGAGAGCCAGAACGCGTCGACGCCGAGGTAGACGAGGTGGTCGAGGCGCTGCGCGATTCCCCGCAGGTCGCCGATTCCGTCGCCGTCCGAATCCTGGAACGAGCGCGGGTAGATCTGGTAGACGACCGCGTCCCGCCACCACATGGCCCGTGAGGATAGAGGCGGCTAAGATCGTGCCGGTGCCCACCGAAGCCGGAAAGATCCGCAACGTCGCTGTCACCGGACACCGAGGCACGGGCAAGACCTCGCTCGTCGAGGCGATGCTCTTCCAGGCCGGCGCGATCAACCGGCTGGGCAGCGTCGAGCAGGGGTCGACCACCTCCGACTGGGATGAGGACGAGCAGCGGCGGCAGATGTCGCTCGCGTCGTCCATCTGCCACCTCGCCTGGCAGGAACGCAAGATCAACCTGATCGACACTCCGGGCGATCCGGGCTTCAGCGGCGACACGGTGGCGGCTCTGCGGGTGGTCGAGGGCGCACTCGTGCTCGCAAGCGCAGTGATGGGCGTCGAGGTGCAGACGAGCCGGGTCTGGGCCCGCGCCGAGGAGCTCGGGCTGCCGCGGCTGGCCTTCGTGAACATGCTCGACCGCGAGCGAGCCGACTTCTTCCGCGCGCTCGAGCAGTTCCGCTCACTGCTCTCCGACCGCTGTGTCGCGGTCAACATCCCGATCGGCAGCGAGCACGAGCTCACCGGGATCGTGGACGTCCTCCATCTGAAGGCGTACATGAGCC
Organism: Actinomycetota bacterium; assembly: GCA_005883335.1. Lineage (GTDB taxonomy): Bacteria > Actinomycetota > Thermoleophilia > Gaiellales > Gaiellaceae > AC-32. The sequence goes on from VAXM01000019.1 coordinate 3,199, forward strand.
CCGAAGGCGAGCGCGAGTCCGGGCCGGTCGAGATCCCGGCCGAGCTCCAGGACGCCGCCGCCGAGTACCGCGAGAAGCTGCTCGACTCGGTCGTCGAGACCGACGAGAAGCTGATGGAGCGCTACCTGGAGGGCGAGGAGCTGGGCCATGAGGAGGTGGCGAAGGCGCTGAAGGACGCGGTCACGCGCGGGGAGCTCTTCCCGGTCGCCTGCGGGGTCGCGACGAAGAACCTCGGGACCACAGCGCTGCTCGACCTGCTCGTCGAGGGGATTCCGTCTCCCGCGAAGCGCCCGCCGGCGATCGACGTCGACGGCGCGGGAACCGCAGCTTTCGTCTTCAAGACGGTCGCCGACCCGTTCGCGGGCCGGATCAACCTCTTCCGGGTGCTCGCCGGCACGCTCAACTCCGACTCGACGGTCGTCAACACCCGCTCCCACAACAAGGAGCGGGTCGGCCAGCTGCTCGTCCTGCAGGGCAAGGACCACGAGTCCGCCAAGGAGTTCGGTGCCGGCGACATCGGCGCGGTCGCGAAGCTGAAGGAGACCACCACCGGGGATCTGCTGCTCGACGCGGAGCGCGACATCGAGCCCCCGAAGCTCGATTTCCCAGAGCCGGTGATGAGCTTTGCGATCACGCCGAAGGCGAAGGGCGACGAGGAGAAGGTCGGCACGTCGCTGCGCCGGCTTGCGGAGGAGGACCCGACGCTCGTGCTACGCCGTGACCAGCAGACCGGCGAGCAGCTGCTTTCGGGGATGAGCCAGATACACGTCGAGGTCGCGGTCGAGCGGCTGAGTCGACGCTTCGGCGTGGACGTCGACCTGCACCAGCCGCGCGTCCCCTATCTCGAGACGATCCGCAAGGAGGCGCGCGCCAGGCACCGCTACAAGAAGCAGACCGGCGGTCGCGGCCAGTTCGGCGACTGCGAGATCGTGATCGAGCCGCTTCCGGAACGCTCCGGCTACGAGTTCGTGGACGAGATCGTCGGCGGCGTGATCGCGCAGGGTTTCCGGCCGGCCGTCAACAAGGGCATCCAGGAGGCGATGGAGCACGGCGAGCTTGCGGGCGCGCCGGTACAGGGAGTCAAGGTGCGGCTCGTAGACGGCCAGCAACACCAGGTCGACTCCTCGGAGATGGCGTTCAAGATCGCCGGCTCGATGGCCTTCAAGGACGCGTACCAGAAGGCCGATCCGGTGCTGCTCGAGCCGATCATGGAGGTCGAGGTCAGCGTCCCCGACGACACGGTCGGGGCGATCAACGGCGACCTCAACTCCCGCCGCGGGCGCCTGCAGGGCATGGAGCCGCGCGCGGGCATGACCACGATCAAGGCAGAGGTGCCGATGGCCGAGATCCTCACCTACTCGCAGGCTTTGACCTCGCTGACGGGCGGGCGGGGCGACTACCACATGCACTTCCTGCGCTACGAGGAGGTTCCGTCGCACATCGCGCAGAAATTGATCGCGGAATCCCAGAAGGAGCCCGAGGAAGCGAAGGTTTGAGGCTCCGCTAAGGTCCCCCGCGATGCGAATCTCGCGGCAAACGGTCCTGGCGGCGCGAACTTGCGCGATCTGTGAGCGAACCCTCTTGGTGGGCGAGCGCTCGGTGCGCTACTCGCCCAACGGCGAGGACTTCGTCGACGTCTGCCCGTTGTGCCAGGACGAAGCGCTCGACCACGGCTGGCTGAAGGAGGGCAGTCCGACGACGCCCGTTGTGGCGGACCGCCGGCGGAAGCGTCTCGGGCCGCTCGGGTCGCTGTTCGAGTCCCGCAAGCCGCCGGCGGAGCGGGTCGTGGACGAGCCGATCCTGCGCCGCCTGTCCGAGCCCGAGAAAGCGATGGTCGAGGCGGCCGAGATCTTCAACGGCAGCGCATTCCGGCGCACCGTCGCGGGGATCGCGAAGAGCCTCGGCGAGCCGAAGGTCAGCGTCGTCCCGTTGTCGGGTGTGAATGCAGAGGTCGTGATCTCGGTCGTGTGGGACATCTCGTGGTACCAGTACCGGGTCACTCCGGAGTCCGGCCAGCCGGTGCGCCTGGCCGAGCGCGGCCACGACCCGCGCGAGCTGGAGAGCATGTTCACGAGCTGGAACGCGAAGCTGACTGCCGAGGGCCGGATCGCTCCGGACATCTCACCCCTCTAGCGCCTGCCGAGTCCCTACTTACAATCCGAGGCAGGATGATCTATTGCGTGATCCCGCGGGAGCTCGAGGACGAGCTCTACGAGAAGATGGTCGAGTACTACAAGGACAATCCGCACGTGTCCGTCATCCTCGACCGCCGCGAGGGCGAGGACCGGCGTAGTGGCCGGACGTTCGGCGGAAAGCGTGAGATCCGAGACCGCCGCCGCGCCCGCGCTCCGGGCACGTTCCCGGAGACCGAGGCTCCCGAAGAGCCGTAGCTAGAATCGCCGCGTGGCGACCGCGGCGACCAAGAGCTTCAAGAATTTCATCGGCGGCGAGTGGGTCGACGCCGCCTCGGGCGAGACCTTCGAGAGCCGCAATCCAGCCAACGGCGAGACGATCGGCGTCTTCCCGCGCTCGAGCGCCGAGGACGTCGACCGCGCGGTCGAAGCCGCGAAGCAGGCGTACGAGGAGTGGCGCCTGGTCCCGGCCCCACGGCGCGGCGAGATCCTCTTCCGCTTCGGCCAGCTCCTGGCCGAGCAGAAGGACGACTTCGCCGACCTGATGGCCCACGAGATGGGCAAGGTGCTCCCCGAGGCCGCCGGCGACGTCCAGGAAGCGATCGACATGAGCTTCTACATGGGCGGCGAGGGGCGGCGGCTCTTCGGCCAGACCACCCCGAGCGAGCTCCGCGACAAGTTCAACATGAGCGTGCGGATGCCGATCGGCGTCGTCGGCGTGATCACGCCGTGGAACTTCCCGATCGCGATCCCGTCCTGGAAGATCGCGCCGGCGCTCGTCTGCGGGAACACGATCGTCTTCAAGCCTGCCACGGACACGCCGCTCTTGGGCGAGCGCTTTGTCGAACTGCTCGCCGAGGCCGGCGTCCCGGCGGGGGTGGTCAACGTCGTGCACGGGGGCGGGGGAGAGGTGGGCGACCGCCTTGTCCGCCACCCGGATGTGCCGGTGATCACGCTGACCGGCTCGCGCGAGACCGGAGTCGCGGTGTTGCGCAACGCGGCCGACAACCTGAAGCACGTTCACCTCGAGCTCGGCGGCAAGAACGCGATCATCGTCCTCGAGGACGCCGACATCGACCTCGCGGTGGAGGGGATCGTCTGGTCGGCGTTCGGCACGGCAGGACAGCGCTGCACCGCCGCCTCGCGCGTGATCGTGCAGGAGGGCGCGTACGAGGAGCTGCAGAAGCGGCTCGTCGCGGTCGCCGAGAAGCTGCGGCTCGGCCCCGGTTGGGAGGAGGGCGTCGACGTCGGGCCCGTCATCAACCAGGGCGCGCTCGAAAAGATTCACTCGTACACGGGGATCGGGAAGGACGAGGGCGCGAAGCTCCTCACCGGCGGCGAGATCGCGGGGGGCGACGGTCTCGGCGACGGCTACTTCTACCGGCCGACGATCTTCGGCGACGTCGACCCCGGGATGCGGATCGCGCAGGAGGAGATCTTCGGCCCGACGACGGCACTCATCCGCGTGCGGGACGCCGACGAGGCCGTGCGCGTCTCGAACGGGATCGAGTTCGGGCTGTCGTCGTCGATCTTTACGCGTGACGTGAACAAGGCCTTCCGCGCGATGCGCGACCTCGAGGCCGGGATCACGTACATCAACGCGGGCACGATCGGCGCAGAGGTGCACCTGCCGTTCGGCGGCGTCAAGGGCACGGGCAACGGCCACCGCGAGGCGGGCCAGGCCGCGCTGGACGTCTTCACCGAGTGGAAATCGATCTACGTCGACTACTCGGGCAAGCTCCAGAAGGCCCAGATCGACACCCCTTCGTAGCGTTCATGGAGATCCGAGCGCTGGCGAACGCCGACCGCGCGTGGGTCGAGCGATTGGTCGTCGAGCGCTGGGGCGCCGCGGGCGTGGTCGGGCGCGGGCGCGTCTGGAACCCTGCCGAGCTGCCCGGGTTCGCCGCGTTCGAGGACGGGCGCTGCGTCGGGCTCGTCACCTACGAGCTCGAGGGGGAGGCCTGCGAGGTCGTCACGCTTGACGCGCTGGAGGAGGGGCGTGGCATCGGGACGGCCCTGCTCCGGTCGGTGGAGGAGATGGCCCGCGAGGCCGGCTGCACGCGCGTCCAGCTCCTCACGACCAACAATAACCTGCGCGCCCTTGCGCTCTACCAGAAGCGCGGCTACCGGCTCGTCGCACTCGTCCCCGGCGCGATCGACGAGGAGCGCAGGCTGAAGCCGTCGATTCCGGAGTTCGATTCTGCGGGGCTGCCGATCCGCGACGAGCTCCACCTCGAGCTCCTGCTTACCTGAAGCGCCGCTACTCTGGTGCGTCCCGAGGACATGCGCTGGGCGCACCGCCTGCGGCTCCTGCGCGCGAACGCCTGAGCCCTCCTAAGTGAACGTGAGGATGTGAAACAGCTCGACGTCGAGCCCGTTCGCCGTCAGGCGGGCGGTCTTGGCGATTCCGTCGCGCTCCTCGAAGACCAGCAGGAACTCGTTCGCGTCCATCTCGTCCGCGCGGTCGAGCTGCTCGAGCCGGAAGCGGAGCGACGAGCTCTGCTCGCCGGAGGCGAAGAGGAGCTCGCCCTCCACGTTGTTGGCCCGGTCGAAGTCGTGGCCCTCGTGGAGCGTGAACTCCCAACCCTGGCGCGGTGCCGCCCAATCTTCGATCGCGGCGGCAAGCACCGTCAGCGCCTCGTCGACCTCGATCTCGACGGGCTGATCTGATCGCTCCCCGGGCGTCGGCCGCGCCTGTACTTGCAGCGTTGGCATAACGGGCCGGTTCCCTGCGATTAGGGTGCGCAAACGTGAAGCGCAAGCTCGTCGTGTTCGTGCCTCGCGAGGCCCTCGACTCGGTCCGGGAGGCCCTGTTCGAAGCCGGTGCCGGGCAGATCGGCGATTATGAGCGCTGCTCCTGGTACACGGAGGGGACGGGCACGTTCCTCGCCGGGGAGTCGGCCTCGCCGAGCGTCGGACAGCCGGGCCGAGAAGAGCGCGTCGCGGAGCTTCGGCTCGAAACGGTCTATCCGGCAGAGCGCGAGGCGGAAGTCGTCGCGGCCCTCCGGGCCGCGCATCCGTACGAAGAGCCGGCCTTCGATCTCTACGCCCTGGCGGAGCCATGGCCGTGAGGGCCAGGCTCTCGACGGACGGGGGGTCGCGTGGGAACCCCGGCCCCGCCGCGTACGGCTACGTGCTCGAGAGCGAGGACGGCCACGTGCTCGACGCCCGCGGCGAGGCGATCGGCACCGCCACGAACAACGTCGCGGAGTACCGCGGCCTGATCGCGGGGCTCGAGAGCGCCGTCCAACGCGGCGTCGACGAGCTCGAGGTCGTCTCCGACTCCGAGCTCCTCGTCAAGCAGATGCGAGGCGAGTACAAGGTCAAGAACGAGACTCTGCGCACGCTCCAGAGCGAAGCTGCGGAGCTGGCCGCCGGGCTGGAGAGAGTCACGTACACGGCAGTTCGCAGGGCCCACAACGAGCTCGCCGACCGCCTCGTGAACGAGGCCTTGGACGCCGCGTAAGCCCGGCCGCTAGTAAAGACCAAGGTACGGGCGTATCGTCGGGGAGTGGCATCGCCGACAGAACCGTCGGCGCCACGGGTCTTGCTGACCGTTGACGTCGAGGACTGGAATCAGCTGCTCGACCGTCGTGTCGGCATCGAGCGCCCCCCGAGCACGGCCTTTCGCGCCCAGATGCGCACGCTTTTTGGCGTGCTCGATGAACTGGGAGCGAACGCCACCTTCTTCGTGCTCGGAACCACCGCGGCCGATCACCCACACCTCGTCGCAGAGATCGGCGAGCGCGGCCACGAGATCGCTTGCCACGGCTACTCGCACGAGCGCGTCTATCAACAGGCGCCGACACAGTTTCGAGCCGACGTAGAGCGAAGCCTCCGGATCATCGAGCAAGTCGCCTCGGTACGACCCCGCGGCTATCGCGCGCCGATCTTCTCGATCAACCGGGACAGCCTGTGGGCCTACGAGATCCTCGAAGAGCTCGATTTCAAATACGACGCGAGCCGGTGCTCGTCGCCATGGGTGCCGAACGCCATCAGCCCGCCGGCGGTGGCGCCGTATCGCATCGGGTTGCGTGGAGGCAGGGAGCTCTGGGAGCTACCGGTCGCTTCGTGCGCGGTCGCCAGGCACTCGCTGCCACTCGGAGGGGCGAGCTACTGGCGCTTTCTCCCGAGCGGTCTCCATCTGCGCCTCCTGCGCAACGGCGTGCAGCCGTATCACCTGCTCTACGTTCACCCGTACGAGTGCGATCCCGAGCCGCTCCGGGCCAACCTGCCGTCGACGTCGACGCGCGCCGAGGTTCGCTCTGCCCGGCGACGCGAGTGCTGGAGGAACTTCAGGCACGAGACCATCTTGGCCCGCCTCCAGGCGATCGGCGAGCACTTCGAGTTCACGACCTGCAGCGACGCCCTGGCCATCCTGGCCAGCACCCCGCAGGCCGACGTCCGGCCGCCTATCGACGTTGACCCGGCCAGACCCGCGGTCGCGGTGTGACGCGCGTCGCGGTCGTCGGCGGGGGGCCGGCCGGCCTCGCCGCCGCGTACAGGCTGACGGCGGCCGGAGTCCCGACGGTCGTGTTCGAGGCAGGCTCTTCGATCGGCGGGCTCGCCCGCTCGATGGAGATCTGGGGTCAAGCCGTCGACCTCGGAGCTCACATGTTCACGTTGAAGGATCCCCGGATCGGCTGCTTATGGACTGAGCTGGTCGGCACTGACTACGACGCTGTTCCCCGAAGGACGCGTGTCCTCTTCGACCGCTGGACGCTTGGCTATCCCTACGATCCCCGCGAGGCGGTTCGGGCACTCGGCGTCGGGGAAGTCGCGCGCTGTGTCACAAGCCTTGGCGTCGCACGTCTCCGTCGCCCACAGGCTGAAGCCGACTTGGAGAGCTGGGTCGTCCGCCGGTTCGGCCGCCGCGCCTTCGACCTGTTCTTCGCCGGCTACGTGGAGAAGCTCTTCGGCGCGCCCGCGCACCAGATCGACGGGGCCTTCGCCGACACGCTGCTTGGCTTCCAGCGATACGGCTCGCTGACGCAAGCGGCCTGGTCCCACTGCCGTCCACGGCGTCGTCACGAGAGCCCTTCGTTGCTCGTTCGTCCTTACGGTGGAATCGGCGTGCTTACCCAAAGGCTGGCCGAGCACGTCCATGCTCACGGCGGCGAGGTGCGCTGCGACGCCCCGATCGCGCGGCTGACAACCGACGGTGACCGGATCGACGGCGTGGAGCTGCAGAGCGGTGAGAGCCGGAAGGTCGACTTCGTCGTCTCGGCGTTGCCGCTGACCCTCACTGCACGGCTCGTCGACCCGTCCGCCGGCCAAGAAGTCCCGCGGTTCCGCAGCGTCGTACTCGTCTACCTGCTGATTGCAGGCGGGGGGACGTTTCGCGACCAATGGGTGTTTCTTGCTCCGGCACAGTTCAAGAGCAGCCGGATAACGAACTTCAGTAGCTGGTCTTCGCGGAACGGCAAAGACCGTCAGGCTGTGCTCTCGGTCGAGTTCTGGTGTGGCAGCTCTGATTCGCTGTGGGCGGCTGGGGACGAGGACCTTCGTGCCCTTGCAGTGGATGAGTTGGGGGAGGCCGGCCTTCTGCAAAGGCAAAGCGTCCTAGATGCAAAGGTGGTGCGCCTTCGAAATGCATTTCCCGTGCCTGTCGTCGGGTATGCCGACACGCTCGCTGAGACCGGCAAACACCTGTCGCGGTTTTCGAACTTGACCACGACGGCCGGGCTCGGAGCAATCACGAACGCCGGGGTTCACGGGAGCCTGATCGCCGGCCTGGAAGCCGGCGACGCAGTGGCCCGCACCGCGCGGAACTGAGGTCGGCGCGACCGTGGCTATACTGGCTGCGCTCGCGGATGTAGCTCAGTTGGCTAGAGCGTCTGCTTGCCATGCAGAAGGTCGTGGGTTCGAATCCCATCATCCGCTCTTCTCTTCTTCTTCTCCTCGATCTTCTCCATCCATCCTCTTCAGCAGGTTCCGTTCAAGGTGGCGCCGGGATGGCATGCCTGAGAGGATTACGCCGAAGGGTCTACTCGTCTCGTCCCGCTGAGGAGCATCATGAGGGACCAGGGTGCTTGGTTAAGCCGTCTCGACCGTCGAGGACCTGCTGCTGAGCCGCCGGAACGGCGGCGAGGCCGTCATCTCCACGGGCATCGAGATCCCCACCGCGTAAGGCGACCCCGCCGTGACCCGAAGGGGGTCCTCAGCGCCGCCCAGAAACGCCAACAGCAGAGGAGGATTTCCCGTGTACAGCCACAACGGTGACAGCTTTTTCGTCGTCGATGGCCACGTCCATTTCTGGGACGCGAGCCCGGCGAACTGGGTGACCGGCCAGGAGCAGTACGCGAAGGGCTGGATCGAGTGCTTCCACGCGTATATGGGGCTTGGGCCCGAGGAGACGCACTGGCCGATCGAGAAGTTCCAGAAGTACTCGGAGGAGGACTTCGTCAAGGATGTCTTCGAGGATGGTTACGTCGACGTTGGCATCTTCCAGTCGACGTACTTGAAGGAGTGGTACCGCGAGGGATTCAACACGCTGGAGAAGAATGCGGAGTTGGTCGAGAAGTACCCGGACCGCTTGATCGCCAACGGACGGTGGGATCCGCGCGAGGGCGACGCGGGCCTGAAGCAGCTCGAGGAGGACGCCGAGCGTTACAACCTCAAGGGCGTCAAGCTCTACACGGCCGAGTGGTATCAGGGCTCGCGTGGCTGGTCGCTCAAGAGTCCCGAGTCGCAGCGTTTTCTGGAGAAATGCCAGGAGCTCGGGATCACGAACATCCACGTCCACAAGGGCCCGACAATCTGGCCGCTCGACAAGGACGCGTTCGACGTCTCGGATGTCGACTACGTCGCCACGAACTTTCCGGAGCTGAACTTCATCGTCGAGCACGTCGGCCTGCCGCGGATCGAGGACTTTTGCTTCATGGCGACGCAGGAGCCGAATGTCTACGCGGGGCTCGCGGTCGTCATCGGGGGCCTGATGCACGCCCGGCCGCGCTTCTTCGCCAAGGTGATGGGCGAGTTGCTGTTCTGGGTCGGCGAGGACAAGATGCTGTGGGCCAGCGACTACGCGATCTGGGAGCCGAGGTGGCAGGTCGAGGGATTCGTCGACTGGACGTCACCGGAAGACGTGGAGTTCTCGGACTACCCGCGGCTCACGACCGACGGGAAGAAGAAGATCCTCGGCCTCAACGCCGCCAAGCTCTACGGAATCGACGTTCCGGAAGAGCTTCAGCTCCCGGACGAAGCAGGAACGCCGGCGGCGAGGGAGGACGCACAACTCGTCGATTCGGCATGAACACCCGGACGCGCGTCCTCGAGGCACTGAGCGAGGTCCACGATCCCGAGCTCGACGAGCCGATCACCTCGCTTGGGTTCGTGACCTCGTGTGCGGTATCGCCCGCCGGCGACGTGGAGATCCTGCTCCGGTTGCCGACGCCGCAATGTGCTCCCAACTTCGCGTACCTGATGGCGGCCGACGCGCGCAACGTCCTGCGCCGGCTCCCAGAGGTCGGCCAGATTACCGTCAGGCTGGATGACCACTACACCGGTGAGGAGATCAACGCTGCGATCGCCCGCGGCGAAGGCTTCACAGGGGCGTTTCCGGGCGAGACCGACGATGACCAGCTGGACAGCCTGCGCGAGCTGTTCGAGCGCAAGGCGCTGGTCGCCCGCCAGGCGAGGCTGTGCGAGGCGATGCTGGCGGATGGCGCGACGCCTGAGCAGGTCACCGCACGCCGGGTCGCAGACCTGCCCGATGTTCCCGACGCACGGCGGTGCCTGGAGTTGCGCGGGCGATTGGGAATCACCTGCGACCAGGGCTCGCCGGCGTTCGTTGCACCCAACGGCGAGCCCCTGGCGGCGCATGAACTGACGCGATGGCTGCGGAAGGCGCGACTGGTGCGAACGAGCCTCGATGTGAATGGCGGCATCTGCCGGTCTCTGCTGCAAATCCGCTCCCAGGGCCCGGCCGGGCAGGAGGAGGCTGGAACATGAAGGCCGCCCGGCTACACGCCTACCAGGAACCATTGGCCCTGGACGAGATCGACGAGCCGCGTACGGTGGGGCCGCTGGACGTCGTCGTGCGGATCGGCGCGGCCGGCCTGTGCCGCACGGATCTACACATCCAGGAGGGGCAGTGGGCCGAGAAGTCCGGCGTGACGCTGCCCTACACGCTCGGCCACGAGAACGCCGGCTGGATCCACGAGGTGGGGTCGGGCGTCACGAACGTCGAGGTCGGCGACACGGTGATCGTGCACCCGTTCATCACCTGTGGCCTCTGCGGGCCCTGCCGTCGCGGCGACGACATGCACTGCGTCAACGGCGGTTTCCCAGGGATCAGCCGAGACGGCGGTTTCGCCGACTTCCTGCTCACGAGCGCCCGGTCGGTCATCAAGCTCGATCCGTCGCTGGAGCCGAAGGACATCGCCGCCCTCGCCGACGCGGGACTGACTGCGATTCACGCCGTCAAGAAGGCGCTGCCCGTGCTCGGTCCCGGCACGCGCGCGGTCGTGATCGGGGCCGGCGGGCTCGGCCACATCGGAATCCAGTGCCTGGCGGCGATGACGCCGGCGGAGATCATCGTCGTCGATCCCTCCGAGTCGGCGCTCGAGCTCGCCGGCGAGGTCGGCGCCGACCACACGGTCAGGGTCGACGGCTCGCATGTCGACATGGTTCGGGAGCTCACCGACGGACTGGGTGCAGAGGTGATCCTCGATTTCGTCGGCGAGAAGGGCGCGGTCGAAGACGGGATCGCGATGATCCAGGACGGAGGCTTCTACTACGTGATCGGTTACGGGCAGAACCTCGTCATCCCGACGATCGACATCATCTCGCGCGAGATCTCGTTCATCGGGAATCTCGTCGGCACCTACACCGACCTCGAGGAGCTGATGACGCTCACTGCCCAGGGCAAGGTTCGGCTCCGCACGAGTAGTTATCCACTCGACGCGATCAACGACGCGATGGCCGACCTTGACGAGGGGCGGCTGCACGGGCGCGGCATCCTCGTGCCGGCGGGGGCCGACTAGCCGGCCGGTCGGGAGTGGCTGAGCAGCCGAAATAGCTGTGGCCTCTAGGGCCGAGAGAGCGCGTCGGTGATCGCTTGCCCACCCGCGCCCCCGCCCGCGTTTCGAGGCCTGTCGCGCCCGCTGGCGGTTCGGCGTTTCGGAGCGGCTGCCCTAAAGTCGGCCCATGCGGACATGTCCGAGCTGCGGCACTGAGAACCCCGATGGTTTTCGCTTCTGCGGCCGGTGCGGGAGCTCTCTCACGGAAGCCGCCCCCGAGCGGCGCAAGACGGTCACAGTCCTCTTCTGCGACGTAACCGGCTCGACCGCCCTCGGCGAGCGGCTCGAGACGGAGGCCGTGCGCGAGGTGATGCTTCGCTACTTCGACGAGATGCGGGTGGCGATCGAGCACCACTCCGGCACGGTGGAGAAGTTCATCGGAGACGCTGTCGTGGCCGTCTTCGGCGTGCCGGTCGCCCACGAGGACGACGCGCTGCGCGCCGTCCGGGCCGCCGCCGAGATGCTCGGACGGCTGGAGGCCCTGAACGATGAGTTCGACAGCCGGTTCGGCTCCCGGATCGGGCTTCGCATCGGCATCAACACCGGAGAGGTGGTCGTCGGCGACCCGGGCGCAGGGGAGGGGTTCGTCAGCGGCGATACCGTCAACGTCGCGGCCCGGCTGGAGCAGACGGCCGGAACCGGGGAGGTGCTGCTCGGCGAGCTGACGTATCGCCTCGTCCGTGAAGGCGTGACCGCCGAGGCGGTCGACGCGCTCACGCTGAAGGGGAAGGAGAAGCCGGTCCCGGCCTACCGGCTGCTGAACGTCGCAGCCGACGGGGGCCCGGCCCGCGGCCGCGCTGCGGGTGCGCTGGTCGGTCGGCGTGAGGAGCTCGACGCGCTCGGACGGGAACTTGCCGCGGCCGTCGCGGAGAACGCCTGCCGACTGGTGACGGTCCTCGGGGAGCCGGGGATCGGGAAATCGCGGCTGACGCGCGAGTTCCTTGACTCGGCCGAGCCCCGGGCCCGCGTCCTTACCGGTCGCTGCCTGTCCTACGGCGAAGGGATCACGTACTGGGCGCTCGGAGAGATCGTGAGAGAAGCGGCGGGGATCGGCAGCGATGAAGGCGCCACGGTCGCGCGCGAACGGATCGAGGCCCTTCTCGTAGGCACGGAGGAGGCTGAGGCGGTGAGCGCGCTCCTTGTTCAGGCGCTCGGGCTCGAGCGCGGGAACGGCGCCACCGGCGAGATCGCCTGGGCCGCACGGCGGCTCTTCGAGGCGCTCGCGCGCGACCGGCCGCTCATCGTCGCAATCGACGATCTGCATTGGGCAGAGCAGGCGTTGCTCGACCTCGTCGAGCAGCTCGACGAGCTTGCGCGGGCCCCGCTGCTGGTTATCGGTCTCGCGCGTCCGGAGGCGCTCGATGCACGGCCACGCTGGCCGGGGTCGACCCTCCGCCTCGAGCGGCTGCCGGAGGCAGACGCGACGCGCTTGATCGACGAGCTGATCGGGGGCGCCGGGCTGCAGGAGCACGTGCGGGAGCGCGTCCTCGAAGCAGCAGCGGGAGTGCCGCTGTTCGTGGAGGAGCTGATGGCGCTCCTCGTCGAGAACGGCCTTGTGCGGCAGGCGTCGGACGGGAGATGGGTGGGCCTCGGTCGCCTGGACGAGTTCGCGATCCCGCCCACAATCGACGCCCTGCTCGCCGAGCGGCTCGACCGGCTGGAGGAGCGCCAGCGAACGCTGCTCGAGGACGGCGCTGTCGAGGGCCAGCTCTTCCACCTCGGTGCCGTCCTCGCGCTCGCCGCCGAGACGGAGCGCCAGGCAGCGCCGCTGCTCGACGAGCTCGTCCGCCGCGAGCTCGTCCGGCGTGGGAGTCCCTCGTTCGTGGACGAGACGGCCTACAGGTTTCGCCACATCCTGATCCGCGATGCGGCGTACCGCAGCCTGCCGAAAAGAGCCCGCGGCAAGCTCCATGAGTTGTACGCGCACTGGCTGGAGGAGAAGGTGGAAGGGCGGGAGATCGGTTACGAGGAGGTTCTCGGCTACCACTTCGAGCAGGCGCACCGCTACCGCGCCGAGCTCGGGCTTGTGGACGGTGCGCTCGGCTTGCGCGCCGGGCGCTTGCTGGCGTCGGCGGGGCTCCGTGCGCTCGGTCGCTCGGATATGTCTGCCGCAGAAGGGCTTCTCTCGCGCGCGGTGGAGCTCCTGCCGGACGATGATCCGGAGCGGATCGAGTCGATGGTGCGACTCGGCGTCGCGGCTCGCGAGCTCGGCGAGTTCGAGCGGGCGGCCGAGGTCAACGACGAGGCGATCGAACGCGCGGTCGCAGCCGGGCTCGAGAAGATTGCGGCCCGCGGCCGCTTGAACGCGGCGCTCCTTCGGCTCTACACCGATCCCGCCGGAACCGACGACCTGGTGCAATCGGCGCAGGAGGAGTTGCGCGTTTTCGAGCGCCTCGAGGACGATGCCGGTATCGCCCAGTCGCTCTGGTTCATCGCGCTCTCGGACTGGAATCGGTGTCGCGTCGGCCGCGCCGAGCAGCTTCTCGAGCGCGCGATCGTGCACGCGGAGCGCGCCGGCGATCGGCACTGGCGCGACCAGATCATCGCCATGCGCGGCCTCTCGACCGTCTCCGGCCCCGCCCCGGCGGATGATGCGCTCCGTCGCTGCGCCGAACTGCTCGTCCGCGCGCATGGCGCGCGGGGCATGCGCGCGCTCCTCACTTCCTACTCTGGGGTTCTCGAGGCGATGTGCAAGCGCTTCGATGCCGGGCGCGAGAAAGCGGCACACGCTACGGCGCTCCTCGAAGACCTCGGCCGGCGGGTTCTGGCAGCCGGCACCTGTTACTTCGCCGCACGCGTTGAGCTGCTCGCCGACGAGCCCGTTCGCGCCGAGGAAATCGCGCGTGGGGCACTCGACACGCTCGAAGGGCTCGGCGAGACCGTCAACTCGGCCGTCATAGCGACCTTGCTCGCGGAGTCCCTTTGCCGCCAGGGGAGGTTCGACGAGGCCGAGGCCGCCGCGGATGCGGGCGAGCGTTTGGCCTGGCCGGACGACCTCCACGCCCAGGTCGGCTGGCGCGCTGCACGCGCGCAGGCGTGCGCGGGACGGGGCAACGCCCAGCGGGGCGAAGAGCTCGCGCGCGAAGCAATCGCCCTCCTCGAGGATGCTGATGACCTCGACCTCCGCGGCGACGCCTTCGTCTCCCTCGGCACGACGCTCTCGGGCTCGGAACGGCGCGATGCCTACGCGGAGGCTGTCGCCCTCTACGAAGCCAAGGGAAACCTCGCGTCGGCCGAGCGGGTGCGGCGGCTCAGCTGAGCCCGAGGCGTGCCGTCAGCGCGCGATCGCGTCGCGGCCTCCGCGCCGGCGGAACGACGAGCGTCGCGAGCAGCGGGACTTGGGCATCTGGAAGCTGCTCGAGCGGCACCCGCAGGACGAACGGGTCGGCGACGAGGGGGTACGGCGACGCCTCGTAGACGATCACTTCGTGTCCGCGCGGGTACGCGCGCGAGAGGCGATCCGCGACGAGCGCGAGGTTCTCGCGGCGCGGCGAAGTCGCGTAGCCGAGCTCTCCGACGACGCCGATCTGCCACAGGACGAGTGAGGCGGTCGGGTCGGGACGGCGCCGGTGAACGACGAAGTCCGTGGCCTCATAGCTGTGGAGCCCCGTCGCCGCCGGATCGATTCCGAGATCGGCGACGAGGCAGTCGAGCGCCGAGACGGCAGGCAGCATGCGGGCCCGATACCCCTCGGCCCGTGCGCGGCGGATCGCTTCGTGGCCGGGGTTGACGAAGACACCTGGGTGCCCGTAGAACGCGGCGCAGACGTCGAGGCCCGCGCGCACCGGCGCAAGCAGCTCGTCCACCATCTCCGCGTAGGTCTTGCGCCGCGGCTTTCCGCTTTCATAAAGACCGTGGAGCGAACGGCTGTGCGGATTTGCGCGCTCGATCCACTGTGCCGTCAGAGGTTGGGTGACGAGGTAGAGCACCTCGTCCGCACGCTCGATTGCAGAGGCTGCCTCCGGCGTCACCTGCTCCCGCAGCGCGATCCCCGTTCCGACGACCGTGAGCGAGCCGCGATCTTCGATCAGGTCTTCGATTAGAAGATGATCATGAATAGGATGAAGTCGCGGCCCGGGAGCTCCTTCTCGAGCGCCGCCTTGATCTTCCCGAGGTCACGGCTTAGGAGGGTCTTAATCGAGTCGTCCGAAAGGCCGGCTGCCCGCATCGTGCCTTCGGGATCCTGAGCGTAAGCGTCTTGCAGATGTCGGTCTTCGCTGAGCTTCGTCAGGAAGCTGGAGAGCTCGCCGCCGTTTCCGTCCATGAGAACCTCCCCGTCGATCGACTGTACGGCGACGCTACAGCGGGGCTCGCGATCTCGTCAACCGCGACAGTCGAGTGTCACGCCCGGCCTGAGGGCAACGCGCTGAGCCCGCGAAGTAGCTACTGCTCGCGGAACAGAGTGATACCTAGGTCGTGTGGCCGCGTCATCCCTGTCCGAGTCGCTGCACTGCGGTTTCCAGCCGCTGCAGTCGACTCATGACTTCCCGGATTTCGTGTAGCGCCTCCTCGACGCTCTCGAACTCCTTGGCCCCCTCCTCCTTCTCTATCTCCTCAACTTCGGCCGCCATGAATCGCTGCGCGATCGCGCCGATGACCAGTGTGAGAAATCCGATCCCGACGAGCATCACCGCAACGGCGATTGCCCGCCCTGCCTGGGTCTCCGGCTTTACGTCGCCGTAGCCGACGGTCGTCATCGTCGAGATCGCCCAGTAGACGCCGGTCCAGGTCGAATCTCGATTTTCCGCAGGAACATCCGCAGGACTTGCTGTACATCGACAGCGGCGGCGAAGCCTGCGTACCTCGAACAGGCGAATTCACCCGCCTGCAGTTCCACAAAGCCTAGGAGCGGCGAAATCGCTCCACCGAGGGATAGAAAGGCGCCGCTGCAAGCGCCGATTACTGCTGATAACCGACATGGGCGGTGCGGCCCCGCCGGTAAGCAGGCAACGGAGGGATCGCGGCGTGGAGCATCAGCACCGCCCTAACCACAAAACCGAGCAGACGACCCTCCCCGACGACGCGAAGGGAGGTGAACTAGTGCTCAAGCTATTCGCCTACACGCAGGCGTTCGCCGCCAATGGGGTTGACACTCTTCGCCGCCGTGAAGAGGGACAGACGATGGCCGAGTACGGCGTCGTTCTCGCCGTCATCACGCTGGCAGTGGTCGCAGCGCTCACGCTCCTGTCCGACAACGTTCGGTCGGCGATCGAGAACGTGGCAAACATCCTTCCGTGATGTTCCGTGACTTGTATACGAACCTGTCCGCCCGCGAACAACGGGCGTTCAAATGGAGCGCGGCCGCTACGGCGGCCGCGCTCTGGCTCTCCACCGCCTGGACGGATCCGTGGCTGCTGCTCGCGGTTCCGCTCGCGGCAGTGGGCTTCTTCGTCTACCGGGCGCACTACAAGAACGAGCCCGAAGAAGACGACTTCGACCTCTATTAGATGAACTTCGCGACCTTCTCGAGGTCGCGGACGAGCTCGCGGTACTCCTGCTCGCGAGTCTCGTCGTCCGCGCGCAGGATCGAGCTCGGATGCACCGTCGCGATGACGTTCTCCGCGAGGTCCGATTCGACGAGCTCTCCGCGTTGCCTCGAGACCCGGAAGTCGCGCCCGAGCAGCGCCTGAGCCGCGGTCGCGCCGAGGCAGACCAGCACGCGCGGCTCGATCACGTCGAGCTCGGCCTCCAGCCAGGGCCGACAGGCGGCGATCTCCGACCAGTTCGGCTTCTGGTGGATGCGGCGCTTTCCGCGCGCCTGCCACTTGAAGTGCTTGACGACGTTGGTCACGTAGACCTGCCTCCGGTCGATGCCCGCGTCCTCGAGCGCCTTGTCGAGGAGCTTCCCCGCCGGGCCGACGAACGGCTTGCCCTGCAGGTCCTCCTGGTCGCCGGGCTGCTCGCCGACGAAGACGACGTCCGCCTTCGAGGTGCCCTCGCCGAAGACGGTCTGCGTCCCGGTCTCGTGCAGCGGGCAGGCGGTGCAACCGGCCGCGGCTTCGCGGAGCTTCGGCAGGCTCGGCCGCTCCGGGAGGAGCGGGGCGGCGGTTTCGTCGAGCGAGAGCTGTCGCGGCACGAAGTCGGCCTACCCGGCAGGCGTAGGTCGAAATCACGGGCGTTAGGATGGGCCCGGCTGGCGCCGTGGCCGAGAGGTTAGGCAGGGGCCTGCAAAGCCCCGTACAGCGGTTCGAATCCGCTCGGCGCCTTCGTCGGCTGGCATCGGAACCCTAGAGCCGGAGCGAGAGCGCCTCCAAAGGACGCCCTCGCTCTCGGGAGAGGAGTTACCAGGTTCGCCAGGACTGGCGCGAGATGAAGAGCCCGTGGCCGTTCCGGTTGCGGCAGGTGATCCCGGTGCGGCGGGACGAGCACGTGAACGCGCCGCGGTGAAAGCTCTTGCCGTAAGCGAGGATCCTGTTGCTCGGGCGCTGCTTGCCCATGTCGTACGGGGCGTTGCTCGTGCAGTAGACCGTCCCCTTCGCGGCTGGCCCGAGCTCGAATCCATGCCAGTCGAGGTCGCAACGGGCCTGCAACCTGGCGCCGTAGGCGGAGTGTTCGATCGAGCAGTACAGCTTGTCGACGACGAAGCACCTGATGTTCCCCGACGGGGTGCGGAAGCCGGGCAGCACGGTCCGGCCGGCCGCCGCGGAGGAGGCGGCCACCGCTGCGAGGACTACCGCGGCGGCGAGAGAGATGAGGAGCGATGACTTCATTGTTGCCCTCCAGTTCGATGACGCGACCCATCCTGTGCTCCCCTTGCAACATTCCCGTGACGAGTCGGTAACCGTTCTGCGACGGGATCAGTCAGACTCAGATCCGATGGGGGATCCGGTTTCCTGGCTGATGATCGAGACGGGCTGGAAGGTGATCGCCTCCGACGGGAGCGAGGTCGGCGAGGTCGACGAGATCGCCGGCGACAGCAGCCTGGACATCTTCGACGGGCTCGCGATCGCGACGAGCGCCTTCGGCAAGCCGCGCTACGTGCCGGCCGAGCAGGTGGCGGAGATCACCGAGGGCACCGTCCGCCTGAAGCTGACGAAGGACCAGGTCGACCAGCTCGGCGAGTACCTCGAGCCGGCGACGAGCGCCGAGATCGAGGGAGACAACAGGGGCGGGCTCGGCGAGTCCGTCGGCGCCGAGGCGCGCGAGCTCGAAGGCAAGGTCTTCGCGCCGACGCAGAAGCGCGAGCACTCGATGAACGTCTGGCGCCGGATCGCCTTCTTCTTCCGGCGGCTGTTCCGCCGCTAGCCGAAGACGTCCATGAGCATGTGCACCTCGCCGACCCGCTCGAAGCCGAGCCTCTCGAGGATCGGCCTGGACATCGAGCCGCCCTGCGTGATCAGCGCCGGGGTGCCGCAGGCGACCGCGTCGTCCCAGCGCGCACGGTTGAGCGCCCTGTAGGCGCCGCGGCCGCGGGCGCGTTTGGCCGTGGCGCCTCCGTAGAGCAGGAAGCCGTGCTCGGTCGGCGCTGAGGTGCCTGCGCAGACGATCTCGCCGTCGAGCCAGACGGCGTGCATGACGTTCACGGTCTCGCGGTAGCGCTGCGCCAGGAGCTCCCGGCTCTCGGCGATGTCCTCGGCCGACGACTCGAAGGCCTCCCACTGGACTGCGTTCGCGGCCGCGTACTCCTCGAAGGTCTCGACCCGCCGCGCCGTGAGGCCCTCAGCGATCGGTGGCGGTTCGCTGGTCAGGACGAGCGCGACTGCGTACGGCTCCTTGTCTCGCTCGATCCCGCGCTCGAGCAGCGCGTCGACGAGTCCGGGCGGGGCGGAGCTGCCGACCTCCCACTGCGTCTGCGTCCGTCCGCGCTCCCTGAGCGTCGCTCGAACCTCGGCGATCACAGCATCGACCTCCTCGAGCGGGAAGCGCTGCCGCTGGACGGTGTTCCATTTCTTGCCCGAGCTCATGCAGAGCGTGTAGCGGCCGGTGTCGATCCGCTCGTCGCTCGGCCCGAGCGGGGAGAAGGAGTTCGGGTACTCCGCAACCTCACGCAACATGCGCAGAACCTACCGCTGTTGCAGAACCGTTACGCGAGCGTTACCGGCTCGTTGGGAAGCGGGCGGAGGATGGCGCCATGAAGCTTCTCGCCGGTATCGGGGTCTTGCTGCTGGTTCTTGTCGAGGCGTCCGCCGCCGCGCAGAGCAGGTCTGTCTCGTTCGGCGGCGCCCACAACTACCGGGCTGGACGTCATCCGACCTCGGTCGCGGTCGCCGATCTCAACGGCGACCGCAGGCTCGACCTCGCCGTCGCGAATGGAGGAGGCACAGTCTCGATCCTGCTGAACAGACGCCGCGGTCGCTTCCCGATGAAGCGGGAGTACCGAGTAGGGCGCGATCCCTCCTCGGTCGCGATCGGCGATCTCAACGGTGATCGAAAGCCCGATCTCGCTGTTGCAAACTCATTCGACTCGACAGTCTCCGTGCTTCTCAATCTTGGCGGAGCGCGCTTCGGGCCGCGTCACGACTACGCAACTGGCGCGGGGACGTACGGCGTCGTCATCCGCGACCTGAACGGCGACGGGAAGCCCGACCTCGCCACCGCGAACCTCGGCGACGACAGCTCCGACGATTCGACGCCGACGGTCTCGCTGCTTCCGGGGTCGGGCGACGGCAGCTTCGGTGCGCACGTCGAGTATCCGATTCCGGGGCAGCCGCTGGCGCTTGCAGCGGGCGACCTGAACGGCGACGGCAGACCCGATCTCGTGGCCGCCGATTCGCCGAAGGTTTCGGTGTTCCTGAACAGCGGCGACGGCCTGCAGGCGCCGCGCAGCTACCGGAGCTCCGGCGACGCCGTCGCGATCGCCGACATGAACGGCGACCGCAAGCCGGATCTCGTGACCGCGGGCGACGGCGTGTCGGTGCTCCTCAACCGCGGCGACGGGAGCTTCGCGCGGACGCAGCGGTACGAGACCGGATACGAGCAGGGACTTGCAGTCGGCGATCTCAACCGCGACCGGCGGCCGGACGTCGTACTTGGAGAGCCGATCGCTCCGAATCAGGAGGACTGCGACACGGGCGACGGGATCAGCGTCACCGTTCTCGCGAACAAGGGGCACGGGAAGCTCGGCGGCCCGCTGGAGTTTTCGACTGACTACGAGGGCTGCGACCCGACGCCCGCGCTCGGAGATGTGAGCGGCGACAGCCTGCCCGACATCGTGACCGCGAACAACTACTCGGGCACCGTGTCAGTCCTCACCAACGCGCACGGCCACTGCGCGGTGCCGCTGATGACCGACTACCTCGTCTCGCTGGCGGCGGCGAGACACTTGCTCGGTCGCGCTGCTTGCCGCGTCGGGATCGTCCGTTACGCCTATTCGAAGCACGTGCCAAAGGGTTTCGTGATCTCGGAGCACCCGGGCTGGGGCGCGGTTCTTCGACAGGGAGCGAAGGTCAACCTCATGGTCAGCAGGGGTCAACGTTGATGAGACCCCGAAGCACCGCTGCACTTCTGGTCGGCATCGGCGTCGCGCTGGTGCTCGGTGCTGCGGCGCGCTCCGCGGCCGGCCCGGCGCCGTCGTTCGCGGCGGCGAAGAACTATCGACTCGGGAACGGGCCCACCTCGGTCGCGGTTGCCGACTTGAACGGCGACGGCAAAGCCGACCTGGCGGTGGCAAACGGAGACTCGGCGAGCGTCTCGGTCGTCTTCAACCGCGGCGACGGCAGCTTTGCTTCCAGACAGGACTACGGGGCCGGCGAAGATCCCGCGTCAGTTGCGATCGCCGACCTGAACGGCGACGGCGCGCCCGACCTCGTCACCGAGAGCAGTAACCTCATCTCGGTTCTCCTCAACCTCGGCAACGGAAGGTTCCAGCAGCGGACGAGCTACTCCGCGGGCGGGACCTGGCTCGCGATCGAGGATCTGAATAGAGACGGAAGGCCCGACCTGGTGACGGCGAGCGGTGGTGGTGGAAGCGTGACGGTGCTCCTCAACCGGGGCGACGGCACCTTCCTGCCGAGCCAGGGCTATTCGGTCGCGCCCGAGGTCACGTCGTTTCAGGTCGCCGACGTGAACCGCGACGGTTGGTCGGACGTGGCGACAACAAGCGATATCGACGTTGTCTCCGTGCTCCAGAACCATGGCGACGGCACGTTCGAGGTTCACCGCGACTACCAAACCGGCGTCGAGCCGGGTTTGGTCACCGTTGCGGATCTGAACGGGGACGGCTGGCCCGACCTGGTCACCGGTCGTCGTGCCCTCGACCTTCCCAGTTGGATCTCTGTCCTCCCGAACAACGGCGACGGCACCTTCGGGCACAAGAGGAGCTATGCGGTGGGCCGTGGCTCCAACACAGCGCTCGGGGCCGCCGACCTGAACGCCGACGGAGCGCTTGATCTCGTAGTCGTAAACGGGAACAACACCCTCTCGGTCCTCCTCAACCGCGGTGACGGCAGCCTCTGGCGCAAGCGCGACTACGGATCGTTCCTGGCGTACGGCCCGCTCGAGATTGCCGACATGAACGGCGACGGCTCGCCCGATCTCGTGCTCGAGAGCTGGGATCTCGGCACAGTGTCCATCTATCTGAACCGCGGCGACGGCAGCTTTCGAGCCGCGCTCGATTACTTCCCCGGGGACGGTCCGGACTCGCTCGCGGTCGCCGACCTCAACGGCGACGACAGGCCGGATTTGATCGCGGGGCGGGACTTCGACGATCGAGTCGCGGTCCTCGTCAGCAAGCCTGGCCTCTGCAATGTGCAGTACGTCGAGGGGCTCACGCCGGCCGCCGCCAAACGGAAGCTGGCGCGCGTCAACTGCCGTGCCGGCAAGATCAGGCGTGCCTATTCGAAGCAGGTCAAGAAGGGCCGTGTTCTCTCCCAGAAGCCCGAGTTCGGCGCGGTTCGGCCCGGTGGCGCGAAGGTCAATCTCACGGTCAGCGCGGGCCGGCGGCGATGAAGCGCTCGGCTACTTGCTCGCTTTGCATTGGCCCGCACGCATCGACCTGATCGTCAGCAGCGGCCCGAGACGCTAACCAGACCTTGATCGTTTCGTAACGAGCAGGGCGTAGGTTCGGAGACGGCATGAAGCGTCTGAGCACTGTTCTCCTCGTCGGGCTCGGGGCCGCGTCGCTCGTCGGCGCGGGCTCAGCCGGGAAGGCGCCGCCCACGCCGAAGGGCCTGCTCCTCTGGAACACGCTCGGCAGCGCACACGAAGTGACGCACAGCGCCTTCGGGCCCAACCTCGTCATGTTCAACTGCCACGCCAAGCGGGCGCCACACTTCAGACGCCGCTGCTCGATTGACGTCCGCGGCAAGCTTGTTTTTGTCGATGGGCCCTCCAGCAAGGCGGCGATGATCGGCGGCGGGCCGTACTTCCCGGAGGCGCGCGTGCACACGGCGCTGCTGCGGAAGTCGATCCTCAACCCGGAGCACGGGGCGATCGAGGCCTGGTACTGGCAGAAGAAAGACCCGGAGCCGTTCAAGGACAACCCACACCGGATCTTCGCCGGTGGCTACAACCTCGGCGGCGCGGGCGACGTGAATCTCCAGGTGCAGGATCGCGTTGACGCGGGCGACCCGCGGCTCCACTTCTCGATCTTCTTCGGCCGAAACAAGGCAAACCCGACAATCATCTGGGCGCGCTCGACGGTCGACCACCACATCGGCTATCCGATCTCGAGCCTCACGGGCCAGTGGATCCACGTAGCCGGCGTCTGGGACAGACACGGCATCGACGGCAGCACGGACACTGTGCGCCTCTACGTGAACGGAAAGGTCGTGGCGCTCTCGCACAAGCGGAACTGGGGGAGAGTCACTTGCGGCATGCGCAAGGTGCGTTGCTGGGACGATGTCGTCGGCTGCAACGACACGTGCGCCGGCACCTTCGCGGTCGACGACCTGAAGATCTGGGACTACGCGAAGACCGAGTTCCCCGCCCAGGGGACTTGACCGGTCGCCGCGCGAAAGTCGCGCAAACTCTTCAATCCTGCCGAGCTAACGGAGGCCGCCGCGCTCGTGATGGGCGCGGAAGAACTCCGCCGAGCCTGCCGTGGCCATGGCGGCGGACGCCGAGATCTCCAGGGCAAGCGTGGCCGCGGCGACGATCTGGGCGAAGCGGTACACCTTGCCCGCGCCGGCGCAGCCGAGCACCTCGAGCCAGCGTTGCGCGTACGGAAGCGTCGTGCCGCCGCCGATCGTTGCCACCTCGAGCCCGGGCAGGCGGAGCGACACCTGCAGGCCCTCGTCGACCCGCCGGGCCGCGCCGTGGCACATCGAGCTCGTGCCGACCATCCCGAGATCCTGGCCCGTCGCGGCGAACACGGCCGCGATCGCCGACGCCGGCGTGAACGCGACCGACTGCATCCCCGAGGCCACGGCTCCGTGCGTCCCCGCCCAAGCGAGCTCGAGCAAATCGTCGACGCCGGTCCGCAGCACTCGCCGCACCGCTTCGTCGGTCAGGGTCGCCTCGGCGAGCACTGTCTTGCCGTGACCGCTCTGGAAGTACTCGAAGGACGGCTTCTTGTCGCCGCCCATGTTCGCCTCGAGGATCGAGCGCTCCGGCTTCACAGGCGCCCGCTCCATCACGTAGCCCATGTTGAGGACGTAGGAGTTGCGGGTCATCATGTTCGCGCCCACCGCGTCGCCGGTCGTCCACCGCCAGAGCACGTGGCACATCGGGCCGACGACGTGGGTCTTGACCCCTCGCAAACGCGCGAACTGCGAGAGGGACGAGTCGTCCTGGGAGGCGATCCAGTCCTGCATCGCGCTCAGCTCGTCCTCGAGCCAGGCTGCCAACTCGATGGCCTCCACCGCCGAGCCGCAGACGAAGCACGAGGCGCGCGTGATCCGATCCGCGAGCACGTAAGCGCGAAAACCGCCTGACTCAGCCACCGCGCGAGCGCCACGGTGCATCGAGGCTGAGAGCCCGCCCTCGGTGTGCGCAAGCGGGACGAAGATCGAGTCTCGCCCGCGGCCGGC
>VAXM01000020.1 GCA_005883335.1 Actinomycetota bacterium
AAGCGTCTTCCCCGAGCCGGTCGGCGCCTGGATCAGCGTGTGCCCGCCGCGGGCGATCGCCGGCCAGCCGAGCGCCTGCGCAGGCGTCGGCTCGGCGAAGGCGGCCTCGAACCAGGCACGCGTCTCCGGAGAGAAGACGTCGAGCGGCTTCACCCGCGAAGCGCCTCCACGTCCCGGCGGAACAGCTCTTCGTCGATCGGCGTGGCACCGTCCGGGAAGGGGAACGGCCAGCCCGGCTTCGGGTCCTCTGCGTACCGCGGCACGACGTGCGTGTGCAGGTGCGGGAGCGAGTTGCCGAGAATGTCGTAGTTCATCTTCACCGGTTCGAAGTGGCGCTCCAGCAGCCGGCCGGCCTCGAGTAGCTCGAGCCAGTACTGCTTCGCCTCGTCGGCGGAGAGCTCTGTCGGCTCCGCCACGTGCCGTCCGCGCCAGATGACCACCGTGTAGCCGCGCTGGACGTCCTCCTTCTGAAGGTAGGCGTCCGAGACCTCACCCGCGAAGAAGCGCGCGCCGTGGGGCGTCTCGTCGGGGCGGCCCTGATCGCACATCGGACAGCCCTCGCCGCGCTTGAGGTCGTAGAAGGACTGCGGCCACTCCACGGCGCCGACGTTAGCATCGCCCGGAGCGATGCCCGAGTCCCCCGAAGAGCTCTACGCCCGCACGAAGGACGCGTTGCGGATGCCTCCCGTCGAGGAGTGGGAGCAGTGGCCGTTCGAGGGCGCGCTGCGGCCGCGCGAGCTCCGGCCGCCGGAGGAGCGCGAGCGGCCGCGCTTCGGCGAGGGCGGCGTCGACTGCGGGCGCTGCGCGGCCCCGGACTCCGAGTACATCTGGACGAACGAGACTTGGAGGCTCTGGCCGTTCACGCCTCCGAACGGGCTTCCGCTCGTCGTGCTGCTGGAGCCGCGCCAGCACTACGCGGAGCCGGGCGACCTCCCGGACGAGCTCGCGGCAGACCTGGGCGTAATGCTGGCGCGGATCGAGCGCGAGATCCGCGCGCTCGGCAACATCGGCCGCGTGCACGTCTGCCGCTGGGGCGACGGCGGCGAGCACCTGCACTGGTGGTTCATGGCACGCCCCGCGCGGATCCCCCAGCTGATCGGCAGCTTCGCCGCGATCTGGGACGACATCCTGCCGCCGGTTCCCGAAGAGGTCCGGCAAGCGGATCTCGCTCGGCTCGCCGCCGCGCTCGGGTGAAGCGCGTCAACGTGAAGGGCATCTCCGGTTCGGGGAAGTCGACGTTTGCGGTGGAGCTGGCACGGCGCCTCGAGCTCCCGTACATCGAGCTGGATGCCCTCCACCACGGCCCGAACTGGTCGGAACCGACCGCCGAGGAATTCCGGACGCAGGTGCGCGAGGCGATGGACGCAGCGCCGGACGGCTGGGTGATCGACGGCAACTACGAGGGCAAGCTCGGCGACACGGTCCTCCGCGAGGCCGACACGATCGTCTGGCTCGACCTGCCGTTTCGGGTCAAGGCGCGATGGCTGTGGAGACGCAGCGTCCACCGGATTCGGGGCGGTGTCGAGCTCTGGAGCGGCAACCGCGAGAGCTGGCGCACCGCGCTCTGGGGCCGCGACGCGCTGTTCTGGTGGATGGTGAAGGGCCACTTCCGTCACCGTCGCCAGTGGCCCAGGCGGTTCGCCGGCGACCCGCGGGTCGTCCGGCTGCGCTCGGTGGAGGAGGCGCGTAGGTGGCTCGATACGACGTCCTGATCCTCGGCGCGGGCGCGGCCGGCTGCGCGCTCGCGGGACGGCTCAGCGAGAACCCAGACCGCTCGGTCTGCCTCGTCGAAGCCGGCCCTGACTACGGCCACCTGTCTGAAGGGCGCTGGCCGGCGGACATCCTCGACCCCCGCTGGCTCGCGCTCGAGTCGCACCTCTGGGAGCGCGACGACGCGGAGGACCGTTCCCAGGCTCGCGCTCGCATCCTCGGCGGCTGCTCGGCCCACAACGCCTGCGTCGTCCTCGAGGGAGCGCCCTCGGACTACGAGTGGGGCTCCGGCTGGTCGTATGAGGCCTTCGCGCCGTACCTGCGCCGCGCCGCCGAAACGCTGCGGACGCACGTGCTCGCCGACGACGAGCTGACGCCGTGGCACCGCGCCTTCCGCGAGGCCGGCCGCGCCGATTCGATCGTGCACCCGGTGAACATCGTCGGCGGCGTCCGCTGGCACAGCGGCTTCGCCTACGTCGACCCGGCGCGCGGCCGAACGAACCTGACGATCCTCGCGGACACGCTCGCCGATCGCGTCCTGCTCGAGGATGGGCGGACGACGGGCGCCGTGGTCGGCGAACGGGAGCTCGAGGCTGACACCGTCGTCGTCTCCGGAGGCGCGTACGGCTCGCCAGGGATCCTCCTCCGCAGCGGCCTGGGTGCGGACCTACCGGTCGGCGAGGGGCTCGTCGACCACGTGGGAACGGGCGCCGGCTGGGAGCCGACCGAGCCGCTGCTCGCGCAGACCGCGGCTCACGAGGCCGAGCACGGCCTGTACATGGGCCAGGTCACGATCGCCGCCAGGAGCCGCTCCTGCCCGCCCGGCGTCAACGACCTGTTCGTTTTTCCGGCGCTCGACGTCGGGCCGGAGATCAGCGGCGCGGCCTTTGCGATGAAGCCGTTCTCCCGCGGGTCGGTGCGCTTACGTTCCGCGGACCCCGAGGCGCCACTTGCGATCGACCACGGCTTCCTCCGGGACGAGCGGGACGTCGACGTGCTGGCGGAAGGCTTCGAGCGGCTGCGTGAGCTGGCGGCGAGCGACGAGGTGCGGCCCTACGTGGCGCGCGAGCTGCGGCCCGGGGCCGAAGTGGACGCGGAGATGCACGTGCGTGCAACCGCGCGCGGGTTCTTCCACCCGGTGGCGACCTGCGCGATCGGGCGCGTTCTGGACGAGCGCTGCCGCGTGCTCGGGTTCGAGAACCTCTACGTCGTCGATGCCTCGGCAATCCCGGAGATTCCGAGCGCGAACACCAACCTGACGACGATCGCGCTGGCGGAGCGGGCTGCCGAGTGGATCTAGCGCGGTAGGATCGCGGGGTGGCTACAAGCGCTCCGGAGCGGCTCCACTTCACCGGCAACGACGAGGCAGACGAGCTGATCGCGCGGGAGCCGTTCGCGCTGCTGGTCGGTTTCGCGCTGGATCAGCAGGTGCCGGTGCAGACCGCGTTCAGCGGGCCGTTGAAGCTGAAGCAGCGGCTGGGGACGCTCGACCCGGGCGCGATCGCGGCGACCGACCCGGGGCGGGTCGAGGAGGCGTTCCGCGAGAAGCCGGCGATTCACCGCTTCCCCGGCAACATGGCGCGGCGGATTCAGGATCTCGCGTCGTTGGTCACCGAGAAGTACCGTGGGGACGCGGGCCGCGTCTGGGCCGATGCGACTGATGCGGACGACTTGCGGCAGCGGCTCGCCGAGCTGCCCGGCTTCGGCGAGATGAAGATCAAGGCGCTCAGCGCGGTCCTTGCGAAACGCTTCGGCGTGGAGACCGCACGCGACCTGGCGCCG
Organism: Actinomycetota bacterium; assembly: GCA_005883335.1. Lineage (GTDB taxonomy): Bacteria > Actinomycetota > Thermoleophilia > Gaiellales > Gaiellaceae > AC-32. The sequence goes on from VAXM01000020.1 coordinate 3,493, forward strand.
TCGCACCCGACCCTCGGCGACGTCGATTCGCCCGAGGCGCTCGCGGACTATCAGGCGAAGAAGCGGGCCCACAAGGCCGAAATGCGCGCCCGCGCGGACAGCTAGCCGCCGCGCCCCGTCGGGAGGACCTGTAACACTTTCGGCACGGTCCCTTCACCCAGGCGTGCGCCTTTTCGCACTAGGCTCATAGCGGGGAGGAGGTCAGCGGGTACCTGGCCTGAGGGGTCCGCAACTGAGACGCAGCGCCCGATAACCCCTCGCGTGAGATTCCGCGCCGCCGCAATCGCCCCCCTCGCCGCTGCTCTGGCGCTCGCCTGCGCCGGTGGTGCCGCTCACGCCCTGCGTGTCCCCTCCGCGCCGCGCTGCTCGGTGTTCCCGAAGAACAACCCGTGGAACCGGCGCGTCGACCTCCTCCCCGTTGCACTCAACTCCGCGGCGGTCATCGCAACGATCGGCCTCGACACCGGCCTCCATGCCGACTTCGGCTCAGGCCTGTGGGACGGCTCGCCGATCGGGATTCCCTTTGACGTCGTCAGCCGCAACACGCCGCGCTCCCGCGTCTCCTTCGACTACAGCAGCGAGAGCGACCATGTCGGCTACCCGATCCCGAGACACGTCCACATCGAGGGCGGCAGCGACCACCACGCGCTGCTGCTCGACCGGAGCGCGTGCCGCCTCTACGAGCTCGGCGGCCTGGCGAAGCAGAACGGACGCTGGCACGCCTGGGCCGGCGCGACCTGGAGCCTGCGCTCGAACCGCGTCCGGCCCGCGGGCTGGACCTCGGCCGACGCCGCCGGGTTGCCGATCTTCCCGGGTCTCGCCCGCTATGACGAGGTCCGCCGGGGCGTGATCGATCATGCGTTGCGCTTCACGGTCGAGCGCACGCGCCGCGCCTACATCTACCCGGCGCGCCACCTCACGGGCAGCCTGACCAACCCGCTCCTACCACCCATGGGCCTGCGCGTCCGCCTCAGGGCGAGCTTCGACGTGCGCCCCTTCCCGCGCCAGGCGCGGATCGTCCTGGCCGCGCTGAAGCGCTACGGGATGATCGTCGCCGACAACGGCTCGGACTGGTTCGTCAGCGGCACGCCGGACCCGCGGTGGTCGAACGACCAGCTGCGCACACTCGGGCAGGTGAAGGGCTCGGACTTCGAGGTCGTCAATACCTCGACGCTCAGGCCCTGAGGTCTCTCAGCGCGACCCGCGCGGCGCTGTAGCCGCACATGCCGTGGACGCCGCCGCCCGGCGGAGTCGAGGCCGAGCAGAGATAGATGCCGCGCAACGGCGTCCGGTAGGGCACGAGCTTGCGGGCCGGCCGGAGGAGCAGCTGGCCAAGGTCCATCACTCCGCCGTTGAGGTCGCCGCCGACGAGGTTCCGGTTGTGCGCCTCCAACTCGGCCGGGCCCATCGAATGCCGTCCCAAGATCCGCTCGCGGAACCCCGGAGCGAACCGCTCGACCTGCGCCTCGATCCGCTCGGTCATGTTCTCGGACGAGCCGTTCGGCACGTGGCAGTACGCCCAGGCGGCTTGCTTGCCGGCCGGAACGCGAGAAGGATCGAAGAGGCTCGTCTGCGCGAGCAGCACGAACGGCTTGCCCGCGGGACGGCCGCTCCAGGCCCCCCACTCCGACGCGGAGATCTCCTCGAACGACCCGCCGAGGTGCACCGTCCCGGCCCGCGCGCAGTCATCCGCACGCCACGGGATCGGTCCGTCCAGCGCCCAATCGACCTTGAACGCGCCGGGCCCGTGCCGGTATGCGCGCAACCGCCCCGCGTAGCGCTCCGGGAGCGGTGCGATTCGGGCGAGTTCCCGGGGAGAGACGTCTGCGAGAAGCACGTCCGCGTCCGGCAGTTCGTCGACCGGGCTCGACACGTGGATCTCGCCGCCCAGCTCCAGGAGCCTGGCGGCCAGCGCGTCCGCGAGGCGCTGCGACCCACCGCGGGGGAACGGCCATCCGACCGCGTGCCCGAGCGTCAGCAGCGCCAGCGCGAACCCGGCGCTCGGACGGCGTTCGAGCGGAAGCATGGAATGCGCCGCAAACCCTGCGAACCAGCCCTGCGTCCGAGGCTCGCGGAAGCGCTCGGCGACAGGACGGGCGGCGGAAAGTGCCGTCAGCACCGCGCCGCGGAGCTCGAGGAGGGCACGGGGCGAGTACGGATACGGCCAGCCTTCGACCAGCGAGCCCACAAGCGACTGGTACACGTCCTCGTCCTGCCCGAGCGCAGCTGCGGTCGCCGCGAGGTCGCGCTCGAGTACCAGGGCAGTGCCGTCGTCGAACGGGTGCGCAGCCGGCGCATCCGGATGGACCCACTCGACGTTCAGCTCGAGCTCGCGGAAGAAGGGCGACGCGACCGCGAGCGGGTGGATCGCCGAGCAGACGTCGTGAACGAAACCCGGCAGCGTCAGCTCGGCCGAGCGCAGGCCCCCGCCGATCTCCGGCTCGGCCTCGTGCACCTCGACCTCGAGCCCCGCCCGCGCCAGCGCGATCGCCCCGGCCAGCCCGTTCGGACCGGAGCCGATGACGACTGCTTTCACCTGCGCAGCGCGCGAAGAGCCGGCCCAAGCGCCTGCCCACCCTTGAGCACCGGCTCGAAGAGGTCGCCGTGCTTCTGGACCCGGTCAAGCGCCTCGCGCCTCCCGAACTCCCGCGGCCGGACCTTCTCGCCGAGCTCCTCCCACCGCAAAGGCGTCGACACGGGCGCGCCCGGTTTGGGCCGCACCGAGTAGGCAGACGCAATCGTCTTGCCGTGGCCGTTCTGGCGGTGGTCGACGAGCACTCCCCGGCGCTTCTTCTTGAGCCACTCGGTCGTCACGAGGCCCGAGTGCTCCGCTTCGAGGCCGCGCGACACGCGCTCGGCGAGCTCGTAGGTGTCCTTGTACGACGACCGCCGGCTGATCGGCACGAGGACGTGGATCCCGTCCGCTCCGCTCGTCTTCACATACGAGCGGAGCTCCAGCCGCTCGAGCGCCTCGCGGATGAGGTGCGCGACCTCGATCGCCTGCGCGAAGCCATTGCGCGACTCCGGCGGGTCGAGGTCGAAGACGACGTAGTCGGGCCGGTCCGGCTTGTCGACGCGCGAGTACCACGCATTCATGTCGATGCAATTCATCTGCACCATCCACACGAGCGCGGCGGGCTCGTTGACGAGCGCGAAGTCCACAAGGCGCGAGCTGCCCTCGCGCGGCCAGGTCCGAAACTGCCGCGTGGGGATCCACGACGGCTTTCCCTTCGGCGCCTGCTTGTGGAAGTACGGCCGGCCGCGAATGCCGTCTGGGTAACGCTTGAGCGTGAACGGCCGGTTGCGCAGATGCGGCACGATCGCGTCGCCGATCTCGGCGTAGTACTCGGCGAGGTCGCCCTTCGTCACGCCGTCGCCGGGGAACAAGACGCGGTCCGGGTGCGTGAGCCGGACTCGGCGCCGCCCGATCTGGATCTCGTCGCTCTCAGTCACGCAGCCGCGTCCAGTAGGCGACCGTGTTCACGCGCCGGCGGAGCTCGCCCGGCGGCACCAGCTCGCGTAGCCGCGCCGCGAAGGCAGTTCGGTCCTCGTTCGGCTGGGCGGCGATCGAGCTGACGGAGAGCAAGTTCGCGATCCAGCCCTCGCGGTCGGTGACGAGCTCGCGCTCGAGCTCGTCCTCGCGCAGCTCCTCGAAGCCCGCCGCGGCAATCGGCGCCCGCCACTCGCCCGAGAGCACGCGCGGCAGCCCGGGCATCCCGCCGCGTTCCATCGTCTCGTCGATCAGCGCCTCGGCCTCCTCGCCCAGGTCGGGGTACTCGAGGCCGATGTTCCAGAAGACGGCGAGCGCGCCGCGGGGCCGCAAGACGCGCACGATCTCGGCGAGCGCCTCCGGAGTGGCGAACCAGTGGAAGGCCTCGCCGGAAAAAACCGCGTCGACCTCGCCCTGTTCGAGCGGGATCGCCTCCGCGCTCCCACGCCGCGCTTCGGCTCGAGGAACGACCTCCCGCAGCACTGCGCGCATCGCGTCGTCCGGCTCGACGGCCACGACCCGCTCGAACCGCGGCACCAGCGCGCGGGTCAGCTTCCCGGTCCCCGCGCCGAGGTCGAGCACGGCAGCGTCCGCCCGGAGCTCGAGATCCGAGACGATCCGGTCGAGCAACTCCTCCGGCCAGAGCGGCCGGCCGAGCTCGTACTCGCGCGCCGTGCGCCCGAACGCGTCGGGTGGCGCCTCTCTACGAGACACCGGCAAGAAGGAAGGCTCTGTTCTCCTTCAGCATCTCGCGCGCGATCACGAGCCGCTGGATCTGGTTCGTGCCCTCGTAGATCTGCGTGATCTTGGCGTCGCGCATCATCCGCTCGACGGGGTACTCCTGGATGTAGCCGTAGCCGCCGAGGATCTGGACCGCGTCGGTCGTGACCTCCATCGCCACATCTGTGCAGAACAGCTTGGCCATCGCGGAGATCTTCGTCAGCTCGGCGCCGTCAGCGCCCTCGTCGATCAGCTGCCCGCACTTGTAGAGAAGCCCGCGCGCGGCCTCGCACTTCGTCTCCATGTCGGCCAGCGTCGCGGCGATCAGCTGGTGCTGCGCGATCGGCTTGCCCATCGTCTCGCGCGACTTCGCGTACTCGAGCGCGAAGTCGGTCGCACCCTGGGCCAGTCCGAGCCCCTGCGCGCCGATCCCGGGTCGCGAGCGGTCGAGGATCCGCATCGCGATCCGAAAGCCCTCGCCCTCCTCCCCGAGCAGGTTGCCGGCGGGGATGCGGCAGTCGTCGAAGAAGATCTCGCCCGTCGTCGAGCCCTTGATCCCCATCTTCGGCTCGATCCTCCCCACCTCGAAGCCCGGCGCGTCCGCCTCGACCACGAACGCGGAGATCCCCGAGTGGCCGGCGTCCGGGTCGGTCTTGGCAAAGACGACGTACAGCCCGGCCACGCCCGCGTTCGTGATGAAGCGCTTCGAGCCGTTGATGACGTACTCGTCGCCTTCCAGCCGCGCCTCGGTGCGCATCGCCGCGGAGTCCGACCCGGAGCCGGCCTCCGTCAGCGCGTACGCAGGCAGCCACTCGCCGCTCGCCAGACGCGGGAGCCAGCGCGTCTTCTGCTCGTCGGTGCCCGTGAGCTTGATCCCGAGCGAGCCGAGCTCCTGCACGGCCAGCAGCAGCCCTGTGGTCGCGCAGACCTTGGACAGCTCCTCGATCGCGACGAGCACCATCAGCGCGCCCGTGCCGGTGCCGCCGTGCGCCTCGTCGAACGGCAAGCCGAAGAGCTCGTGCTCGCGGAGCAGCTCGACCATGTCCCAGGGAAACTCGGCCGATTTGTCGATCTCCGCCGCCCGCGGCGCGACCCGCTCCCGCGCGAGCGTGCGCACGAGCTCGCGGATCTCGCGCTGCTCCTCGGTCAGAGGGTCGCTCGGCACGGCGGGAGTCTAGCCCTGGAGTTCCACACTCTCGCTGCCGATAGCTGGCTCGATGCGCCGCCTCGTCCTCCTCGCCGCGATGCCGTTTCTGCTCTCCGGGTGCTACTGGAGCACCGGCTCGAGCGGGAGCAGCTCGGGCTCCGGCTACGACGGCGAGACGCGTGTCCGCATGACGATTCCGGCCCTGGAGGCGTACAACGCCGACCACAACTCGTACAAGGGCGCGACGCTCGGCGCGCTGCGAAACTACGACACGGGCGTCACGGGCATCCGGGTCGTGTGGGCGACGGCGACGACGTACTGCCTCGAGAGCACCGGCCCGGGCGCGTTCCACAAGGCCGGGCCTGCCGCGCCCATCTTGCCCGGCGGCTGTTAGCTCAGCGGTTGTGGCACACGACCTCGACGTTGTTGCCGTCGGGGTCGAAGACGAACGCGCCGTAGTAGCCGGGGTGATAGTCCCGCTCGCCGGGGGCGCCGTTGTCACGGTAGCCCACCGCGACGAGCACTCGGTGGAACTCGTCGACGGTCGCGTTGTCGACGGCGGGGAAAGCGATGTGCAGGTTCTCGGTCAGCGGCCGGTCGTCGTGGACGACGCTGAAAGAGCGGTTCTCGCCCCTGAAATGCCTGCCTTCTGGCCACTCGCCCGCGAGGACGAAGCCGCCGAAGGGGCCGACGGTCTCGTAGAAGCGCTTCGAGGCCTCGAGGTCGGCGATCCGGATCCAGAGGTGGTCGATGCGGTTGTCGCCTTCTCGCGCGCGCCCGTGGTGGACTGCCTCGGCGCTGTTGCCGTCCGGGTCGAGCACGAAGCCGCCGTAGTAGTCCGGCGAGTACTGCGGACGCGGTCCGGGCGCCCCGTCGTCCGGGTGGCCCGCGCCGGTCATCGTCTCCCACCACTCGTTGACGGCTTCGCGCGAGCATGCGACGAAGGCGACGTGGAGGTTGTGCGTCACCTGCCGCTCGTTCCCGGCCTGCGAGATCGAGAAGTCTTCCCACTCGAAGCCGTGGCCGTCGGTGCTCGGCTCGCCGAAGCCGAGCGTCGACATCGCCAGCTCATAGAACGCATGCGAGGCGTCCAGGTCGGAGACGCGGATCGTGACATGGTCGAACACGGTCGCTACCTACCCGGCGGCGCAGCGGTCGATTCACGGACGACGAGCTCCGTCGGCAGGATCTGCTCGCGCCGCCCCGCGGGGGCCGCGCCGCGCTCGATGTCGTCCATCAGCCATTGAGCCGCCAGCCGGCCCTTCTCTTCATTCGGTTGCGCGACCGTCGTGAGCGGCGGCGCCGCGTGCTCGGCGGTCGGGCCGTCGTCGAACCCGACCACCGAGAGCTGCTCCGGCACTCTGATCTCCAGCTCCGCAGCGGCCTCGAGCGCGCCGATCGCCAGGATGTCGCTCATCGCGAGGATCGCCGTGGGCGGGCTCGGCAGCCGCAGGAGCTCGAGCGTCGCTTCGCGGGCAGGCTCGGGCGCGTTCGGGCGGCAGACCCGGACGAGCTCCGGGTCCCACGCAGCGCCGAGGCCCTCCTCGTAGCCCTGGATCCGCTCGACGGTCAGATCGAGCTCGAGGGCTCTGCCGGGATCGAGCGTCGTCACGAAGGACAGCACGCCCACGCGCTCGTGCCCCAGCTCCCGCAGATGTTCCGCCGCGCTGCGTGCCGCGCCGCGGTCGTCGATCCCGACGAACGGCGTCTGCGCGCCGCGCGGCTGGTCGACGGTGACGATCGGCAGCCGGCGCCCGAGCGCGGCTTCGATTCGCGGGTCGTTCCGCGGCGTGGAGTAGATGATGAAGCCGTCCACCGCGGCCTCCCGGACCATGCGCGCCGCCTCCTCGCGGTAGCGCGAGTCCGGAACGAGGAGCAGGCCCGCGGGCGCCTCCTCCATCCCACGCGCCACCCCGCGCAGGAACGCGGGCGCCGTCGGATCGGTGAACTGGTAGCCGAGGCGCTCGGCGAAAATGACGCCGATCGCACCTGCGCGGCCCGTGCGGAGGCGGCGCGCGACCGGATCGGGGCCCGGATAGCCGAGCTCCTCCGCCGCCTCGAGGACGCGTTTTCGCACTTCGTCGGACACGAGCTCCGGGCGGCCGAAGGCCTGGGAGGCGCTCCCCACGGAGACGCCGGCGCGCTCTGCGACGTCCCGCAGACGAACTCGCCGCCTCTCGCCTCGTACCACAAACGGGAATAGTACGTCTGGATGAACCGTTTCAGGTACCGTGACCACTGAATCGGTTCAATAGACGAGGAGGCTGAGATGGAGCTCTTCCAATTGCTCGTCGTCGGCGACGCCGCTCGTCGGCACGTCGAGCGCTCGCTCGAGCACAACCAAAGGCCGCCGAAGCCCGAGGCTACGCGCCCGCGGCGCGTGCGCGCCAGGGCGGCTTCCGCCGCCGCGCTCCGCACGCTCGCGGAGCGGCTCGAGCCTTCACCAACCTAGACAGCTAGATTCCTCCGCCGTGATCTTCGAGAACGGCGTGATCCGGACGCTCGACCCGTCGCTGCCGGTCGTGCGCAGCCTGGCTATCGCCGGCGAGCAGATTGCCGGCGGCGTCGGGACGCACGAGACCGCGCTGCCCGGGCCGGAGCGCGTCGACCTCGGCGGCCGCTGCGTTGTCCCCGGGCTCAGCGACGCCCACGTGCACTTCGCGACCTGGGCCGTCGCGCAGCACGAGGTGCGGCTCGAGGACACGCGCTCGCTCGACGAGGCACTCGCGCGCGTGCGCGAGGCGCTCGCCGCCGCACCTGCTGACAGGTGGCTGCGCGGCCGCGGCTGGCGCAGCGCGGACTGGTCGCCGTCCGTCGAGCCGACGAAGGAAGTCCTCGACGAGGTCGTTTCCGACCGGCCGGTCGCGCTGATGGCCCGCGACTCGCACTCGGTCTGGCTCAACTCGGCGGCGATCGCCCGCGCCGACGGCGACCTGCAGGTGCCCGGCGGGGTCGTCGAGCTCGACGACCGCGGCGAGCCGACCGGCGTTCTCCGCGAGGAGTCCTGCTGGCACTTCCGCGACCGCTACATCGAGCTGTCGGACGACGAGTACGTCGAGGCGATGCGCGCCGGGTTGAAGCTCGCCGCGTCCCGCGGCGTGACGGCCCTCCACGACAAGGACGGCTGGCTCGGAGCCCTGCGCTTCTGGCAGCGCCTCCAGGCCGAAGGGCCGCTCGGCCTGCGCGTGTGGCAGTCGCTGCCCGCCGAGAAGGCGGACGAGCTCACCGACGTGGACGTCCGGAGCGGCCTCGGAGGCCCGCGCCTGCGGCTCGGCTACCTGAAGGCGTTCATGGACGGGACGCTCGGCTCGCAGACCGCCCGCATGCTCGACGGCTCGGGGGTCGAGATCACGAGCCGCGAGCAGCTCGAGCACTACATCCGCGCCGGCGCCCGCGCCGGCTTCCCACTCGCCGTCCACGCGATCGGCGACCTCGCCAACCGCGAGGCGCTCGACGCCTTCGAGGCGACCCGCGACGAATGGCAGCCGTTGGGACTGCGGCCGCGGATCGAGCACGCGCAGCTGCTCGCGCCGGAAGACGTGCCCCGCTTCGCGGAGCTCGGCGTGGCCGCGTCCGTGCAGTTCAGCCATGCGCCGTCCGACCGCGAGCTTGCAGACCGCTTCTGGGGCCATAAGGTCTCGGGTGCCTATGCGTACCGCTCGCTCCTCGACGCGGGCGCAGTCGTCGCGAACGGCTCCGACGCGCCGATCGAGGAGCTCGACCCGCTCGCGGGGATCCGCGCGGGTGTGCTGCGCACGCTGGACGAGCGGCCGGCCTGGCAGCCCGAGCAGGCGGTCACCGTCGCGGAGGCGCTGCACGCCACCTGCGTCGCTCCCGCTTGGCTCGCGCGCGAGGAGCACAGCCGCGGGAAGCTCTTGCCCGGCTACGACGCCGACCTCGTCGTCCTCGACCGCGACCCGGTCGACTGCCCGCCGGACGAGCTCCCCGAGGTCCACATCGTGGCGACGATGCTCGCCGGGACCTGGACGCACAATCCGCCGCCCTGGGACTGAGTTCGTTCAGATTGCGTTAAGCCTGCTGACGCGGCAAACCGCTCGAGCCGACGAGCCGTCTTACCCGGTACAAGGATCGGGCGGCCGACCTTCCCCTCGCCGGCCTGTCCAGTCCCAGAGCGGAGGGCCCGCCACCGGGGCGCGGCCCTCCCCTCTCCTCTAAGTCCTAGCCGCGGTGCGAGGCGTCCGTGAACTCGCGGAACTCAGCGGTCAGCAGGTACGCGACCTGCTCGCCGATGTCGACCGCGTGGTCGCCGATCCGCTCGAGCGTCCGCGAGACGACGACCATCCGCAGAGCCCACTCGCGCATGCCGGGCTCGCCGACGATCTCCACGACCCGGTCGACGAAGCGGCGGTTCGAGCGGTCGATCAGCTCGTCCAACTCGACGAGCGACTCGGCCGCTTCGAGGTCGCGATTGGCGAACGCGTCGAGCGCGACCCGGATCATCTCCTCCGCCCGCTCTCCCATCTCCTCGAGGCTCTGGAGCAGGAGCGGGTCCGGCTCGACGTCCGCGACGAGCTTCGTCAGCTTCGCGACCGTCACGCCGTAGTCGGCCATCCGCTCGAGATGCAGGTTCGTGTGCAGGATCGCGAGGACCAGCCGGAGGTCGATCGCAACCGGCGTCTGCAGCGCGAGCAGGTGCTCGATGCCCTGTTCGATCTGGAGGTAGCGGCGATCGACGTCGTCGTCGAATGCGATCACGTCGTCGGCGAGCTCGACGTCTCGCTGGGCCAGAGCGTTCAGCGCGCCCCGGAGCACGCGCAGGACGAGGGCGCCTTCCTCCTGCAGGCTCGCTTCGAGCTGGTCGAGCTCCTCCTGGAACGGTGAGCGCAGCATCTAGCCGAACCGGCCCGTGACGTAGTCCTCGGTCCGCCGATCGGAAGGCGCCGTGAAGATCTTCGGCGTCTCGTCGTACTCGACGAGCACCCCGTAGCGCCCGTCCTCGTCCGAGTCGATGCTGAAGAACGCCGTCCGGTCGGCCACGCGCGCGGCCTGCTGCATGTTGTGCGTGACGATCACGATCGTGTAGTCCTGCTTGAGGCTCTGCATCAGCTCCTCGATCCGCTGCGTCGCAATCGGGTCGAGCGCGGAGGCCGGCTCGTCGAGCAGGAGCACCTCGGGCTCGATCGCGATCGCGCGCGCGATGCAGAGCCGCTGTTGCTGCCCGCCGGACAACGAGAGGGCGCTGCGCTTGAGCCGGTCCTTGACCTCGTCCCAGAGGGCCGCGCTCTGGAGCGCCTTCTCGACGCGCTCGTCTAGATCTTTCTTGAGGCCGAGCACGCGCGGCGCCCAGGCGACGTTGTCGTAGATCGTCTTCGGGAACGGGTTCGCCTTCTGGAAGACCATCCCGATCCGCCGCCGCACCTCGACCGGCTCGACCCCGTCGCCGTAGAGGTCGACGCCGTGGTAGAGGATCGTGCCTTCGTGCCGGAAGCTCGGCACCTCGTCGTTCATCCGGTTGAGGCACCGGATGAACGTGCTCTTGCCGCAGCCCGAGGGGCCGATGACCGCGGTGATCACGTTGCGGTAGATCTCGAGGTCGACGCCCTTGATCGCCACGTTCGAGCCGTAGCCCGCCTGCAGGCCCTGGATGTCGAAGACGGTCTCATGCGTCTGCGACTCCGTCTCCTGTCGCACGGCGACATCGACCGGCCTCATCGGCGGCATCGTAACCCCCTGGCTCATCCCATCCTCCGACGCGTGCGGGCGAGCACGAGGCGTGCGGTCAGGCTCGTCACGAGCACGAAGATCAGCAGCACGAGCGCGGACGCCCAGGCGCGCGCATGATCCTCCGGAAGGTCTGACTCGGACCAGATGAAGATCTGGACCGGCAGGTTCGGCAGCGCATGCCCGGGGTTCCATTCGATCGTCCGGCCGAAGATCGAGGTCGCAAAGAGCAGCGGCGCCGTCTCGCCGACAGCACGGGCGACCGCGAGCACGGTTCCGGTCAGGATCCCGCCGGCCGCGCTCGGCAGTGTGATCCCGAGCACGGTCCGCCAGCGGCTCGCACCGAGCGCGAGGGCGCCTTCGCGCTGGCTCGTAGGCACGAGGCGCAACACTTCCTGCGTCGCGCGCGTCACCAGCGGCAGCATCACGATCGAAAGACCGACGCTGCCGGCCCAGCCGTTCTGCGGGTGCCCGTAGACGAGCAGGCCGAAGACGAAGACGCCGATGATGATCGACGGGAGGCCGTTGAGCAGGTCGACGCAGAGCTGGATCGCGGCGCCCACCCTCGGCGAGGCGAACTCCTCGAGGAAGACCGCGATCAGCACGGCCACGGGGAGCGCGATCGCTGTCGCGATCCCGACTAGCAGCGCCGAGCCGACGAGCAACGGCGCGATCCCGCCTCCCGGCTGGCCGAAGAGCGGCAGATCCTTGGTCAGGAAGCCCCACGAGAGCTCGCCCGCGCCGCGCTTGGCGATCGACCAGACGACGATGCCGAGCACGAGCACGGCGAGGAGTGCCGCGACGGTGGCGCTCCCTTCTGCGAGCCGGTTGACGATCCGCCTGCGCCGCAGCCGCCGGTCGCCCTGGAGGTTCACCTCAGCTGCCACCGGTTCGCTGGAACGCGAAGCGCTTGACGACTATCTGCGCGAGCAGGTTGGTCAGCAGCCCGATCACAAGCAGGATCGCAGCGAGGTAGAAGAGCGAGGCGATCTGCAGCTTCGAGACGGCACCCTGGTACTGGCCCGCGATCCGGCTCGCCAGGGTGTCCCCAGGGGCGAACAGCGACGAGCGGATGAACCAGCCGGCGCCGATCACCTGCGTGACGGCAATCGCCTCTCCGAGGGCCCGGCCGAGGCCAAGGATCACCGCCGCGCCGATCCCGGGCCGCGACGAGGAGAGGACGACGCCGCGCACCATCTCCCAGCGCGTGGCCCCGAGCGCGAGCGCGCCCTCCTCGAGCTCGGGCGGGACACTCAGAAACAGCTCGCGGCAGACGCTCGCCACGATCGGGACAACCATGATCGCCAGGATCACTCCGGCGACGAAAATGCCACTCGACTGAGGCGTGCCGCTGAAGATCGGCAGGAAGCCGAACGAGTTGTGCAGCCACGGCTCGACGTGATCCGCGAGGAACGGGCCGAGCACGAGGATCCCCCAGAGCCCGAGGACGACGCTGGGGATCGCCGCCAGCGTCTCGACCAGCGACCCGACGACGAGGCGCAGGCTCCGCGGCGCGAGCTCGCTCAGGAAGAGCGCGATCCCGAGGGCGAGCGGCGTCGCGATCAGGAGCGCGATCAGCGAGGTCACGGCAGTCCCGTAGAGCCCGGGCGCAGCGCCGAAGACGTTCTTGTTGGTATCCCAAGCCGTGTGCCAGACGAACGGGAGCCCGAACGTGCTCAGCGCGAGATGCGCGCCGCGGATCACCTTGTAGGCGATGAAGCCGATCAGGACGACCGCGCCGAGCCCGGCAGCGCTGGTGACGATCAGGAGCAGGCGGTCGCCAAAGCGGTCGCGCAGGCGCCGTCCGCCGCGCAGCTCCTGCGTCATCGGGACCGCGCTCATCGCGGCGCACGCTAACGCCCAGATCGGCGCGCGAAGCGGGCCGTTACCGGACCGTTACCAGTCCCACACCTCCTTTCAGCCCACGGTCGTCCCGTGGCGCACCAGCCTGAGATCGGAACTGGCAACGGAGAGGAGAGAAACGTGAAGCGGATGAGCCTCGTAGCCCTGGCCGTGGTGGTCCTTGCGGCCTGGACGGGACTTGCAGGAGCTTCTTCGCAGAAGACATCGCTGACCGGCGCGGGCAGCACGTTCGTCGCGCCGCTCGTCAGCCAGTGGATCAGCCACTACAGCGCGGCGTCGATCAACTACAGCGGCGTTGGCAGCGGCGCCGGGATCGCGGCGATCAGCAGCCGCCAGGTCGACTTCGGGGCGAGCGACGCGCCCATGACGCCTGATCAGTTTGCGGGCTGCCACGGTTGCGTCCAGATCCCGTGGGCTTTCTCGGCCACGTCGATCCCATACCACGTCAGCGGGGTCGGCTACGGCCTGAAACTGACAGGGCCGATCCTGGCCGACATCTACCTCGGCCACGTCAAGAAGTGGAACGACAAGCGCATCCAAGCGCTCAACAAGGGCGTGAAGCTGCCGGACGAGAACATCGTCCCGATCTATCGCAGCGACGCGAGCGGGACGAGCTTCAACTTCTCCGACTATCTCTCGCACGTGAGCAAGGAGTGGAAGAACAAGATCGGAAAGGGCACGCAGCCCGCGTTCCCGTCCGGCGTCGGGGCGAGAGGAAGCTCGGGCGTCGCCGCCAAGCTCGGCTCGACTCAGGGCGGCATCACCTACGTCGACATCGCGTATGCGTACAAGAACCACTACAGGATCGCGAAGATCCAGAACCGCGCCGGCAAGTTCGTCCTGCCGACGATCAAGTCGCTCAGGGCGGCCACCGCTTCGGTCAAGCGGGTGACCCGGAAGGACAACGCGATCTCGGTGGTCGACCCGCCGAAGAGCCAGTCGAAGGCGTACCCGATCTGCACGTTCACCTGGGTGATCCTGCCGGTGCAGAGCTCGAAGGCGGCCGACCTGAAGAAGTTCGTCGACTGGGCCGTCACGAAGGGCCAGTCATTCGGCCCGAAGCTGCTGTTCCTGCCGCTGCCAAAGGCAGTCCAGGCAGCGGCACGTCATACGCTCGCCCGGGTCCATTCCTAGGGAAACGAGCAACGAACGTCGAGCCCGCGGTTCTTGGCCCCGCGGGCTTCGACGTGCCCGCCCGCGGTCTCGACGACGTGCTTGACGATCGCGAGACCCAGTCCGCTGCCGCGCGTCGTGCGCGCTCGGTCGGAGCGGAAGAAGCGCTCGAAGAGCCGCGGTGCGTCTTCCTCGGGCACGCCGGCCCCGTCGTCGCTCGCCTCGAGCACGAGGGCCCCGTCCTCGCGACGGAGCGAGAGCGTGCTCGTCGCGCCCTCGCCCGCGTAGCGGATCGTGTTTTCGAGCAGGTTCTCGACGATGGTCCGGAGCATGCGCCGGCGCAGCGGGAGGTGCAGCGTCTCGTCCTCGATCCGGAGCTCGAGACGGACGCCCGCCCGTTCGGCACGCTCGAGGCACTCGTCGACGGCGGCGCGGAGTACGGGAGCAGCCTCGGTCTCGCCCAGCGCGACGACCTCACGCCCTTGCTCCAGCTCGCTCAGAAAGAGAATGTCGTCGACGAGCTCGGTCATCTCCTCGACCTCGGTGCGCGCGTGCCGGAGCAGCGCGGAGACATCGGCGCCGGGAAGCTCGGCGGTCTCCAACAGCGTCAGCAGCCGGGCAAGAGGCGTGCGGAGCTCGTGGGAGACGGACGCCGTGAACGCGGCACGGAGCTCTTCGTACTGGTCCCTTGACACTAGGGTTGAGTATCGCGTGACCAAGGTTCTGATCGTCGAGGACGACGAGGTGATCGCCGAGGGCATGGCGCAGCATCTCGCAGCGGCGGGGCTCGAGCCGGTCCGCGTAGGCGGCGGCGAGGTCGGTCTCGCCCGGCTCCGCTACGAGCGGCCCGACGTGCTCGTGCTCGACCTCATGCTCCCGGGCCTCGACGGCTGGGGCCTGATCGAGACCGCTCGCGCGGAAGGGATCGGCACCCCGATCGTCGTCGTCAGCGCCCGCGGCACCGAGCATGACCGCATCCATGCGCTCCAGATCGGGGCGGACGACTACATGGTCAAACCGTTCTCGATGAAGGAGCTCGTCGCGCGGGTGCAGGCAGCGGCGCGGCGCGGAGTCCGCGGCTTGGAGGAACAGCGTGGCGAGGAGCTCGTGATCGAGGAGCTCCGGATCGACCCGCGCTCGGTGCAGGCATTCGTGGGCGGGGAAAACGCGGGCCTGACGCCGACCGAGTTCCGGCTCCTCTACACGCTCGCCCTCGACATGGGCCGGGTCGCGAGCCGGGACGAGTTGCTGCAGCGAATCTGGGGCCGGCGCGCGACCCACCGCGACCGCACCGTCGACGTGTGCGTCCGCCGCCTGCGCGAGAAGATCGACCGCCGCGCCCCGCGGCACACATTCATCCAGACGCGTTACGGCGTCGGTTACAAGCTCGAGCCGGTCCCGAAGTAGCGTCTGAGCGCGAGCTCCAGAACCAAGCCGGCAAGGAGGGCGGCTCCAGCTGCCCAGAGGAAGTTTCGATCCGCAGTCGACCCGGCCAGGAGGAAGAAAGCGCCCGGAAGACCTCTGGCCAGCAGCAGCCAAACTGCGCCGGCCCAGTCATGAGATACCCAGACGCGCGCGCGGGCCTTGTCTCTGATCCCAAATGCGACGATCGCCACGACGGAAAACGCGACCCACGCTGCCCCGAAGGCGATCAGGATGCCTCGCTCGATCCAGCTGCCCACTACTCGAGGCGATAGATCGGGACCAGGCTCTTCTCCGCCTCGGTGTCGATCCGGGCAACGACCTCCACGTAGGGCTCCAGCCCGGAGCCGTGCATCTTCGCCTTCAGCAGCTCGTCGACCTGGTAGAGCCCGGCCGAGTTGTTCATCTTGATCTCGACCAGGACCGCCCGCTCCTTGCCCTCGGAGATCACGACCTCGTCGATCGCCGCCGCCGAGATCGAGTGGATCGAGACCCGGCCGCGCTCGAACGGGATCCGGGAGCGGCCCTCCTCGATGTCGAGAGCGTCGGCGACGCGGACGACCCCTGCCTCCACGGTCAGCGGATGGCCCGATTCGCGGTGCGAGGTGATCGCCTGCAGCACCTCGCAGACCACAACGGTCAGCTCGGGCTCCTCGTAGATCCCTTGCAGGAGCCCGCGGGCCTTCGGTTCGGAGAGGAAGAGGCTCCAGTCCTCGTGCCGGTCGCGGTGCACGGCCATGCCGATGCAGTGCAGCAGCGCGCCGAGGACCACCACGACCTCCGCGTCGTCGCGCTCGAGCCCGTAGTCGGCGACCATGGCCGGCTCGACTCCGCGCTTCGCGAGCAGGCGCAGGAGGCGCAGCGCGATGTTCGCGACGATCTGGATGTGCACCCAGGAGTGGTCGTTGATCCCGAGCCGCTTGACCGCGTTCACGTTCGAGACGTGCCAGTACGCCTTCAGCGCCTCGTCCTCGCTCACCCGGCCGAGCAGGGCGCGCAGCTTCCGGTTGCGCTGGGCCGGCACGTTGATCCGCATCTGCGCGGTCGCCTCGCTCGGCGACAGGCGCGCTTCGCGCTCGGCCTCCTCGGAAGCCGGCTCCTCGATCCGCTCACGGAGCTCCTTGTCGAGTTGCGACACAGCTTGGCGAGGGTACTACGATTCAGGCGATGCGCACGATGGGCGAGATCCACGACTCGGGCTGCTGCTCCGTCGCCGCGTGCGCCGAGATCCTCGGCGCGAAGTGGACAGCCGTTCTCGTGCACGACCTCTCCGAGGGGCCGCGGAGGTTCACCGAGCTCGAGCACTCCTGTCGCGGGATCAGCCCGCGTACGCTCTCGGAACGGCTGCGCGCCCTCGAGAACGAGGGCATCGTGGTGCGCCGCAGCTACACCGAGTCGCCGCCGCGGGTCGAGTACGAGCTGACCCAGAAGGGCGATGACCTGCTGCCGATCATCGAGGAGATGCGGCGGTTCGGGCACGCCTGGCTCGTCGCCGGCGAGACCTCGCTCGTCTAGATCTTCGCGAGCTCTTTGTAGAGCTCTTTCGCCGTCTCGATCCCGAGCGGCACGTACTCGGCGAGCAGCCGCTCGTTGGGGGAGTGGATGTTGCTCTCCGGGAGCGCGAACCCCGTGATGATCGTCGGGATGCCCTTGTCCGCGAGCGCCGGGACGATCGGCAGCGTCCCGCCGGAGCGGACGAGCAGCGGGCGGCGGCCGAAGGTGCGCTCGAAGGCCTCGAGCCCTCGTTGCACGGCCGGCGCCTCGGGCGGGGTGAGCCCGGGCGCGGCCGAGGAAAGGCGGGTGAGCTCGAGCTCGGCGCCTTCGGGCGCCGCCGCCCGCAGTAGCTGCTCGAGCGCTGCCGCGATCGTGTCGACATCCTGGCCCGGCGCGAGCCGGATCGAGAGATTCGCCTCCGCAGTCACCGGCAGCACGGTCTTCTGGAGGACCGGCGAGCCGCCGGCGATCCCGTTCACGTCGAGCGCCGGCTCCGCAGTCGTGCGTAGGTAGAAGTCCTCGTCGGCGCGCGGATAGGCGTTGCGCGCGCCCGCCTCGGCGAGCATCTCGGCGCCTGGGACGAGCTCGGCCCAGGCCGCGATCTCCTCCTCGGTCGGCGGAGTGATCCCGGCGCGGAGGGGCTCCGGTAGAACGCCGTCGCGCGCGAGGACGGCCGTCAGCATCTCGTTCAGCGCATGGAGCGCGTTCAGCGCGGAGCCGCCGTAGACGCCCGAGTGCAGGTCGCGCGAGCCCGTGCGGACGACGAGGTGGAAGTAGACGAGCCCGCGGGTGGCGACGTTGAACTCGGGCACTCCTCGCGAGGTCATGCCGCTGTCGAAGATCACGGCCGCGTCGGCGCCGCGCACGTCGGCGGCGAGGAAGTCGACTATCTGGTGGCCGCCCGTCTCCTCCTCCGCGTCGCAGGTCACCCGCACGTTCACCGGCAGCTCCCCCGCTGCGGCCAGCTCCGCGGCGGCCTTGACGAGCACGTAGAGCTGGCCCTTGTCGTCCGCGACCCCGCGCCCGTAAAGCCAGCCGTCCCGTTCCTCGAGCGAGAACGGATCGGACTCCCAGAGCTCGAGCGGATCCGGCGGCTGCACGTCGACGTGCCCGTAGACGAGCACCGTCGGCGCGGATCCGTTCGACGCCTGCAAGTCGCCGATGATCAGCGGCTGCGTGTCGGTCGGAACGACCTCGGCCTCGCCGCCGGCGCCGCGCACGAAAGCGGCCAGCCACTCCGCTGCCGCGCGAACGTCGTCCGTATGCGCCGGGTCCGCGCTCACGCTCGGGATCCGGACCAGCTCGGCGAGTTCGTCGAACCAGGACTCCGCCACGGCGCGCGAGTCTACGGAACCGTCAGCGTCTGCGCCCGCGGCTGACGACGAGGTTCACGCGCGCGTTCGCGGCACTGCTCCAGCCACTGCGTGGTTGCTGCGCGATGACGATCCCGCGGCGGGCGCTCGAGAAGCGCCACGAGACGCGGCCGGCGCGGCAGTGCGCGCGACCAAGCACCCGCTTCGCGAGTGCCAACGGACGGTGGACGACCTGCGGAACGACGCACCTGGGCGGCACGACCGGAGGAGGAGGAGGAGGTGGTGCCGGTGGAGGAGGTGGTGGCGGAGGAGGCGGCGGCGGTGGCGGCGGCGGTGGCGGCGGAGGTGGCGACGGAGGTGGAGGCGGTGGCGGAGGAGGCGGTGGCGGAGGAGGCGGTGGCGGAGGCGGCGGAGGTGGCGGTGGGCCGCCGACCATCCAAGGCGGCAGCGGCGTGGAGTCGCCCGCGCGGAACGCGAAGGTCCCGTGCAGTGCCGGCGTCATCCCCTCGCAGTGCTGCACGAACGAGATGCTGAAGGTCCGCACTGTCCCGTCCTCCCACCACGTCGCGGAGTTGACCGTGAACTGGCCGGTCAGCGTGTTGCAGCCGCGGCCGTTCCCGGAGACGTCCAGCCCGGGGCCGGTGCCGTTGAAGGGGTAACGCGTTGCGTTCGGATAGGTCCCGGGAGCGAGGATGTCCCCCGCTGCAGGGGCGAAATCTGCGTACCACCAGTCGCCGTTGGCGCCGTCGATGCCGAAGCCGACGTACTGCCGCGTTCCTCCGATCCCGATGTTGTCGTTGGCGATCGAATACGACCAGTCCCGCCCCTGGCCGATGTAGTCGCCGGGATCGCTGTGCATCGTCACGGTGGTTTGCCCGCCGTATGCGAAGCCCTGCAGTGCCGCGTCTCGGTGCGTACCTCCCGAATCAGTGAACCGCAACGTCGCGTAACGGGTGCCCGCGCTCGCCGGCACGTATCGGACCCAGACCTGGCAACCCGACTGCACCAGCGTCTGGCCCGTACAGTCGTCCTCGCGAATCCTGAAGTCGCCGGGGTTCGTGCCTGTGAGCGCCACCGCCGTCACGGTCACCGGTGCGTCGAAGGCGCGGAGCGTGACCGGAACGGTCGTCGAGGCGCGGCCCGCGTCGCTCGCCGGCCACCGGACCGTCGCGGGTGCGAGCAGCGCCGGGTCGCTCGACGGCTGCTCGCCGACTCGAACCTCGCCGAAGAGCGCCGCCCTGCCGCCCTCGCAATGCTGCTCGTAGATCAGCCAGAGACGATCGACCGACCCGTTGGGCGCCGAGTGGATGTCCCGCACTTCGAAGAGCCCGCTGTCCTCGTTGCAGCCGCGGCCCGAGCCGGAGATGTCGATCCCCGGATGCCCCGCCTCGCGGAACGGCGCCCGCTGTGCGCCGATGTAGTAGCCGGGCGCGAGCACCTGTCCCGGCGGCGCCGCGAAGTCCATGTCATACGAGTCGCCGGCTGTGCCTCCCGACACGTAGACGGTGAGGTAGCCGGCAGTGCCGCCGATGCCGATGGCCGAGTTCGAGGGCTGGAAGAGGCGCTGCGTCCCGCCGCCGATCCAGTCGCCGGGGTCGCTGAACATCGTTGCGAACGTCGTGGGCGCAGCCGCCGCGATGGCAGGCCCCGCGAGCGCGCACGCCGAAGCCGCGACCACCGCGACGACTAGCCTCCGGAGACTCCCTGCCATTCCCTCCTCAGGCAAAGAGTACTCGGATCCAGGGAAAAAGGACGGCGACCGGAGCCGCCGCCCTCTCCATGCCTCTCGGTGTTACGCCACGTCTTTGAGGGCGACCGAGTCGGCGAGCGCGCGCAGCTTCTTCAGGCTCTGGTTCTCGATCTGGCGGATCCGCTCGCGCGTCACGTTGAACGCGCGGCCGACCTCGTCGAGCGTGCACGGATGCTCGCCGTTGAGCCCGTAGCGCAGCTCGAGCACCCGCCGCTCGCGAAGGCTCAGCGTCCCCAGCACCCGCTGGAGGGTCGCCTTGCGCATCTCGACCTCGGCGGCCTCCTCGGGCAGCGGCTCGCTCTCGTCGGTGAGGAAGTGCCCGAACTCCGACTCCTCCTCGTCGCCGACGGGCTTCTCGAGCGAGACCGGCGCCTGCGAGCTGCGGCGGATCTGCTCGACCTCGTCCGACCCGAGCTCGACGTCGAGCCCGATCTCGAACGCGGTCGGCTCCCGCCCGAGCTCCGCACGGAGCTTCCGCTCGGAGCGCACGATCTTGTTCAGCTTCTCGACGATGTGCACCGGCATGCGGATCGTGCGCGCCTTGTCCGCCAGCGCGCGGGCGACGGCCTGCCGGATCCACCAGGTCGCGTACGTCGAGAACTTGAACCCCTTGCGGTGGTCGAACTTCTCGGCCGCGCGAACGAGCCCGATCGTCCCCTCCTGGATCAGATCGAGGAAGGGCAGGCCCTGGTTGCGGTATCTCTTGGCGATCGAGACGACCAGGCGCAGGTTCGCCTCGACCATCTCCTGCTTGGCCTTGTGCTCGCCGCGCTCGATCCGCTTCGCCAGCTCGACCTCCTGCGCTGCGGTGAGCAGGTCGACCTTGCCGATGTCCTTCAGGAACAGCTGCAGCGAGTCGGTGCTGACCTCGCGCGCCTCCGGCTGAGCCTCGGGCTCCTCGGCCTCTCCGCTCCCATCCACAACGTCGATCCGCAGCTCCTCGAGCGCGTGGTAGAAGTCGTCCATCTGGGACGCGTCAAGCTCCAGCTCGCCTAGCGCGAGCGCAATCTCCTCAGTACTCAACGAGCCGGCTACGCGCCCGCTTTCCAGCAACCCCTTGGCCTCGTCGGTCTCCAGCACCTCTGCGATGCTCAGTGACCTGGCCCGTTCCCCCTCCTCGCTCAATGCGACTCCCCTCTCTGGGCTCGTGACAGGTCCGCGGCGGCTTGCGGATGCGGCACTCTCACACACGGCCCGGACAGACGCCATAGGCCGAACGGCTCATCTTTCCGTCAGCGGGTCCCAGCATGCGCCAGGGCGCTCAGCAAAGTAGCAGCCTGGTGTCCAAGCGGTGTTTTGGGACCTTGGGCGCGAGCCTGGCGCAGCTCTTGGCGGGCCTTCGAAACATCGCCGATCCAGATCAGGAGCAGCCCGAGGTGGAAGCGGACGGTCTGCGCCTGGGGGAACACGCGAACGAGCGGGCCGAGCCGGCTGAACGCTTTCGACGGATTGGCCTTTTCGAAGAGGCCGACCGCGGCCGCCGCCTGCGCCTCCGCGTCGCTCGGGCTCAGGCGCGCGGCTGCGGCGAACTCCCGCTCGGCGGAGACCGGCCGGCCGAGCTTCTGGAGCACGACGCCGTAGAGGATCTTCGCGTGCGCACCTCCGGCTTCCGCCGCGTGCTCGAGGGCGGCCACCTGCGCGGCCGGCTGCAGCGCCTCGATCCGCCGCGGGGGCTGGAACGACGGCACGAAGGTCGGCAGCCCCGTGAAGAGGCGCGGGTGGAGGAAGTCGGCTGCGCGGACGGCGTAGGGCGTGTCGGGCTGCAGCTTCTCTGCGGCGCGCCAGGCGGTCTCCGCCTCCTGGTCGCGGCGAGACCAGTAGAGCGCGAACCCGAGATGGAGCGCGACCAGCGCGCTGTGCGGATGCTCGGCCGCCAGCGTTTGCAGGCGCCTGACGGTGTCCGCCGGCCAGGAGGCGAACGCGGCCCCCACCTCGGCCTCGAGTGAGTGGTAGCGCTTGAAGATCGCCGCGGCGCGCTTCTGCTTACGGTCGCGGTTATAGAGCGTCTCGGCCTGCATGAGCGCGCGGGCCTCCGGATCGTCTCGGAGGCCGAAGTCGAGCGCGAGCGGCGGCGTCCCAGGCCGCGGCTCGACCTTCGGGACGTTGCTGCGCGTCGCGAGCACGCCGATCACGACGACGCCCGAGGCGACGACGGCAGCGAGCGCCACGAGCGAGAAGACCCGGCCTCGAGCTGTCACGACAACGACCTTAGCCGCCTGCGGCGAGGCGCCTGGGCCGCTATACAATCGAAAGCGATGTCTTCGTATCGAGATCTGCTCCAGGCCGCCAAGGCCGAGATCGAGGAAGGTGACGCCAAGCGCGTGCAGGCGCTCATCGACGAGGGGTCGATCCTGGTCGACGTGCGCGAGCGAGACGAGTGGGAGCAGGGCCGGATCCCGGGCGCGGTGCACATCCCGCGCGGGTACCTCGAGTCTCGGATCGAGCAGGCGGTGCCGGACCGCTCGCAGCCGGTCGTCCTCTACTGCGCGGCGGGCAACCGCTCGGCGTTCGCGGCCAAGACCCTTGCCGACCTCGGCTACGAGCGACCGGTCTCCCTCGCGGGCGGCTACACGGACTGGCAGCGGAACGGGCTGCCAACCGAGCTCCCGCGAACGCTCGGGCCGGCTCGGCAGACGCGCTACAGCCGCCACCTGCTGATCCCGGAGGTCGGCGAGGAGGGCCAGCTGCGGCTGCTCGACTCGCGGATCCTGCTGATCGGCGCGGGCGGGCTCGGCTCGCCGGCCTCGCTCTACCTCGCGGCCGCGGGCGTCGGACGGCTCGGGATCGTCGACGCGGACGTCGTCGACGAGACGAACCTGCAACGGCAGATCGTGCACTCGACCAACTCGCTCGGCGAGCCGAAGACCGACTCGGCGCGCCGCCGGATCGAGGCGCTCAACCCCGACGTCGAGGTCGTCCCCTTCCGCGAGCGGCTCACCTCGGAGAACATCGAGCGGATCCTCGAGCCGGGCTGGGACGTGATCGTCGACGGCGCCGACAACTTCCCGACGCGCTACCTCGTCAACGACGCATCGGTCTGGCACGACATCCCGGTCGTGCACGGCTCCATCTTCCGCTTCGAGGGCCAGGTCACGGTCTTCAAGCCGGGCTCAGGGCCGTGCTACCGCTGCCTGTTCGCGCAGCCGCCGCCGCCGGAGATGGCGCCGAGCTGCGCCGAGGGCGGCGTCCTGGGCGTGCTCCCGGGCGTCGTCGGCTCGATCCAGGCAGCGGAGGCGCTGAAGCTCGCGCTCGGGATCGGCGAGCCGCTCGTAGGCCGGCTGCTCCTCTACGACGCGCTCTCCGGGGAGTTCCAGGAGATGAAGCTGCGGCGCGACCCCGCCTGCCCAGTCTGCGGCGAGAGCCCGACGATCACGGACTACATCGACTACGTGGAGTTCTGCGCGGGGGTCGGACACTGAGTCACGTCCGGATCCCACCCACGCTGCGAGGCGACACGGCAGGTCAGCGCGAGGTCGAGGCGCGCGGCGGCACCGTGCGCGAGCTGCTCGACGACCTGATGGGCCGGTTCCCTGCGCTGCGCGGGCAGCTCCTCGAGGCCGACGACCTGGCCCCGTTCGTCAACGTTTACGTCGAAGGCGAGGACGTCCGCACGAAGGACGGGCTCGAGACCTCCGTGGACGACGGCTCAACGGTGATCCTGCTCCCGGCCATGGCCGGTGGATGAAGACGGCCGCGCCGTCAGCGCCGGCACGGCCTCTTATGGTCGGCGTCGCAAGCGAGCGCCTTCTGTGGTTGCTCACTCCCTCCTCGGACTGATCGGCACCACCCCGCTCGTCGAGCTGTCGCGCCTTTCGCCGAAGCCGGGGGTCAAGCTCTACGCGAAGCTCGAGGGCCAGAATCCGACCGGCTCGATCAAGGACCGTATCGCGCTTGCGATGATCGAGGCCGCCGAGCTCGAGCCCGGCGCCGAGCTCCTCGAGCCGACGAGCGGCAACACGGGCATCTCGCTCGCGCTCGTCGCGCGGCTCAAGGGCTACCGGCTCACGTGCGTGATGCCCGAGAACGTGACCGAGGAGCGGCGCCGGCTGCTGCGGCTCTACGGCGCCGAGATCATCGAGTCGCCCGGCGAGGAGGGATCGAACGGAGCGGTCCGCGTCGCCGTCGAGCTCGCCGAGCGCGAGCCCCGCTACCACATGCTCTTCCAGTACGCGAACGGGGCCAACCCGGCCGCGCACTACCACGGAACGGGCGCCGAGATCGCCGAGGCGCTCGACCGCGTGGACGTGCTCGTGGCCGGCCTCGGGACAGGCGGAACGCTGATGGGAGCGGGCGCGCGCCTGCGCGAGGCTTTTCCAGGGATCGTCGTCGCCGCGGCGGAGCCCCTCCCCGGCGATCCGGTGATGGGCCTGCGCTCACTCGAGGACGGCTATGTGCCGCCGATCCTCGACGTCTCGAAGCTCGACCGGAAGGTGCTCGTCTCGAACGCCGACGCAGTCACGACCCTGCGCGAGCTGCTCCGCGAGGAGGGGGTCTTCGCCGGGGTCTCCTCAGGCGCGGTCATCCACGTCGCCCGCAGGCTCGCCGCCGAGCTCGACGAGGGCGTCGTTGTCGCCGTGCTCGCCGA
Organism: Actinomycetota bacterium; assembly: GCA_005883335.1. Taxonomy (GTDB): domain Bacteria; phylum Actinomycetota; class Thermoleophilia; order Gaiellales; family Gaiellaceae; genus AC-32. The sequence continues at coordinate 28,072 of VAXM01000020.1, forward strand.
CGGCGGCTGGAAGTACCTCTCGGCCGATTTCTGGGAGACCGGCGCGGAAGCCGAAGAGCTCGAGAGCGCCGTCTGGTGGTGATCCCAACCGAGATCCGCGCGCAGCTCAGGGCCCACGCGCGCGCGGAAGAGCCGAACGAGGCGTGCGGGCTCGTCGCGCTGCGAGACGGCACGGCAGAGCGCTACATCCCGGCCCGCAACGCGGCAGCCAGCCCATACCGCTTCGAGCTCGAGACCGAGCCCGAGAACTGGTTCCTCGAAGACGACGGCTACGAGCTGGCCGTCTTCCACTCGCACGTCTCGTCGGCGCCGCGCCCCTCGCGCACGGACGTCGAGAACATCGGCCTCTGGCAGGACCGGCCCTACCTGATCCTCTCGCTGGGGACCGGCGAGCTCGCCGCCTGGCAGATCACAGACGGCGAGATCTCGCCTCTAAGCCTGAGCTAGGTCGCCCTGAACGTGCCCTTCATGCCGAACTTCGCATGGCTGTCGACGGTGCAGATGTAAGGGAACTTCCCCTTCTTGAGCGTGACGGTGAGCGTCGCAGTCTTGTTGTGGGCGAGCTGCGGCGTCTTCTTGCCACCGATCTTGAAGTCGTGCTTGAGCGCGCCCTTGTTCACGAGCTTGAAGATGACCTTCCCGTGAGGCGCTGTCTTGCGCGAGAGGATGAACTTGTACTCCTTCGCGGTCACCTTGACGGTGGTCGCCGTGGCCGCCGACGGGCGGGCGCCCGCGAACGGCGAGACCGCGAGGAAGATCGCGGCGCCGATCGCGCCCATGACGAGCAGAAGAACGATGCGCTTCATAAGTCTCCTTGGTTGCTGACCCCGTACGCGGGTCACGATACCTCTTTGAGCCTCTCCTCTTCCGGCTCGTGCGGGACGAGCTCGACCTCCAGCCGCTCGATGCGAGAGCCCTCGACGTCGAGCACCTTGAAGCGCGTGCCGTCGTGCTCGACCTCGTCGCCGCGCTCCGGCGCCCGCCCGAGCAGCCCGAACACGAAACCGCCCACGGTGTGGTAGTCCTCGATCGGCAGATCCCGGTGGAACTGCTCGTTGAAGTCGTCGATCGGGAACGTGCCGTCGATGCGCATCCGGCCGTCGGGGAGCCGCTCGACCGATTCGTCGGGAAGGTCGAACTCGTCCTCGATCTCGCCGACGATCTCCTCGAGCAGATCCTCCAGCGTCACGATTCCTTCGAGGTCGCCGTACTCGTCGACGACGATCGCCATGTGCTGGTTCGTGCGGCGGAACTCCGCCAGCAGCGCTGCGAGGTCCTTCGTCTCGGGGACGATGTGCGCCGGCCTGACGAGCGTGTCGAGCTCGACTCCCGCGATGCCGCGATCGACGATCGCCGAGAACAGGTCGCGCACGTGGATCATCCCTATGACCTTGTCGAGCGACTCGCGGTAGACCGGGTAGCGCGTGTAGGGCGACTCGATCATCGCCGCGAGTGCCTCCTCGGGCGGTAGGTCGACGGACAGCGCGACCACCTCCGGCCGCGGCACCATCACCGCCGAGACCTCCTTGTCGGCGAAATCGAAGACCTTGTAGAGCATCTCTTGCTCCTGCTGCTCGATCTCGCCTTCCTCGCGCGAGCGGGAGAGCAGCATCTTCAGCTCAGCCTCGGAGTACACCTCCATGTCGCCGCCCGGCGGCTCGAGGCCGAACACGTTCAGCACGAGCTCGGTCGATCGTTGGAGCACCCAGATCAGCGGCTTCAGGGCGACGAAGAACCCGCGCACGGGCGCCGAGACTGCGAGCGCGACGGTCTCGGAGTGCTGGAGCGCGATCCCCTTCGGCACGAGCTCGCCGATCACGACATGCAGGAACGTGATGATCAGGAATGCGAGCGCGAAGGCGAGCACCGAGGCGAGGATCGGATCGAAGACCTTCGCCAGGGCCTGCTCGCCGAGGGCGCCGATGCCCAGGCTTGTGCCGGTGACGCCGAGCTGCATCGCCGCGATGAAGCGGGGCGGGTCGGAGACGATGTTCAACACCGCCCGGGCACGTCGGTTCCCCCGCTCCTCGAGCTCGCGGATGCGCGTGCGGCGAGCGGTGACTAGCCCGTACTCGCCCGCGACGAAGAAGGCGTTGGCCAAAATCAGCGCTGCCACGCCGAGGAGCTCCAGGAAGAGGGTCACGCCCCGCTCTCCGGGGCGTGGGTACTAGGCGGTATCTCGTCGTCCACTACTTACGAATCAGTATAGGCGCCCATCTGACGGACGGCCCTGCCCTCGCGGACGAGCCGCTCCAGGTGCGCAAGCGCCTCGGCAAGGGCAAAACGGCGGCCGCTGGCGTCCAGGTTGTCCCCGAACAGCGCCAGGGAAACGTCGTAGCCGGTTCGCGGCTCAGGCCCGAGCGCTGCCGCGGTCTCGTCGAGGCGCTTGCGGTGATGCTCGACGATCTCGCGCGCGCGCGAAACCGGATCGGCGATGAGCTCGCCGTGGCCCGCCAGCGCGAGCTTCGGCGCGAGCTCGATCGTCCGCTCGAGCGAGGCGAGGTAGTCCCCGAGCGGGTCGGGCCGCGAATCGGGATAGAGCCCGACGGTCGGCGTGATCTCGCCGAGCAGGTGGTCGCCGGCGACGAGCACGCCGTCGCGCAGGAGGCAGATATGCCCGTCGGCGTGGCCCGGCAGCTCGAGCACCTTCCAGCCGTCGACCTCGTCGCCTTCGGCGAGACGCAGAGGGTCTCGCGCCCAACGGATGAACGGGCCGAAGATGCGCGACTCGTGCCGCAGCTCCTCCGCCACGGGCTCGGGTAGCCCGTGCCCGAGCAGATAATCGGCGAGCCGCTCCGACCAGTCCTCTCGCCCCCAGACCTGCTCGCACTGCTCGTAGTCCCGCTCGCCCTGAAGGACTTGCGCGCCCGTCAGCCGCCGCGCGTCTTCGCCGCCGCCCGCATGGTCGGGGTGGAAGTGCGTGACGACGATCCGGGCGACCGGCCCGTCGAGCCCGCGTAGGACCGGCTCCCAGCGAGCCTCGGCTTCGGGAAGACCGAGGCCGGTGTCGACGAGCGTCCAGCCGCCCTCGCCGGGCAGGAGGTAGCAATGGACGTGGAGAGGGCCCATCGGCAGCGGGAAGGTGAGTCGCCTGATCCCGTCTGGTAGCTCCGCCATTACGAACGTACGTTCTATACTGCCGCCATGCGCGCCGAGTATCGCGAAGAGCCCTGCAAGGCGGCGTTGAACCGAGTCAAGGGGATGATGTTCGACTGGTCGCTGAACCCGTACATGGGTTGCGTCCACCGCTGCACCTTCTGCTACGTGCGCGCCTTCGAGCTGCGCGCCGACCGGCCGTTCGACGAGCGCTACGGACGCTCGATCCGGGTCAAGACGAACGTCGTCGAGGTGCTTCGGCGCGAGCTTTCGCGCGCGAGCTGGGAGCACGAGTCGGTGGTGATCGGCGCGGCCACCGATCCGTACCAACCCGTCGAGGGGCGCTACCGGCTGACGCGCGGCTGCATCGAGGCGCTCCGCGACCACTCGAACCCGTTCAGCATCATCACGCGCGGGCCGCTGATCATCCGGGACGTGGACGTCCTCGCCGAGGCCGCGGCGCGGGCCTCGGTCTCCGTCACGTTCTCGATCCCGACGCTGGACGAGGAGGTCTGGCGCCGGACCGAGCCCGGCACGGCCCATCCGCGCCAGCGGCTGCGCGCGTTGAAGACGCTGGTCGAGGCGGGCGTCAAGGCGAGTGTCGGCATGGCGCCGATCCTGCCCGGGATCTCGGACCGGCCCGAGCAGCTCGAAGAGGTCGTGCGGGCCGCGCGGGAGGCGGGCGCCTGCGGTGTCTGGTCGAACCTGCTCTTCCTGCGGCCAGGAACGCGGGAGCACTTCCTCGAGGCGCTGGCCCGCGACTACCCCGGTCAGCTCGACCACTACGAGCGGCTCTACGCACGGCGGGCCTACCTTGGGAAGGATCAGACGAAGCCGGTGCGGGATCAGGTCGCGGCGCTGGCGAAGGAGCATGGCATCCGCGACCGCCGCCCCCTCCGGCTGGAGCCCGAGCCGCCCGTGATCGCGGAGCAGTTGACGCTGGCCGTGTAGTTCGCTCGCGATGTAGGGCCCACGCTAGGTGGGGTAAGTTCGTCCCGGTGAAGGCGCGTTTCGTCGTTCTGGGCGCGGGCTTCGGCGGTCTCGAGCTCGCGACTCTCTTGTCCGAAGCGCTCGGCAGCGACGCCGGCATTGCGCTCATCGACGAGAACGACGCCTTCGTCTTCGGCTACTCGAAGCTCGACGTGATGTTCGGGCGCAAGGCGCCACGCGAGGTTCGCCTGCCGTATGCCGACTTCGCCAAGCCCGGTGTCCGCTTCTTGCGCGAGACGATCACCGCGATCGATCCAGAGGCGCGGCGGGTGACGACCAACAGAGCTGTCCACGAGGCGGACGTCCTCGTCGTCGCCCTCGGCGCCGACTACGACTTCGACGCAACGCCCGGGCTCGCAGAGGGCGGGAGCGAGTTCTACTCCGTCCGCGGCGCCGAGCGGCTGCACGTGCCCGCCGGCGCCAAGCGAGGCGGCGTTGCTTCTAGACGACTACCTGTCGCGGCGAGGAGTCCGCGACGACTGCGAGATCTCGCTCGTGATGCCGTTCGGGACCCCGGTCCCTCCGTCGCCGGACACCTCGGCCGCGCTTCTGACAGCGTTCGCCGAGCGCGGCATCGAGTTCGTCCCCGGCCGCCGGGTGAGCTCGCTCGACCCGGGACGCAACGTCGCCGTGCTCGACGACGGCGCTGAGCTGCCATACGACCTCTTCCTCGGTGTCCCAAAGCACCGCGCACCCGACGTGGTCCTCGAGAGCGGGATGGCCACGGACGGCTACATAGCCGTCGATTCACGAACGCTCGAGACGCGTTTCGCGGACGTGTACGCCGTCGGGGACGTCGCGACCGTCGGCGTGCCGAAGGCGGGCGTGTTCTCGGAGGGTGCGGCCCGCGTCGTCGCCGTGTCACTGATAGCGCGAGTGCAGGGAGGTGAGCAGCCGCCAGCGTATGACGGGCGCGGTGCCTGCTACGTCGAGTTCGGAGCCGGCCGCGTCGGCCGGGTCGACGTCGACTTCCTCTCCGGGCCGAAGCCGACGGGTACGTTCCAGGAGCCGTCACGCGTCCTCGTCGCCGAGAAGCAGCACTTCGGGGCGAGCCGCAGCGCCCGCTGGTTCAACCACTGATCTCCCGAGCAGCTGGCCCTCGCGTTGTAGGCGTTTTCCGACCCGCGACATACAATCCGCTTGCCGTGGGAGAGCAGGCCGCAACGGAACGAGCGAACGGGGAGATCACCTGCCTGATCGTCGACGACCACGAGGTCGTCCGCGAAGGCCTGCGCCTCTCGCTCTCGCGCGCGCCGCACATCCGCGTCGTCGGGGAAGCACCTGACGGAGAGACGGCCGTCGCCCTGGCGGAACGCCGGAGGCCCGATGTCGTGATCATGGACGTCCGCATGCCCGGGATGGACGGGCTCGAGGCGACCAAGATCCTGACGCAGAAGGCGCCCGATGTCGCCGTCCTGATCTTCACGGCCTACAGCGAGCGCCAGCTTCTGCGCCGCGGCCTCGAGTCGGGCGCGAAGGGCTACATCCTCAAAGAGGCGCCGCACCAGACGCTCCTCAAGGCGATCGACAAGGTCGTGGCCGGCGAGGGCTTCGTCGACCCGGCGCTCATGCCGGCTTTCCTGTCCGGGAGCGAGGAGGAGATGCTCACGGCCCGTGAGCGCGAGATCCTCAAGCTGCTCGCGGACGGAATGTCCAATGCGGACGTCGCCGGCCGGCTCTTCATCAGCCAGGAGACCGTGAAGAGCCACGTGCGCCACATCCTCACCAAGCTCGAGGCAGACACGCGAACGCATGCCGTCGCGATTGCGCTTCGCGAAGCGATCATCGACTAGAGCAAGCCTGCTCGTCGCGGTCGTCGCCCTGGCGGCGGTCGTCTCGCTGCTGGGCCTGTCTCTGAGCTCTAGCGGGCTCGCGTTCGCCGGCCTCGCCGCGGCGATCATCGGCGCTGCCGGGTTCGCGCTCCACCTGATCGTCACCGAGCGGCGGCGGCACGAGGTCGTCGAGGACGAGCTCGAATCGCTCATGCAGTCGCTCGGGTCGATCACGGGCACGCTCGATCCGGGCGAGGTGCTCGAGCGCACGCTTCGGGAGGCGAAGAAGCTCTTCGGGGCGAAGGCGTCGCTGCTCGCTCCGGGCCAGACGAGCCGGGAGGACGGTGTCTTCCCGTTGCGGATCCGCGACGAGGACATCGGGGCGGTCAAGCTCGCTCGGTCGCGTCCGTTCGACCGCGAGGAGCAGGCGCGCGCCCAACTCCTGGCCGACTTCGCCTCGCGGGCCGTCGAGAACGCGCGGCTCCTCGCCGAGGCGCAGGTGCGCGAAGCCGAGCGCGCCCGGCTGTCGGACCAGCTGATCACCGCCGAGCAGGACGAACGGCGGCGCATGGCGCTCTTCCTGCACGACGGCCCGGTGCAGTCGCTCTCGGGGATCAGCCTGATGCTCGACGCCGTGATCGACTCGCTCAGGGCCAACCGGCGCGACGAGGCCGACCGCGTGCTCCGCTCGGCGCTCAAGCGGCACCGCGACACGATCCGCGAGCTGCGCGACCTCTCCTTCAACATCGAGCCGGTCGTGCTCCGCGACCAGGGCTTCGGGCCGGCGGTGCAGGCGCTCGCCGACCAGGTCGGGATCGCGAACGGGATCCAGGTCGACCTCGACGTCGAGGCGGCGGACAGCCTCGCGGAGAACGCGCGGGTCGGGCTCTACCAGATCATCCGCGAGGCCGTGAACCAGGCGCTCCGCCGAGGGCCGCCGAACCGGATCTCGATCCGCGTCGCTGCTGGCGAGGGGCGGGTCGAGACCGTGATCGCGGACGACGGCACGGGTGAGCGGCGGCGCGCGAGCTACGACGAGATCGAGGAGCGCGCCCGCACGCTGAGCGGCTCGGTCGAGGTGGAAGCCGGCGCGGACGGCGGCACGGCGGTCCGCGTTGTCCTTCCCTCGTACGTGGCGCAGCGCTAGCATCGGCGCCGCGATGGAGGACGGGCAGCCGCAGCAGCATTCGCACTTGCGCTTCGTCTGGACCACGAACGGCTACGAGCTGCGCGAGCGCGACGGCGACGCGCCCGGCGTCGGCGAGGAGGTCGAGGAGGACGACAAGCGCCTGTACGTGACGAAGGTCGCCCCTTCCCCGCTCCCGGGCGACCTGCGCCGCTGCGCCTACCTGCAGCCAGTCACCTGACGGCGCTCTCGGCGGCAATACGGCCGAGAACGAGCGCCGCCGCCAGACCGCTCGAGTAGCCGCCGGTCGAGATTCCGCCCACGTCAGCACCGGCGGCGAAAAGACCCTCGACCCCGGCAACGCGGCCATCCGGGCCGACCTCGATGCCGCCCTGCGTGTGCGTCACTGCGGCGGCGACGTGGAGGCGGAGCTCGCCGTCCTGCTCCACGACGGTGCCGCCCGCCTCGCGCAGGCCGACGACCCGCTGGTCGTCGCGGAGCTCGGAAGGGATGATGAACCAGGCCGTCCCGCCGGGCTGGCGCGCGATCGCCTGGGCAAGGTCGCTCTCGTGCCATCCGGGCGGGCCCGGGAAGAACTCGTCGCCGTTCTCGTTGACGACGCGCGCCTCGCCGTCCCAGAGCTGCGAGAGGCGCACGTAGTCCTCCTCGCGGATCCGCGCCGGTGGCGCCGGCATGGCGCGGCCGTAGAACTCGTCGAGGTCGCCCGCGAGTGTTGCCCCGCGCTCGCGCGCGAAGTCGAGCCCATCGCCCTCGCTCCACGGGTTGCAGCGAACGAGCAGCCCGTGCTCGCGCGCGTAACGCACCGCGAACCCGCCGGTTGCGAAAAGAAGAGGCAACTCGGGCTCGGCCGGCAGACCCTCCTCCAGGTGGACATCACCCGCGGCGCGCACGAGCGTCTCGGTGAGGCTTCGCGGCTCGAACCGTTTCCCGGTCGTGCGCGGGTTGGGCGTGTCCTCCCAGACGATCTCCGGGCCGAGCGAGACCAGCCAATCGAGCGCCTCGTCGAACCCGTCGAAGACCGCTCGCTGCAGCTCTTCGTCGCCGCCCGGACACTCGGCGCGGAAGTCCTCGAACGTGCGGTAGCGCCAGACCACGCAGCTCGAGAGCAGCATCGAGCCGCCCGGGCGAGAGCCTTTCTCCAGCACGACGGGCTCGGCGCCGAGCTCCCGTGCGCGCGCGGCGGCACACAGCCCCGCCATCCCCGCGCCCGCAACAAGCACTAAGTCAGAGAGAACTCAGGCTTGTGCTCGACGTACTCGACCCGCACGCGCTCGGGGCCCCAGACGAAGACCGCGTAGGTGTTCGCCGCGTCGACGATGTTGTCGATCTCCAGGCCGAGCTCTTGGGCCTCCGCAATGTGCTCGTCCGCCGACTCGACCTTGACCGCGAGATGGTTCAGCAGCGGCCGCTCGGGATCGCCGGGCTCGCCGCGATGGAACTCGACGAACGCTCCGCCAGCTTCGACGCGCGGCGCTTCCGAGGGGCCGGGTTCGACCGGCACGAACCCGAGTTGCTCGTAGGACTCGGCAGTCTCCTCGGGAGTCGCCGACCACAGGGCCACGTGGTCGAGGTCGTAATCGACCTCCGTCGGCGCCTCGACCAGGCCGAGGCGCAGCCCCTCGCTGACGCCGAAGTAGATCTCTCCGTCGCGCGGCCGCTCGACCGCTAGCCCGTCGCGGAGCTCCCGCTCCGCGCGCTCAAGGCTCGAGACGCGCAGCGCGACGTGCTTGAGCGCCCCCTGCTCGCGCGGTCCTTCGGCGGCGAACAGCGTCAACTTGCCGCGCCGGGCATCCGAGCCGACGAGCGTGAAAGCGTCCGTCCGGTCGACGACGTGCATCCCGACCCGCTCGGTCAGGAAGTCGGCGATCGGGTCGCGGTCGGCCACCCAGAGGGCGACGTGGTCGAGCGTCTCCGGCCTCACGCCGGCCAGAATAACGGCCCGCTACTTCCTGGCGTCGACCGCTCGCTGAAGCTGCTGCTTGTTCATCTTCGAGCGGTTCGGGATGTTCATGCGCTTGGCCTCGTTGTAGAGCTGCTCTTTCGTGCGGCCGCGCTCGCGCCGCGTGCCCGACCGGAGCCCGCCTCGGCGGCCCGACGAGATGTCACGGCGCGACGTGCGCGACGACTCCCGCGCCTCGCCGGTACGCGCCCGCTCCTTGTTGACCGTCCGGGCGGCGATCTCCTTGGCCCGCTTCGTGGAGCGGCCCTGCTGCTTCTCGCTCTCCTTGACGTGCTCGTACTGACGTTCCCGCTTGTTGCTCCAAGCTCGCTGAGGCATGCAGATCCCTCCTCTGTGGGTTCAACTGGGACCTGCCCCGGAGGGAACGTTTTATGCGTCTATTCGAGCGGCGGGTTCTGGACGTTGTGCTCGGTGGCGTACTCGTCGGTGAGCTTGTTGATCACGTCCGCGCCGTCGCCGTAGGCGTAGTTGATCTTGACGAAGGCTTCCCATTTGTCCGGGAGCGCGTCCTCGGGGAAGATCGCCTCGACCGGACACTCCGGTTCGCATGCCCCGCAGTCGATGCACTCCTCCGGATCGATGATCAGGATCCGCTCGAACTCGTGGATGCAGTCGACGGGACAGACATCCACGCACGAGAGATCTTTGATGTCGATGCAGGGCTCGGCGATGATGTACGTCACGGCGGGTCAGTCTACTGACGCCAACAGGCCGTCCACGAGCCCCTTCAACTGCTCGTCCATCGCCGATTTGGCGATCACCTGGTCGAAGCCCGCCGTGTGCGCGCGGCGCAGGCCGTCGGTGTCCGTGTGGTTCGTGAAACCGAGGATCGGCACCTCTGGGTAGTTGTCCGCGACATCCTCGGGATCGATGCGCGAGACGTCGCAGATCACGAGCTCGGGCGGATCGACGCTGTCGGCGGTCGTCAGGTGGTGCCCTGGCAGCAGGCCTTCCAGCTTCCCCCGGAAGAACACGTCGACCCCCGCCAGCAGGATCGTCGCCACGGCTCAAAGGTAACACCCTCCACCGCTAGGATCGACCTCTGTGGCGGATGATCGTTTCCAGCCGGTAGCGCGGGTCGACGAGATCGAGCCCGGGACACTCGCCTGCGTCCGCGTCGGCGAGATCGAGCTTGCGCTCGTGCGCGTGGGCGACGAGTTCTACGCAACGCAGGGACACTGCCTCCACCTGCAGGGGCCGCTCTGCGAGGGACGGCTCGAAGGCACCGTCCTGAGCTGCCCATGGCACGGCTGGCAATACGACGTCCGCAGCGGCGAGAACGAGTTCGACCGTGCGATCCAGCTCGAGACGTATGAGGTGCGCGTCGAGGACGGCGAGGTCCAGGTCGCTCTCTGAAGAACTCGAGCGCGGGCTCGAGCTGATTCGCCGCGGAGAGTTCTTCGCCGCCCACGAGGAGCTCGAGGACGCCTGGCGCGCCGCCGAGCCCGAGGAGCGCGACTTCTTCCAGGGCCTCGTCCATTTCACGGTCGCCTGGTATCAGGCGGGACGCGGCAATCGCGTCGGCTGCGAGCGGCAGCTCGAGAAGGCCACCCGCCGCCTCGGACCCTACGCTCCGGAGCACCGAGGCGTGGACGTGGAATCGATCCTTCAGCAGGTGGCCACAGCGGCGGAGACCGTTCAACGCGGATCGCTCGAGCTGCGCCCGCCCACACTCTGATGAAGGTCGCGGTATTCACGACTTCTTACCCGCGGCACGAGGGTGACCTTGCCGGCCGGTTCGTGTTCGACCTCGTGCGGCAGCTGCGCAACCGCAGCGTCGAGATCGAGGTCGTAGGGCCGGGCACCTACCGCGATTTCGGGCTGACCGGGAGCGGCGGGGCCGGGCTCGTCGCGAGCGTCAGGGGTCGGCCCTGGCTCGCGCCGCCGCTCTTCGCGTCGATGGTGCGCTCACTCCGGCGCGCCGCGAGCAGCGCCGACCTCGTGCACGCGAACTGGCTCGCCGGTGCTGCGGTGGCCAGGTTCGCCGGCAAGCCGTTCGTCGTGACCCTGCACGGCTCGGGGACTGCGGGCCGTTTCTCCGACCTCGGGCTGGCCGAGCGTTCACCTGGGCTCGTCCGCCGGCTGCTCCGTCCAGCGAGCGCAGTCATTTGCGTCTCCCCCGCGCTGGCGGAGGCAATGCGACGGGTGGGCGTGGCGAACGTGCACGAGATCCCGTACGGCGTCGAGATCCCCGACGAGACCGGCGCCGAGGACGAGCCGCCGACAGTGCTGTTCGCAGGCCGGCTCTCCCCCGAGAAGCGGATCGACGTCGTTGCCGCCGCGACCGAGGGCCTGCCGCGGATCGTCGCCGGCGACGGGCCGCTGCGCGACCTCCTCCCGGACGCGCTCG
>VAXM01000125.1 GCA_005883335.1 Actinomycetota bacterium
AGCCGGCCGTTCGGCGACGGCCGGGAAGCTGTTCGCCTACGAGGAGGGCGAGCCGGCGGGGCAGGGCGGAGCGTTCCGACAGACCGGGGGGACGCATGTGGCGGTTTTCACGGTCGTCAACGCCATCGGCGCGATCGTCGACCGCGAGGGCAACGTGGTGCGCGGCCATTACGACCGCGAGACCGGCTTGCGGCGCGCGCTCGTGCCGACAGTGGAGGAGCGGCTCGCCGAGGGGAGGCCCGTCCGGCCGCCGCCGGGGAACACGACGCTGACCGTCGTCGTCACCGACCTGCAGCTCGATTCGCGGCAGCTCCGCACGCTCGGCCGCCAGGTGCACGCGTCGATGGCGCGCGCGATCCAGCCGTTCCACGCGCTCGAGGACGGCGATGTCCTCTTCGCCGTCTCGACCGGGGCGGTCGAGAGCGATCCCTTGCTCGACACGACCGCGCTCGGCGTCGTCGCCTCGGAGCTCGCGTGGGACGCCGTCCTTTCTGCAGCGCAGTGAAGAAGCGCCTGGACGTGCTGCTCGTCGAGCGCGGGCTCGCCGAGACCCGGGCGCAGGCGCAGGCGCTCGTCTTGGCCGGGCTCGTGCCGGGGTACGAGAAGGCGGGGCAGCAGGTCGACGAGTCGGCTGAGCTGACGGTCGACTCGCCGCCGCCGTACGTCTCGCGCGGAGGGCAGAAGCTGGCGCATGCTCTGGATGCGTTCGGCGTGGACCCTGCCGGGCTCGACTGTCTCGACGTCGGCGCGTCCACCGGCGGTTTCACCGACGTGTTGCTGCAGCGTGGGGCCGCCCGCGTGATCGCGTTGGACGTCGGCCGGGGTCAGTTGCACCCGCGGCTCCGCGGCGATCCGCGCGTGACCGTGCTCGAACGGACGAATGTCCGCTCCCTGCGCGAGCTGCCGTTCGCGCCGGAGCTGATCACCTGCGACGTCTCCTTCATCGGCCTGGGCAAGGCGCTGCCGCCCGCGCTCGAGCTCGCCGTACCCGGTTGGCAGGCCGTCGTCCTCGTCAAGCCGCAGTTCGAGGCGGGGCGGGCGGAGGCGCCGCGCGGGGTCGTCCGGGACCCCGAGGTGCGCCGGCGGGTGCTGCGGGAGGCGGCCGAGGCGGCGCTCGGCTGGAAGGCGGAGGTCGCCGGGGTCGTAGACTCCGGGCTGCCCGGCCCGAAAGGAAACCGCGAGTTCTTTCTTCACCTCGTGCACCGCGAGCGGCCGGAGCTTCCCGATGAGCTCGAGCGCTGGATCGACTACGCAATCCACTGAAGTGAGGCGAGCCGCCGTCATCACGCACGGCAAGCCCGAGACGATCGGGGCGGCGCTCCGGCGGCTGCAGGCGGTGGCTGCGGAGGTGGGCGTGGAGCTGCTCTTCTCGGACGAGGAAGTCGAGAAGCACGGGCTCGCCGAGGCGGGCGACGGCGACGAGGACGCCGACCTGGCCGTCGTTCTCGGCGGCGACGGCACGATGCTGCGCGGGCTGCGGCGCTTCCTCGGCACCGGAGTGCCGGTGCTCGGCGTCAACTTCGGGCGGGTCGGGTTCCTGGCGGGGATCGAGGCGGATGGGCTCGAGGAGGGCTTGCGGCGCGCGTTCGCGGGCGACTATCGCGTGGTCGACCTGCCGGCCCTCGATGCGGAGACGGCCGGCGAGCGCTGGGCGGCGGTCAACGACCTCGTCGTGACGAGCTCGTCCCTCGGTCGGATGATCGAGCTCGGCTGGGCCGTGGGCGGCGAGGATCTCGGCGTGCAACCGTGCGACGGGCTGATCTGCTCGACGCCGTCGGGCTCGACCGCGTACAACCTCTCGAACGGCGGGCCGGTGCTCGTCTGGGGGCTCGAGGCGATGGCGGTCACATTCGTGGCGCCGCACTCACTGCACGCGCGGCCGCTGGTTGTGCCGCGCGGGCGTGAGCTGACCGTCGTGAATCGCACCCAGGACGTCTCGGCGACGGTTCTCGTCGATGGGCACGCCGTGGACGAGCTTCCGCCCGGCCGAGAAGTGACGACCCGGCTCGGGGAGCAGCACAGCCTGCTGGCCACGTTGCCGGAGAACACGTTCTTCAGCCGCTACCGCCGCATCTTCGCCGCGTAGCACCCGCCGGTTGGGCGCCGCGCCCCCGCGACGGGGCGAAACTGACACACAATCGGCACAGTTGCGTGCGCGGGGCCGCGGTACCATCCCAATCCCCCACCCACCCAAGGGGGCGCGCGCGCGTGAACATGAGTAGAGACGCCGGGGCGAGCGCGGAACCGGCTGTTTGAGCGGATCGCCCCACGGGCGCGCTCGGCGTAGCATCCAGGCCGTGCTCCGGCGCCTTCGGATCGACAACCTCGTCCTCATCCGCGGGGCGGAGCTTGCCTTTGCGCCGGGGCTGAACGCCGTCACGGGCGAGACCGGCGCGGGGAAGACGATCTTCGCCCAAGCGATCGGCCTCCTGCTCGGCGCGCGCGGCGACGTCTCCTATGTCGGTCCCGACGCGGACGAGGCCTACGTCGAGGCAGAGCTTGCGGCCCCGCCGGAATTTCTCGACGACGAAAGCTCGACGACTCTCGCCGAGCTGCGTCCCGAGGACGAGGAAGGCCTCGTCCTCGCCCGCCGGGTTTTTGCCGACGGCCGCACGCGCGCCTACGCGTGGGGCCGGAGCGCCGCCCGCGAGGACCTCGCGGCCGCCGGCGAGCGGCTGATCGCGATGTCGGGCCAGTTCGAGCAGCGCCGCCTCGCGCGCCGGTCGTACCAGCTCGACGTGCTCGACGCGTTCGCGGGCGAGGAACAGGGGGCCCGTCGGGCCCAGCTGCGGGCGGCGTGGCGCGAGCTCGCCGCGGCGCGGCGCCGCCACGAGGAGCTCGAGCAGGGCGCGGCAACCGCCGAGGCCAGGCTCGACGAGCTGCGCGCGCTCGTCGAGGACACCGAAGGGCTCGACCCGGGCGCCGAGGAGGCGTTGCGCGGGGAACGGGAGCGGCTGCGGCATGTGACCGAGCTCGCGGCCGGCGTGGCGGCGGCCGGCGAGGCGCTCGCACCCGAGGACTCCGAGGGCGCCGCGGGCCTGGTCGCGGTCGCCGAGCGATCCATAGCGCCGCTCGAGCACCTGGCGCCCGAGCTGGAGCGCACCGGTAACGAGCTGCGGGATGTCGAGCTGCGCCTTCGCGAAGCGGCGTCTGAGCTCCGCGCCTTCCTCACGTCACTCGAGGCCGAGCCCGACCGGCTCGACCAAATCGAGGGCGAGCTCGACCGGATCGCCGAGGCGAAGCGCCGGTTCCGCTGCTCGAGCTACGAGGAGCTGCTCGCGCGCGCGGCCGAAGCAAGAAACGAGTTGGCCGCGGTCGAAGGCGGGGCGGACCCGCTGCACGCTGCAGCCGAGGCGCTGGCCGCGGCGCAGAAGCGCGTCGACCGGCTCTCCTCGGTGCTCGGCAAGACGCGCGCGCACGTGCAGGCCACCTTCGCAGAGGCGGTCGCGGAGGAGCTCCGCGGAATCGGGCTCGGCGAGGGCGAGTTCCGAGTCGAGCTCCAGCCGGCCACACCGGGCCCGGCCGGTGCCGACGAGGCGAGCTTCCTGATCCGCCCGAACGCCGGCCTGCCTTTCGCACCGGTCGCCGAGACCGCATCCGGCGGAGAGCTCTCCCGGATCGCGCTCGCGATCGCGGCCGTCGGCGGCGGCGAGACGATGGTCTTCGACGAGATCGATGCCGGCATCGGCGGTCAAACCGCGCATGCCGTGGGCGAGACGCTGAAGCGGCTCGCCGAGCGCGCCCAGGTGATCACGATCACGCACCTCCCGCAGATCGCGAGCCTGGCCGACCGTCACTTCCGAGTCGAGAAAGTCCCGGGCGACCCGACCCACACCCGGATCGAGCTCCTCGACGAAGCCGAGCGGCGGGAGGAGATCCGGCGGATGCTCGGCGGCGAGGCCTTCATCGCAGCGGCCCAGGACGACTCATGAGCTTCATCGAGTTCACCGGCACCGCGCGCCTCGACCGGCGGACGAAGAGCCTCGTCAGGCGGCTCGGCCCCGGGGACGTCGCGATCATCGATCACGAGGACATCGACCGCGTCTCGGCCGAGGAGCTGCTCGAGTCGGGCGTGCGCGTCGTCGTGAATGTGGCCCGCTCGCAGACCGGCCGCTTCCCGAATCCCGGCCCGTTGCTCCTCGTCCGCGGCGGCGTCCGGCTGATCGACGCGCCCGGCGCGGAGCTCTTCGACGAGGTCGGCGACGGCGAACCCGTGACCGTCCGCGGCGCGAGTGTCTTCCAGAACGGCACGTGCCTCGCCAACGGGCGAACACTTGAGGCCGCCCGGCTCGAGGCGTCGCTCGCAGAGCAGCGCGCGCGGGTGACCGACGCGCTCGAGGTCTTCGCGGAGAACACGCTCCAGTACCTGCGCGAGGAAGGCCGCCTGCTCGCCGAGGGGATCAACTTCCCACCCCTGCAGACGCGCTTCCGGGAACGGCATGCGCTGGTGGTCGCGCGCGGGCCCGGCTACAAGCGCGACCTCGCGATGGTGCGCCCCTACGTGCGCGACTTCAAGCCGGTGCTCGTGGGCGTCGACGGCGGCGCCGACGCGCTCCTTCAGGCCGGGATGCGGCCCGATGTGATCGTCGGCGACATGGACTCGGTCTCGGACCACGCGCTCCGCTGCGGCGCGGAGCTCGTCGTGCACGCGTACGCGGACGGGACGGCGCCCGGTGCACCGCGCCTCGAGCACCTCGGCCTCGAGCCCAGCCTCGTCTCCGCGCCCGGGATCAGCGAGGACGTCGCGCTCCTGCTCGCCTACGAGAAAGGGGCGGAGCTGATCATCGCCGTGGGGACGCACTTCAACCTGATCGAGTTTCTCGAGCGCGACCGGGCGGGTATGTCATCGACGTTCGTGACGCGGCTGAAGGTCGGGGAAATCCTGATCGACGCGAAGGGCGTCTCCCGGCTGGCCAGCCGTCAGGTCGGCGTCTGGCCACTGGTCGCTTTCGCCGCGGCCGGCTTGAGCGCGGTTGTCGTCGCGATCGTCGCCTCGCCCGGCCTGCGCCACTTCATCGGGCTCCTCAGCCAGCGGATCCGGGACCTGCTCGGCCTCGGCTGAACTGTCTTTCGCAACACTTCGGAGCATGCCGCGAGTCGTCGCAAGCCGCGAGCTGCTCGCCCCGCGCGAGGAGGTCTGGGGGTTCCTCGCCGAGCCACATCATCTGCCGGACTGGTGGCCGGGCGTTCGCGGCGTCCGGCCGGACCGGCGCGGCCTTGCGCCCGGCGCGCGCTGGCAGCTCACGGCCGGACCGCAAACAGGCGGCCTGATGGGCGCGTTTTTCCGCAGTCCCGAGGCGGCAGGCATGCTCGTCGTCCTCGACGTCCGCCCCAACGAGCTCGTCCGACTCCTCTTCACGGACGATCGGATCGAGGCGGAGCTGCAGCTCGAGCCGGCCCGCGACAGCCGCACCCGGGCGACGCTTGCGATCGAAGGGCCGTGGCTTCGCGTCAACCGCTCCCTGCCCCGACGCGCGCTGAACCGGCTTCACGACCTGTGCCAGACTGCTGCCGACCTCTGAGATGTTCGATCTTCGCTACCACGTCGCCTCGCTCGCAGCGGTTTTCCTGGCACTCGTGATCGGGATTCTGGTGGGAGTCGGGATCGCCGACCGCGGGCTCGTCGACAAGGCCAACACGCGCCTCCTCGAGCAGCGCGTCGCGCAGCTGCGCAACCAGCTCGACCAGGCATCCAAGCGCTCTCAGGTCTCCGCGCGCGAGCAGAAGGCGGCGCAGAAGTACATCAGCGAGACGTATCCCGTTCTGGCTCGCAACCGCCTCAAGGGGCACCGCATCGCGGTCGTCTTCGTCGGCAAGGTGGACGACGGGCTCAGCTCGGCAATCGCGCGCGCGCTGGACGATTCAGGCGCGGTGCAGATCCGTCTCCGCGCGCTCAAGATGCCGGTAGACGACAAGCAGCTCGACGCCAAGTTGTCCACCCAGCCCGCCGATCAGCAGTACGTGGGGAAGGCGAAGCTCGAGCAGCTCGGGAAGGCCCTCGGCGTGGAACTGGTCACCGGCGGCGACACGCCGCTCTGGAACACCCTCAACGAATCCCTCGTCGACTACCAGGCCGGCGGCAGCAAGCAGCCCGTGGACGGCGTCGTCGTCGCAAGGACGGTTCCGCCCCAGCGCGACGGCACCAGCCGCTTTCTGTTCGGCCTCTACCAGGGCCTGAGCTCAGGCGGGCCACCCGCGGTCGGCGTGGAGGCGAGCGACGCCGCCAGCTCGGCGGTTCCCATCTTCCGGAGCGCCGACCTCTCCAGCGTGGACGACGTCGACACACCTGCCGGCCGCCTCGCGCTCGTGCTGCTTCTTGCGGGCTCGCCCAACGGCCATTACGGCTTCAAGCGCACCGCCGACGACGTCCTGCCGCCCTTCGCGCGTGGCTGACCTGACAGTCCTCGTCGCCGCGCGGGACGAGGAGGGCTCGATCGGACGGACGGTGGCCGCGCTGCGCGCTGCATTTCCGGATGCCGACGTGCTCGTAGCCGACGACGGCTCCCGCGATCGGACGGCCCCCGTCGCCGAGGAAGCTGGCGCGCGGGTGATCCGGCTGCCGCGGCTCGGGAAGGGTCAGGCGCTCGCCCTCGCCGAGCGCGAGGCCGGGCCCGGGACGCTGCTCCTCTGCGACGCCGACCTCGAGGGCGATCTCGCGCCGCTCGTCGAGACCGACGCGGATCTCACCGTCGCCGCGTTCCGAGAGCGCCAGGGCGGAGGCTTCGGGATCGCCAAGCGGGCTGCTCGCGCGCTCGTCCGCGCCTGCTCCGGTTTCGAGGCGCGCGAGCCGCTCTCCGGCCAGCGCTCGCTTTCCCCGGCTGCCCGCGCCGCCTGCTTTCCGACCGCGCCCGGGTTCGGCTGCGAGGTGCGGATGACGATCGACGCGGCCAGGGAGGGGCTCGAAATCGAGGAGGTGGAGCTCCCACTGAGCCACCGGCCGACAGGCCGCGATGCGCGCGGCTTCGCCCACCGGGCCCGCCAGCTCCTCGACGCTCTCCTCGCCTGCGGCCCGCTGGCCGAGAACCACCGTGGACTCCGCCTCCCGCTGCTGGGCTGGGTCTTCGCGACGCGCGAGCCGGTCGTGACCGCGATCGGGCTCGCCGACGACCTGGTCGCGGGGCCAGCGCGCGGCATCCGCGGGCATCTCCGGGCTGGAATGACGACCGGCACCCTGAAGGCGTTGGCGATCCCGCTCTACGGCCTCGCGCGCACGCGCAGCCTCTCCGGCGCGCTGCTCGTCGCGCTCTCGGCGAACTTTCTGAACCAGCTCGACACCCGCCCGGGCCGCACGCTGAAGGCGTACTTCACGGTCGCGCCGCTGGTGCGCGCGCCGCTCCTGCCCGCCGTCCTGGTCGCTCCCTACGATCTCCGCGAGATGACGATGCTCGGAGACGCGGGCTCGAACGCGCTGGGCGCGCTGCTAGGCTTGAGTTCCGTGGATCGTTTCACGGGCAGGGGCCGCAAGCTGGCGATTGCAGCGCTCGCAGGCCTGAACCTCCTCGGCGAGACGCGGTCCCTCGGTGAGTTGATCGAGCGCACGCCCTGGCTCTCGCGCTTCGACCAGATGGGGCGCGTGTAGTGGCCCGCCGCCCGACGAAGTACGTCTTCGTCACCGGGGGCGTCGTCTCGTCTCTCGGCAAGGGCATCTCCGCCGCTTCGCTGGGCCGCCTGCTGAAGGCGCGCGGCCTGAAGGTGCAGATGCAGAAGTTCGACCCGTACATCAACGTCGACCCGGGGACGATGAGCCCGTTCCAGCACGGCGAGGTGTTCGTCACCGAGGACGGCGCCGAGACCGATCTCGACATCGGCCACTACGAGCGCTTCGTCGACGAGAACCTCTCGCGCACCGCGAACCACACCTCTGGCTCGATCTGGGACCGCGTCATCCGCAAGGAGCGGAAGGGGGAGTACCTCGGCTCGACGGTGCAGGTGATCCCGCACATCACCAACGAGATCAAGGAGCGGATCCGCAGCGCCAGCGAGGCCACCGACTGCGACGTCGTCGTCAGCGAGATCGGCGGCACCGTCGGCGACATCGAGTCGCTGCCGTTCCTCGAGGCGATCCGCCAGTTCCGGCGGGACGCGGGGGCGGAGAACGTTTGCTACGTCCACGTCACGCTCGTGCCGTTCGTCGAGACCGCCGGCGAGCTGAAGACGAAGCCGACCCAGCACTCGGTCAACGAGCTGCGCCGCATCGGCATCCACCCGGACGTGATCGTCGCGCGTTCGCATGAC
>VAXM01000126.1 GCA_005883335.1 Actinomycetota bacterium
CGTCATACGACGGGACAAAGACCGCGTGCTTCGAATGGCCTTCGTCGACCCAGCGCTGTGCGGCGGCGGCGTAGAGGTCGCGCATCGTCTCGGGGTCGCCCTCGACTGCCTGGCCTGCGATTCCGACACGCATCCAGGTGATCCCCGCAACGGTCGCGGGAGCCGCGACCAGGTACGCCCCCGGTGCGAAGACGCCCGACGCGCCCTCGGCGCGCCACTCCTGCTCGACCGCAGCGAGCGGATCCTCGAGCTCCGGAAGCAGCGGCTCGGCCGCGCGGTGGCGGGCATGGCGGGCCGCGAGCAGCCTCGACGCGTCCTCCAGGTGCTCGTCCGAAAACGGCACGATCTCGAGCCGGCTCATCGGACGTAGACTCGCAGAGATGCCGAAGACGCTCACCGGAGCCGAGCTCCAGCTCGACGACGCTCCGGCGCGCGAGTCCGATCTCTTCCTCGTGGACGGAAACAATCTCGCGTACCGGGCGTTCTTCGCGTTGCCCGAGGAGCTCGCGACGAGCGAGGGCTTCTCGACGAACGCGCTGCTCGGCTTCACGAACATGCTCTTCAAGCTGCTCGCCGACTACCGCCCGAAGGGCGTCGCGGTCGCCTGGGACACGCGCCCGGTGCACCGGACCGAGCTGCTCGAGACCTACAAGGTCGAGCGCAAGCCCATGCCCGACCTGCTGCGCGAGCAGTTCCCGTTCTTCCGCCCGATCGTCGAGGCTTTCGGGTACCGCAACCTCGAGTTCGACGGCTGGGAGGCGGACGACGTGATCGCGACGCTCGCCCACCAGGCCGACGAGGCCGGGATCAAGACGTGCGTCGTCTCGACCGACCGGGACGCCTTCCAGCTCGTCACCGAGAACGTCTGCCTGATGATGACCCCGCGCGGGGTCTCGGATGTGCACGTCTACACGCCCGAGCGCGTCGAGGCGCGGCTGGGCATCTCGCCCGAGAGGGTGCCCGACTTCATCGCGCTCAAGGGCGATCCCTCGGACAACATCCCCGGCATCCCGGGGATCGGCGACAAGACCGCGGGCCAGCTGATTGCGCAGTACGGGTCGCTGGAGGAGGTGCTCGAGCACGTGGACGAGCTCACGCCTGCGCGCGCGAAGGCGATCCGCGAGCACGCCGACCAGGCGGGCGGCGCCAAGGTGCTGGCGACGATGCGACGCGACCTCGAGCTGGATTGCGACACCGCCGAGCTCGTGCTCGTGCCGCCCGACCGCTCGACGCTGAAGGAGATGTTCAGACGGTTCGAGTTCCGGAACCTGCTCGGCCGGGTGGACGAGCTCGACGCCGCAGTCCCGGCCGCTGCCGTGCTCAAGCCGACCGGAGTCACGGTCCCCTGGCGCGAAGGCCCGATTGCGCCCACCGGGCTCACGGCTGTCGCGGTGGACGAAGATCGGGCCGCGATCGCGGTCGGCGAGCATGTCATCGTCGGCCCGCGGCCGGAGCGTATTGAGGGCGAGCTGGTCGCGCACGACGCCAAGGCGGTCGGGGTCGAGGCCGGCGACGACACGATGATCCTCGCGTATCTGATCGAGCCCGGCCGGGCCGAGTACGACCTCGACGACCTGGCCGCGGAGTACGGGATCGAGCTCGTTCCCGAGCCGGCAACCGACGAGGAAACCGCGAAGCTCGTCCGCCACGCCGCCGCCACGCTCCGCCTGCGCGACCTGCTGCTCGAGCGCGTGCAGGAGCGAGGCGAGGAGCCGCTCTACCGAGACATCGAGCTGCCGCTCACCGGAGTGCTCTCCGCGATGGAGCGCGCGGGGGTCAAGGTCGACACCTACCGAATGGGCGAGATCACCGCCCGCCTGGCCGACCGCGTCGAGGAGCTCGAGTCCAAGGCGTACGAGCTCGCCGGCGAGGAGTTCATCCTCGGCTCGACGCAGCAGGTCGCACGGATCCTGTTCGAGAAGCTCGGCCTCACCCCGGGCCGCAAGGGCAAGACCGGCTACTCGACGGACACCCGCGTCCTCCGCACGATCCGCGGCGAGCACGAGCTCGTCGGCGTGATCGAGGAGTGGCGCGAGTACTCGAAGCTGCTCAACACATACCTCGGGCCGCTGCCCACGCTGATCGGCGAGGACGGCCGCCTCCACACGACCTTCAACCAGACCGTCGCCGCGACGGGGCGCCTCTCGACGACGAGTCCGAACCTGCAGGCGATTCCGATCCGCACCGACCTCGGCCGGGAGATCCGTTCTGCCTTCGTCGCCGAGCCCGGCTGCAAGCTCATCTCGGCCGACTACTCGCAGGTCGAGCTGCGGATCCTCGCGCACATCTCCGGCGAGCCGAAGCTGCGGGAGTCGTTCGAGCGCGGGGAGGACATCCACACGACGACCGCCGCCGAGGTGCTCGCGAAGGATCCGGCCACGCTGACGAAAGACGAGCGCAACGTGGCCAAGATGGTCAACTTCGGGATCATCTATGGAATCTCGTCGTTCGGGCTCTCGGAGAACCTCGAGATCCCGCGCGAGGAGGCGCAGGCCTACATCGACGCCTACCTGGCCCGCTTCCCGCACGTGCAGGACTTCATCCAGCGGACGATCGAGCAGGCAGCGCGCGACGGTTACGTGACGACGCTCTTCGGCCGACGGCGGCCGGTCCCCGAGATCAGGGCCTCGAACCGCCAGACGCGCTCTTTGGGCGAGCGGCTCGCGGTGAACTCGGTCATGCAGGGCACCGCGGCGGACGTGATCAAGCGCGCGATGGTCGCGATCCACGAGCGCCTCCGCGAGGAGGGCCGCTCGGCGAGACTCGTCCTCCAGGTGCACGACGAGCTGCTGCTCGAGGCGCCCGAGGGCGAGGTCAGCGCTGTGAAAGAGCTCGTCCGCGAGGAGATGGTCGGCGCGTACGAGCTCGACCCGCCGCTCGAGGTCGACGTCGGCGCCGGCGACGACTGGCACGACGCGAAGCGCTGAAGTCCGGCACCGGCTTCGCCGGTGCCATGACGACTTCAACGCTTTATCGGTCTCGATGCCATCCGTAGCAGCCGCGGCGAGCGGCGCGGGGTCACGTTCACGGGCACGCAACTGCAAGGAGCCGTACACGCCGGGGCGCGCGAGCTGGTCGAGCTGGCTCGGCGCCACGGCTACCGCCGCGAGGAGCTCGTGCGCCTGATCGAGACGTTGCCCTAAAGCGAGCCTTCGTGTTACAAGCCAGCCGTGCGGCGCACGCTGCTGATCGGGGTCTCGGCGCTTGCCCTTGCGCTCGCAGGTGCCCCGGCGACGCGCTCCGCGACGCCTCCCAAGCAGGCCGCCTGCGGACAGACGCTGGTGATCATTCTCTTCTGGCCGCACGGCCACGGCTCGATTCCGAGCGTCGGCTTGACCGCCGACCGGAAGCCGCACCTCGAGGTCTACAAGTACGGCACGCACGGCTACCCGCGCAAGAACTTCCTCGCTTACGCGAACGCGAGCGGGAAGGGCCGATTCGCCGCCGGCTGCGAGACGCGGATCGGCGGCTTCCCGTCGGGCGCGATTCTCCGCCGGCTCACCGCGCGAAAAGCCCGCGCGTTCAGCTGCCGGCTTCCCGCCGACGCACGGATCTCGATCCGGCAGATCAAGCGCACCTACCAGGTCGATCTCGGCACATCCAGCTCCAGGGTCGCCTCGGCCAAGCTCCGCAACTCGGGCTCGGTGCTCGACTTCAGCCGAAGCTCCTGCAACCCCGGCAAGCCGCCGAGCTAGAAGCAAACGCGACAGAAGGGGACAATGGCACTGGTCCCCGAAGGTGCGTCGGACGGCTGCACCGGCAAAAGCCGGTGCAGCCTCTACGGTCGGCGCCGCCGAGTCGGCGCCTTAGGAAACGAAACCACGCGGCTATACTGACCGCCTTCTTGATGGCGAACGAAACCGTGGACCGAGAGCAGCTGGACGACGCCGGCGTCTGGACGACGACCGAGGACGGCGAGCGCGTCCCAGACTACGACGCGACCTTCCCGACGATCAACGAAGGCGAGGTCGTCCACGGCACCGTGGTCCGGGTCGACAAGGACGAGGTGCTCGTCGACATCGGCTACAAGTCGGAGGGCGTGATCCCGGTCGCCGAGCTCTCGATCAGGCGCTCGGTGAACCCGGCCGACGAGGTCAGCCTCGGCGACGAGGTCGACGCGCTCGTTCTGACGAAGGAGGACACCGAGGGCCGGCTGATCCTGTCGAAGAAGCGCGCGCGCTTCGAGATGGCGTGGAAGGCGATCGAGCAGGCGGCCGAGTCCGGCGAGCCTGTCCTCGGCCGCGTGATCGAGGTCGTGAAAGGCGGCTTGATCCTCGACCTCGGCGTGCGCGGCTTCCTGCCCGCGTCGCTTGTCGATATCCGCCGCGTGCAGGACCTGGACGAGTTCCTCGGCCAGGAGCTGCGCTGCAAGGTGATCGAGTTGAACCGCTCGCGCAACAACGTCGTGCTGTCGCGCCGCGCCGTCCTCGAGGACGAGCGCAAGGAGCAGCGCCAGCAGATCCTCGACCGTCTCAACCCCGGCGACGTCGTCGACGGCCAGATCTCGAACATCGTCGATTTCGGCGCCTTCGTCGACCTCGACGGCATGGACGGACTGATCCACATCTCCGAGCTCTCCTGGAGCCACGTCAACCATCCGTCCGAGGTGCTCGAGATCGGCCAGGACGTGAAGGTCAAGGTGCTCGACATCGATCGGGAGCGGCAGCGGATCTCCCTCGGCCTCAAGCAGACGCAGTCCGACCCGTGGCAGCAGGTGCTCGAGACCTACCACGAGAGCGACACGGTTGAGGGCAAGGTGACGAAGGTCGTCACCTTCGGCGCCTTCGTCGAGATCCTGCCGGGGGTCGAGGGGCTCGTGCACATCTCCGAGCTCGCGCAGCACCACGTCGAGAACCCGCGCGAAGTCGTCTCGCAGGGCGACCTCGTGAGCGCGAAGATCATCGAGGTCGACGCGGAGCGGCGCCGGCTCTCGCTCTCGCTGAAGCGAGTCGAGGGAGGCGGCGTCACCGAGCACGCAGACGACGCCGAGGCGATCGAGGGCACGCCGAACCTGGATCTCTCGGAAGAGGTCTTCCCGGAAGGGGAGGCGCCGGTTTCCGAGGAGCCTGTCGCCGAGGCAACCGACGAAGCGGTCGTCGAGGCTATCGAGGAGCCTGTCGCCGAGGCAGCCGACGAGCCCGTCGCCGAGGTGCTCGAGGAAGAGCCTCCTCCCGAGGAGACCGACGCGAGCATCGAAGCGGATCAGGCTGCGCCCGAGGAGCCCGGACCGGGCGACTCGGAAGGCGAGCCCCCGGCTCCGCCTGAGTAGCTAGTTGGCGCGGCCGCTCGCCGTCGCCATCACGGGCGGCATCGGAGCGGGGAAGAGCGAAGCTCTTGCCGCGTTCGCGCGTCACGGTGCTGCGATCGTCTCGAGCGACGAGATCGTCCACCGGCTGCTTCGGGAGGACGAGGACGTTCGCCGAAACCTGCTCGAGCGCTTCGGCGAGCGGATCCTCGACGACGTCGGTCAGGTCGACCGGGGCGCGATCGCGCGGCTGGTGTTCGGCGACCGCGAGCAGCTCGACTGGCTCGAGCGCCTGCTCCACCCGCGGGTCGTGCGTGAGTACCTGCAGTGGCGCGAAGATCTGGGCCGGCTGCCGAACCCGCCCGAGGTCTGCGTCACCGAGGTGCCGCTTCTCTACGAAGTCGGGGGCGACGAGCGCTTCGACAAGGTCGTCGTCATCACCGCTCCGGCGGAGATCCGCGCGGAGCGTTCGGAGGCGGCAGGCGAGCTGCGGGAAACCCGGCTGATCCCCGACGAGGAGAAGGCGAAGCGGGCCGACTTCGTCTACGTCAACGACGGCACGCTGCAGGAGCTGGACGAGTTCGTCGCGGGCGTCATGCAAGCTCTAACTCGGTGAAGAAGCTCCTGGCGCTCCTGGCCGTCGGCGCGGCCCTCGGCGGCGGCTTCGCGTACGTGTGGTCGACCCAGCCGGGCTGGTGGGTCCGGCTCTGGTACCCGCTGCGCTACGAGGCGATCGTCCGCGGTCACGCGCGCAACTACCACCTCGACCCGGCGCTCCTCGCGGCGGTCATCTACCAGGAGAGCAAGTTCCGCGCGCACGCGCGCTCGAGCTCGGGCGCGATCGGTCTCATGCAGCTCCTTCCGGACACCGCGAAGGGGATCGCCGTCCACACCGGTGGCTCGCGCTTCCGCGTCAGCGACCTCGACAATCCGGAGATCAACGTGCGCTACGGCGCCTGGTACCTCCGCCACCTGCTCGACAAGTACGCCGACGAGGACACGGCGCT
>VAXM01000117.1 GCA_005883335.1 Actinomycetota bacterium
CGCGTAGCAGCGCGCCGGTCGTCACCCCGGTCGCCGCGACGAACACGTCCTCGCCGGAGACGAGATCGTCGGTGGTCAGGACGCGGTCGGGATCCAGGCCGGCGTCGACGAGCTGCTGCCGCTCGACGTCGTCGCGCGGCCAGAGCTTGCCCTGGACGCCCCCGCCCACGCACTTCAGCGCAGCCGCCGCGATCACCCCCTCGGGCGTTCCCCCCACTCCCATCAGCAGGTCGACGCCGGTCGTCGGCTGCGCGGCGGCGATCGCCGGGGCCACGTCGCCGTCCGGAATCAGGAGCACCTTCGCCCCTACGTCGCGCAGCTCGGCGATCAGCCCCTCATGCCGGTCGCGCTCGAGCACGACGACGGTGATCTCGCTCGGCTTGCGCCCTTTCGCCTTCGCGACCCGCTCGACGTTCTCGCGGGCGGGCGCGTCGATGTCGACGAGATCGATCGCCTCGGGCCCGCTTGTCCATGTAGACCGCCGCGCCCGGGAAGAACATCGTCCCGCGCTCGGCGACTGCGATTACGGCGATCGCATTCGGCTGGCCTTTCGCGGTGAGCCGCGTGCCTTCGAGCGGGTCGACCGCGACGTCGACCTCGGGACCGTGACCGTCACCGATTTCCTCGCCGTTGTAGAGCATCGGCGCCTTGTCCTTCTCGCCCTCGCCGATCACGACGACGCCCGCCATCGAGACGGTGTCGAGCATCGCCCGCATCCCGTCCACCGCGGCCTGGTCGGCGGCCTCCTTGTCGCCGCGCCCGATCCAGCGGCCGGCGGCCATCGCCGCGGCTTCGGTGACGCGAACGAGCTCGAGCGCGAGGTTGCGGTCCGGCACGTTCCCCGAGGGCCGCTCCGCCACAGAGGCTTCCGGGCGCGCCATGTCCGCGATCCTACATCCGCTCCGGCGCTTCTACTCCGACGAGATCGAGGCAGCGCGCGATCACGGCCTGCGTTGCAGCGCAGAGGCCGAGCCGGAACGCCTGCTCGTCGCTCTCGAGCACGCGGTGACGGTCGTAGAAGCGGTGGAAGTCGTCGGCGACGCGGATCGCGTAGGTCGGGATCGCCTGCGGGCCGCGGCGCTCGGCCGCCTCGGCTGCCAGCGCCGGTAGCTCCGCGAGCCGCTTGATCAGGTCGCGCTCCTCCGGCGCGGGATTGGGCGGCACCTCAGACGAGACCTCGGCTTCGCCCGCATTGCGACGGATCCCCGCGATCCGCGCGTGCGCGTACTGGACGTAGTAGACGGGGTTCTTCACTGACCGCTCGGCCGCGAGGTCGACGTCGATCTCGATCGTCTGGTCGGGCCCGCGGTTGACGAGATACCAACGAGCTGCGTCGACGCCGACCTCGTCCACGAGCTCGTCGAGGAAGACGACGTCACCGCGCCGTTTCGAGATCCGCGTCTGCTCGCCGCCGCGCGTGAGGTGGACGAGCTGGTAGATCAGCACCTCGACGCGGTCGGGGTCGTAGCCGAGCATCCGCGCGATCGCGGCATACCAGTTGCGGGTGCCGTGGTGGTCGGCGCCGAGGACGTAGATCGCCCGGTCGAAGCCGCGGTCGAGCTTATCGGCGAGGTAGACGACGTCGGCGGCGCGGTAGGTCGGTGTGCCGCCCTGCTCCGGCGAGCGAACGATCACCCGGTCGTCGTCGTCGCCGTACGCCGACGAGCGGGCCCAGAGCGCGCCGTCCTTCTCGTACGTGTCGAGCTTCGGCAGGAACTCCGGCAGCCGCTCCTCGAGCTTGCTCTGGAGCGCCCAGGAGTCGAAGTGGATCCGGAAGCGCTCGAGCTCGGCCTCGATCCGGGCGAGCATCTTCGGCACCGGGTCGCCCTCCTCGCGGGCGAGCTCGACGACGTATTCGCCCCGGTAGCCGTCTTCGGGCGGCTCCTCGCCGCGGCGGATCGCATCGACGGACTCGCGGAACTTCTCCATCTGCGCGCCCGCGTCGTTGTAGTAGTACTCGCGCTGGATCTCGTGCCCGGCGAGCTCGAGCAATCGCGCGACCGAGTCGCCGATCGCGCCGTTCCGAGCCGCTGCGACCGTGATCGGTCCCGTCGGGTTCGCGGAGACCATCTCGACCTGCACCTTCTCGCGCTTCGCGGCCGAGCCGCTGCCATAGTCGCGACCGGCCTCGAGCATCTCCGCGAGCGCCTCGCCGTACCAGGACGGCGCCAGCCAGAGGTTGACGAAGCCCGGGCCTGCGACCTCCGTGCGCTCGACTTCGTCCAGCTCGGCCGCGGCGGCCGCAAGCTCCTCCCCGAGCTCTCGCGGCGCCTGCTTCCGCACCGGCGCGAGCTGCATCGCGACGTTCGTCGCGTAGTCGCCGTGCTGCGGATCGCTCGGCCGCTCGAGCGCGACGGGAGCGCCCGCGAGCTCGGTCAGTCGTGCCTCGAGCCCGGCGACGGCGTTAGGCAACGGCTTCGCGCGGGGCGAACAGCTCTTCCAGCCGGCGCAGCTCGTCGGGAGTCCCTGCGGCGATCATCACGTCGCCGACCTCGAGAAGGGCCTCGGGAGTTGGCGTCGTGTCGAAGGTCCCGTCCCGCTTGCGCAGTGCGACGATCATCGCCCCCGTCGCTTCGCGCACCCGCAGGTCGCGGATCGATTCCCCCGCGTGCTCGCACGTCTCGGTGACCTCGATCTCCTCGAACTGCAGGTCTGGCCCACCGCTCGTCGAGACCATGTCGAGGAATGCGGCCACCTGCGGGCGGAGCACGAGCTTCGCCATCTCCTTGCCGGCGGTCGAGTACGGCTGCACGACGCGGTCGGCGCCGGCGAGCCGCAGCTTCTTGGCCGCGTCCTCGTCGGAGGCCCGCGCAACGATCAGCAGGTTCGGCCGAGCCGCCCGAGCGGAGAGCGTGATGTAGAGGTTGTCCGCGTCCGAATCGGAGGAAGCGACCAAACCCCGCGCTCGCTCGAGGCCCGCCGCAAGCAGGTCTTCGTCCTCCGTCCCAGTCCCTTCGATGAACAGATCGCCCGCCTCCCGCGCCGCCTCGATCGCATCGCGACTGAAGTCGAGCACGACGTAGTCGATCCCGGCCTCGCGGAACTCCGCGGCGACGCGGCGCCCCACGCGGCCGTAGCCGCAGATGACATAGTGCTCGTCCAGCCGCTCCATCGCCCGCCGCCTCCTCCGCTCGGCCAGCGCCCCCGTGAAGACGCCCTGCGCGATCCCCTCGACGAGGATCGACGCCACGTAGGCAAAGATAGTCAGTCCCGCGAGCACCATGACGATCGAGACCGCCCTGGCCGAGTCGTTCCGCGGCACCGTGTCGAGGCCGGCCAGCGACGCGGTCACAACGGCGCGGTAGAACGCCTGCACCCAACTCTCGTTCAGCGACTCGTGGAAGGCGACGGTCCCGCCGGCGATCACGGCCCCCAGCGCCGCGGCCGCATACCCCACCCGGCGCGGGCTGAACGAGTCTCTCACCCTTCGTAGTATCCTCGACGAATGGACGAGGAAGGGCAGGAGCGCCAGCTAAACATCCACCTGGACCCGGATCACCTTGCCGGCGTCTACGCCAACTTCGCCAACATCAGCTTCTCCGACTACGAGTTCACGATCACCTTCGCGCGGATCGACCACGAGGTCGAGGAAGGCGACGTGCCGGGGGTCGTCGTCTCTCGCGTGAACATGTCGACGCGGTTCATGCGCGAGCTGCTCGACGCGATGCAGGACTCGTGGTCGAAGTGGTCGTCGCGGGAGGGAATCCGCAACCTGCCCGAGACGACCGAGGGCGACTCGGAGTAGTGCGCTTCAAGCGGGTGCGCCTGAGAGCTCCGGCGCACCTGCTCGCTGATTTGCGCGAGTTCTACGACCGGATCGAGACCGGCGAGACGAAGCTCGAGTTTGCAGCGGGCGAGGGCGAGCCCTTCTACCACTTCGCCTTTCTTGCGCCCTGGGAGCGCTTCGACGAGTTGGCCGCCGGCGAGGAGGTATTCGACTTTCCGGACTGGGACGCGAGGGCGTTCTACTTCCACGACCCGGCCGGGAACATCGTCGAAGTCGTCGCTCATCGGGGACTCGAGGATCCCACCGGCCTCTCGGAGCTCGGGCTCGTCGGCGACACGCGGGCCATGGCCGCCGAGTTGCAGAAGCTGGGGCTCGAGCTCTGGGACGGAACCCTCAAGGAGGACCGCCTGGCGTTCATGGGCGAGCGCGGGCGAACGCTGATCCTCGCGCCCCGTGCCCGCGGGTGGATGCCGACCGGCCGGTCGTCGGAGCGACATCCGGTCGAGGCCGAGCTCTCCGGGCCGCCCGCGGGCGAAGTCGAGCTCGAAGGCGGCCTCTACCGAATAGCGCGACGCTAGGCTCCATCCCTTGGCCGGCCGGGTTGCCGTCATCTCAGACGTCCACGCCAACTGGCACGCGCTTCGGGCTGTCCTCGAGGCAATCGACAGCGAGGAACCGGACGAGATCTGGTGCCTCGGCGACCTCGTGGGCTACGGGCCGCGGCCGAACCCCTGCTGCGAATCGGTGCGAGAGCGCGCCGCGGTCTGCCTCGCGGGCAACCACGATCTCGGCGTGCTCGGACAGCTCGACCTGGAAGAGTTCGCTCCCGACGCGGTCGTGAGCGCTCGCTGGACGCGCGGCGTCCTCCGCGACGAGCCGCGCGCCTACCTCGAGTCGTTGAAGCCGACCGCCCGCACGGCCGGCGTCGAGCTCTTCCACGCAAGCCCGCGCGATCCCGTCTGGGACTACGTTCTCTCCGCGGAGGCGGCGGAGGCGGCCTTCGAGCTGACCGAGGAGCCGCTGGTTCTCGTGGGGCACAGCCACGTGCCGCTCGCGCTCGCGGCCGGCAACGGCGCGATGGCCGGCGGGGTTGCGCCGGAGGGCACGGAGGCGGAGCTCGACGCGGGCGCGCGGCTCGTCCTCAACCCGGGCTCGGTCGGCCAGCCTCGCGACGGGGATCCGCGCGCCGCGTGGCTGCTGCTCGACTACGGCGCCGGCCGCGCGTCGTTTCGGCGGGTCGCCTACCCTGTCGAACGAACGCAGGAGGAGATTCGCGAAAGGGGGTTGCCGGATGCGCTGGCGGAGCGTCTGGCTCGCGGCATCTAGTACCTGCGCGCTCGCGCTCGCAGGCTGCGGACATTCGACGGCTACCCGCACGACGAAGCCACCGCCACGGATCCCCGCAGGCGTGGCTCAGCGGCTCGCTGCGGACGCCGACGCCGTCGCCTCGGCATCCGGCTGCGCGGCGCGAGTGCCGGCACAGAAGCTGCTGGACGACGTAATCGCCTTCCAGGGTCGCGTCCCGCAGCGTTACCGGGAGCAGCTCACGAGCTCGGCGAATTACCTCGTCTCACGGATCCCGGAATGCCTGCCGCCGACGCAAGGGCACGGCAAGCACAAGGGCCACAAGAAGAAGCACAAGAAGCACGACGAGAATGACTGAGACGTCCGTCGCCGACGGGCGCTATCGCCTGGAGCGGCCCCTCGGCCACGGAGGGATGGCCTCCGTGTACCTCGCGCGCGACTCGGAGCTCGACCGGCCGGTGGCGGTCAAGCTGCTCGCCGAGAACGCGGCGGGCGACGACGGCCTGCGGCAGCGCTTCGTGCGCGAGGCGAGGCTCGCGGCCAGGCTCTCCCATCCGAACATCGTCAGCGTCTTCGACGCCGGCGAGGACGGCGGGCGTCCCTACATCGTCATGGAGCACGTCGAGGGCGAGACCCTCGCGGAACTGCTCGCCGGCCGGGGCCGGCTGC
This sequence comes from Actinomycetota bacterium, assembly GCA_005883335.1. Taxonomy (GTDB): domain Bacteria; phylum Actinomycetota; class Thermoleophilia; order Gaiellales; family Gaiellaceae; genus AC-32. Next base: position 5,702 of record VAXM01000117.1, read on the forward strand.
CTGCGGACGAAGCGCGCGGGCTGGCGCTACAGGCGGCCCGCGGCCTGGCGCACGCGCACACCGCCGGCCTCGTCCACCGCGACATCAAGCCGCAGAACCTGCTCCTGCGGGATGAGGGCACGCTCAAGATCGCCGACTTCGGGATCGCGCGCGCAGCCGAGGGAACGGCGCTCACGCAGGCCGGCACCGTCCTCGGCACCGCGGCCTACCTCGCTCCCGAGCAGGCGCTCGGCGAGGAGGCGACTCCGGCCGCAGACGTCTACTCGCTCGGTGCCGTGCTCTACGAGCTGCTGACCGGGAAGCCGCCCTACGAGTTCGACTCGCTGGCCGACCTCGCGGACAAACAGCGGCGGCACGCGATCGCCCCGGTGCGCGAGCTCGCGCCCGATGTGCCCCGCGACCTCGAGGACACCGTGATGCGCTGCCTCGCCCGGAACCCTGCGTACCGGCCGGCCTCTGCGGCGGAGCTCGAGCGCGAGCTCGGTCCGCCGAACGCCGAGCCGCCGACCGAGCGGCTGACTGCACCGCGAGAGCCCAGCCGCCGCCTGCTCTGGCTCGGTGCTGTCGGCGCGGCCGCGCTCGCCGCCGCCCTGCTCGCGGTCACGCTCACCGGCGGGCATTCGAGCAATCAGCCGTCGGCGAAGCCGCGAGCCGTGCCGCAGATCCCGCGCGGTGCCGACGTGCAGGAGCAGGCGCGCAACATCGCGGCCTGGCTACGAAGATACTCGACGCGATAGCGGCTAAGCGGAAACGTTCT
>VAXM01000021.1 GCA_005883335.1 Actinomycetota bacterium
CGTTCGCTCGCAACGTGTCCGCCGCGCTCTCCAGCGCCGAGCTCTACCAGAACGTCGCCCTCGAGAAGGAGCGCAGCGTTGCCATCCTCTCCAACATCGCCGACGGCATCGTCGCGGTCGATCGAGAGGGCAAGGTCGTCCTCTGGAACGCCGCCGCCGAGGAGATCACCGGCGTGCCGACCGAGGAAGCGCTCGGCCTTGCACCGGCGGAGGTACTGCAGCGCGACCTCGAGTCGCCGGGCGACACGCCGACCGGAGAGCGCCTCGTCTCGATCCGCCGCGGCGGCGAAGAGATCTGGCTTTCGCTCACGGAGGCCGTCATGCGGGACCCCGCCGGGGCGGTGGCCGGCCGAATTTTCGCCTTCCGCGACATCTCCGCCGAGCGCGTTGTCGAGCACATGAAGCGGGAGTTCGTCTCCAACGTCTCGCGGGAGCTGCGCTCGCCGCTGACGTCGATCTACGGCTTCGGCGAGACGCTGCTCCGCGACGACGTGCTGTTCGGCGAGGAGGAGCGCGAGACGTTCCTGCGCTACATCACGTCGGAGGCGGGCAGGCTGACCGGGATCGTCGACCGGCTGCTCGCGGTCGCGCGGCTGGACTCGGGCGACCTGCAGGTCCACCTGGCGCCGACGGACGTGGCGGCGGTCGTCAAGGAGGTCGTGTCCGCGGCCGAGCACTCGTTCGGCGGGAGCGGCCACACGTTCGTGCTCGACCTGCCGCCGGAGCAGGTCGAGGCCGACGCCGACCGGGACAAGCTGCGCCAGATCGTCACCGACCTGGTCGAGAACGCCGTCAAGTATTCGCCGGACGGCGGCACGATCGCGGTCTCCGTCAGCCGCCGCGACGACACCGTCGAGATCGGCGTCGACGACGAGGGGATCGGCATCCCCGAGTCGGAGCGCAACCGGATCTTCACCAAGTTCTACCGCGCCGAGTCGGAAGGGCGCGACCTCGCGAGCGGCGGCAGCGGCCTCGGGCTCTTCATCGCCAAAGAGCTGCTCGCGGCGATGCGGGGCCGGATCTGGGTCCGCCCGCGTGACGGTCGCGGCTCGAGCTTCGTGTTCACACTTCCGCTCGCCGGGCAAGCTCTACTCAGCGAGCGGGAGTAAGGGGGAGGTATGAATTCGGACCACATGAGGGTGCTGGTCATCGACGACGAGGCTCCGATCCGCCTGCTCTGCCGGGTCAATCTCGAGGCGGAGAACATGGACGTGCTCGAAGCCAGCGACGGCCCGACGGGGCTGGAGAAGGCGCGCAACGAGGAGCCCGACGTGATCCTTCTCGACGTGATGATGCCCGGGCTCGACGGCTGGCAGGTCGCCGAGGAGCTGATCGCCGACGAGCGCACGCGTTCGATCCCGATCGTCTTCCTCACCGCACGCGCGGAGGCGCGCGACCGGGCGCGCGGGCTCGACCTCGGCGGGATCGACTACGTGACGAAGCCGTTCAACCCCGTCGAGCTGGCGCCGCTCGTGCGGGAGCTGATCCACCGCGTCGACCTCGGCGAGCGGGAGGATGTGCGCCGCGAGAAGATCGCCGAGCTGCGCGACCTGATCGAGCCCGGCAGCTAGCGGCCGGCGAAGTCCGTCGTCACGACGACTGCGCCGGCATAGCCCTCGAAAGTGCCTTTCCGGGCGCCGACGCCGACGGTGCGGTAGCCGGGGCGGAGGAGGTTCGCGCGGTGCTCAGGGCTCGCCAGCCAGGCGTTCACGACCGCGTGCGCCTCGGCGAGCGGGCCCACCGCCCACGCGAGGTTCTCACCCACGCGCGGGGCCCGCACGCCCGCCCTGCGGATGCGCGTCGCGAAGGCGCCGTGGGCGAAAGTGTCCGTCCGCAGCATCGCGCTGGAGTGGCCGCACGCGGTTCGCTGAAGCCGCGCGTCGATCCGGAGCGGCGCGAGGCCCTGATCCTGCCGCGCCTCGTTCATCGCATGCAGCAGCGCGAGCTCCGCGCGCGTCGGGGCTGCCTTCGCCTGGCCTGCGAAACCCGAAAACGTGAGCGCAGAAACGACAACAATTGCTGTCATTACTCGCCGGGGCACGAGTGCGGCGGATGTAAGCAGACGTTCCGGACGGAAACCTGCGAAAAACTTCTGCCTCTACACTTTGCAAACGCGCAAATTTATCGCTACGAGCGAGAAATTTGCGATTTCAAGGCCCAAAGCTAGACTCTTAACTCCTCGTCCGGGACGTAGCGCAGCCTGGTAGCGCGCCTGCTTTGGGAGCAGGAGGCCGGCGGTTCGAATCCGCCCGTCCCGACTAGAACCCGACCTGCTTCCGCCGTACGCTTAAAACATGCGGATTTGCAGCGTATGCGGGACCGAGAATCCGGAACAAGCGCGCTTTTGCCTTGGTTGCGGGAACGCGCTGGCCGATTCGCCGCCAGCCGCGCAACCGAGCGAGGAGCGCAAGGTGATCACCGCGATCTTCGTCGACCTCGTCGGTTCGACCGCGCGCTCCGAGCAGCTCGATCCCGAGGACGTCAAGGCGCTCGTCGCTCCGTACCACACGCGCGTGCGGGCCGAGCTTGAGCGGCACGGCGGGACCTTCGAGAAGTTCAGCGGCGATGCGATCCTGGCCCTGTTCGGGACGCCGAAGGCGCACGAGGACGACCCGGAACGTGCGATCCGAGCAGCCCTCGCGGTCCGCCGGGCGCTCGCCGAGCTCAACGCGGAGGACGAGTGGCTCGACCTCCACATCCGGATCGGGATCCACACCGGCGAAGCGCTCATCATGCTCGGCGCGCGCCCGAGCGAGGGCGAGTGGTCGGCCGCCGGCGACGTGCTGAATACCGCTGCGCGAATCCAGTCTGCCGCGCCGACAGACGGCATCCTCGTCGGTCGGACGACGTATCTCGCGACGAAGGACGCGTTCTCCTTCAAGGCGGCCGAGCCCGTGCAGGCGAAGGGGAAGGCGGAGCCGGTCGAAGTCTGGGAGGTCGTGGGAACGCAGGACGAAGCGGGGCCGCGACCGCGCGGCGAAACGGCGCTCGTCGGACGCGAAGCCGAGCTCGGCGAGCTCCTCACGTTCTGCGATTCGCTGGTCGAGGAGCGCTCTGTGGGGTTGGCGGCGATCGTCGGAGCGCCCGGCATCGGCAAGAGCCGCCTCCTGCTCGAGCTCGTAGGCCGCCTCGAGGGCCGCTTCGACGTCCACTGGGGGAAGTGCCTCTCATACGGCGAGGGCATCACGTACTGGCCCGTCATGGAGATCTTCAAGTCCGCGGCAGGGATCCTGCAGAGCGACGACCGCGAGACCAGCGCGGCACGGCTCGACGCGTTCCTCGAGACGCTCGGCACGGAGGACCTCGACGAGCTCCGGACGATCGCCTCCGCCCTCTCGAACCTGATCGGTATCCCGACCACGCCGCGCGGGACATACGCGACGAGCGAGATCTCACAGGCCGAGCTCCACTGGGGCATCCGGCGAGCGCTGCAGCTCCTGGCGAGACAGAAGCCGACGGCGATCGTCATCGAGGACCTCCACTGGGCCGAGCCGACGCTGCTCGAGCTGATCTCATACGTCCTTGGCGAGGAGGACGGCGTGCCGCTTCTGCTCATCGGTACCGCGCGCCCGGAGCTCGAGGACGAGGCGCCCGGCTTCCTCGGCAGGGAGGGCAGACGCCGGACGGTCGACCTGCAGACGCTGGGGCCCGAACAGGCCGCCGCTCTCCTGACGGACCTCACCGGCGACGCCGCGTTCGCCGAGACGCCGTTCGCCGCCGGGCTGATCGCCAACGCCGGCGGCAACCCGCTCTTCCTGGAGGAGACGGTGCGGATGCTGCGCGAAGAGGGGCTGCTCGATCTCGAGCGCTGGCAGAGCGAGGAGATGCGCTACGTCCCGGTCCCGACGAGCGTACAAGGGTTGATCAGCTCTCGCCTCGATCGCTTGGAAACGAAGGAGAAGCAGCTCGCCCATCACGCGTCCGTCATCGGTGCCGTGTTCTGGGCCGGCGCGGTCGCACACCTGGGCGCACCAGAGGGGGCGGCGCCCGAAGATCCGCGGCCGGGGTTGGCGGAGCTCGAGCGCCGCGACTTCGTCGCGCACCTGCACGTCTCGTCGGTCGCCGACGACCAGGAGTACTCGTTCAAGCACATCCTGATGCGTGACGTCGCGTACGGGCAGGTGCCGAAGGGCCGCCGCGCGCAGCTCCACCTCGGCTTCTCCGAATGGGTGAAGAGCCTGCCGAGCAGCGCCGACGAGTTCGTCGAGATCGTTGCATGGCACCTCGAACAGGCATGCCTGCTCTCGCGTGAGGTGGCGCGCAGTCCTATCGAGCCGCCGTTTCGCGAGGCCGCGACCACGCTCGCCGATGCTGGGCGTCGAGCGGAGCGGCGCGAGAGCCTGCGCGAGGCGCACCGGTACTACACGCGAGCGCTGGACGTGCTCGGCGACGAGCACGAGGAGCTGCGGGTCGAGCTGCGCCTCCGTCGCGCCGACATGGCGATGATGCTCGGGCTGGTCACAGAAGCGACCGACGAGCTACTCGAGGTCGCCGATGACGCCTCGAAGCTGGATCGCGTCGACGTCGAGTGCGAGGCGATGCTCCTGCTCGGCGACATCGACCAGCGGCAGGGACGGCCGACCGAGGCACACGACCGTCTCACCGAGGCGGAGCGGCTCGCGAGCGTCGCCGACGACCCGTACCTTCGGGTCAGGGTGGCCTTCGTGCTGAACACGTTCGTCGCCGATCATTCTGGACACCTCGAGCAAGTGATCGAGAACCTCCGCTCGGCGATCGTCACTGCGGACGAAATCCACGACCATGCGCTCGTCGGCGAGGGTCACCTCCGGATCGCATCGCAGCTCATGAGCCACGATCTCGCGGCCGCGGAAGCGGAGCTCCGCCGCTGCCTCAAGCTCGCGGAGGACCTCGGCAGCCACCGGATCGAGGCGGAGGCGACCTCGTGGCTCGGGATCGTTGCCTACTACCGCGCCCGGCCCGCCGAGGGAGAGCGCCTCTGCCTCCAAGCGCGGATGTGGTTCGAGCGCACCGGCGACTCCTACTTTCAGGTTCAGAACATCATCAACGGCCTGGCGATCTTCGCGCTCGAGAATGGGCGGCCCGACGAAGCTGAGTCGTGGCTGCGCGAGGTGCTGCCGGTCGCGCTCCAGATCGGCGGCTGGGTCGTGCTCAAGACCTACTGGCATCTCGTCGAGGCCCTCGTCGCCCGGGACCGGCTCGACGATGCCCTAGAGATCGTCGCGTTTGCGGCGCGTAGCGTCCCCGAGGAGGAGCTCCACTCCCGGTCGTGGCTGCTGATGGCGGAGGCGTTGGTCGCCACGACCGCGGGGGAGTCGGCTACGGCCACGGCGGCGTTCGCGGAGGCTTTGCGCCTGCTCGAGGAACTCGACTACGCGCTCGATGCTGCGGAAGCCCGATTCGCGCTCGCACGCTCGCTACGTGTGTTCGGTGACGTCTTGGGCGCGAGAGTCGAGCTCGAGCGTGCCCGTGCGACGTTCGTCCGCGTCGGCGCCGATATCCGGCGCGACGCGATCGACCGCGAGCTCGAGGAGCTGGTCGAGGGGCCGGCGCCCACCGGCCCCTCGACCGCCTGATCTATCTCAGCCGATCACCTGAGGGGCCGGCGAAACCCCGAACTCGCCGACGGCGAAGCCAGTCGTGTCGGTGTTCGTGACTGTGATCGTGGCGAGCGTCGCACCGCCCGTCCCGTAGAAGCCGAAGTACTTCGCTCCGTGGTCACCATTTACTGTCACCGGACCCGAAGTTGTGCTGTCCTGCGCGGTCGCCGTGATCGTGAAGTCGGCAAACTGGTTCGGTTCGGCGTAGAAGTAGAAGGCGTTTGTCCCCGCCGGGAGCGTGATCACTATCTGGCTCGGGTCCGCACCGGCATTCGCAGTGTCGTAGACGTCGCCGGTGTACCCGTTACTCCAGGTGGCCCAGCATCCGCCAACGAGGTCATGGCTCAGCGACGGGGTGAAGCCGACTGTCCCATTGGGCCCACTGACCCCCGACACGATCGAGCCGGAGTCTGGACACACGGGCTGAGTGTCAGGTGCGAAGGCCGTCATCGAATACGGGCCGAGCGTCGACGGCGGTGCATTGGTGCCGGGCGAGCCGTCGAATGTGATCGTTGGCGTCCCGCTACCGCTCGTACACGTCGACCCGGTGCAGTTGGTGGTGTTGCTGACGGTCTGACCCGACTGGGTCGTCTGCGTCGTATTGCCATCCACGGTCGTCGTCTGAGTGTCGGTGCAGTTTCCGGGAGTGCTGCAGTCGCCCTGCACCGTGTTCGTCTGGGTGCTCCCGCTGCCCTGATCGTTGTTCTGCGTCGACGACTGGTTGATCGTGAATGTGTCGCCCGAATTCGGGGGACTCCCGGTCTGGGTCGCGGTTCCAAGACCCTTGAGGGTCTTGTAGAAATGGCGACCGCGGCGCTTGTGCGAGAACTTCGCGAGTCCAACCGGCCCGTACTGGTTCTGCGTCAGCGAGGATGGAGCTTCGGCAAAGTCCGGGTCGCTCGGATCGCACTGGTCCTTCGTGAGACCGGTTTTCGCCGCGTCCTCGCACTGCGTCTCGCTTTGGGTAGCGGTCGCGGTCGACAGGCCGCTGCTGTCCTGGTTGACGGTGCCGACGAGCCCGCCGCCGGGGCCGCTCGGGTTGACGGAGCTCTGCGTCTGGCTCACTCCGGTGGGGCTGTTCGCGGTCGCGCTGAGCGAGTTGGTCTGGAGGAAGGTCGCGCTGTTCGCACCGCTGGCGCTCCCCTTGAACCCGGTGCTCTGGTTCTGCTCGATGTCAAGGCACATGTTCGCGTTATCGCCGGAGACACCGTCGGGACACGGACTCTGTGCGGCGTTCTCGTTCTGCGTCACCACGCCCTTGCTCGTTGCAGTCGACGTCAGCTTCTGATCCTGCGACATCGCCGTCGAGGCGCACGCGTAAACGCCGGGCGACGGATTCGCCGCGTTCTCAGCGGTGTTGGAGCCGCTAGTCGAGTCCTGCTTGACAAAGATCGACTGGTGTGCCTCGAGCGTCACGGTCGCCCCCGCCGACCTCGTGTTGGTCGTCGACCCATCGATGAAGATGGATTGATGGACGCAGGCGAGGTTCGCCCCTGAACCGGACTGCTGGACGATTGAGGCGCTGTAAACCGCGGTTTGCGTGAGACCGGTCAGCTTGCCGGCATCCTCCCAGATCAGTGCTGTGTTTCCGGCAGAGTTCGATTGGGTGATCGAGCAGGACGCCCCAAGGCCGGTTGTCTTTATGCAGGTGGCACTGTTCCTGCTCGCCGCTGCCGCGACCTGAAGGACGGCACACCGCGCGGTTCTACAGAGGAACCTGTTCATGCCTCCCGGGCGGGCGATCTGGACGACCGCATGCTGAGTCCGGGCGCACCTCCAGGCCCTACCCGGGCAACTCGGCCCGGCGTAGTTACGTAGGCCGCGCTGAATCACGACCCCCTTCGGGTTCACGTGAATCGAGCGCAGGTAGTGGACGATCGACGCCCTAGTGGAGACGTCGATGCGTGTGCCGCTCTTGGCTGCACTGGTTCCGGCTCCCGAGGCAGAGACCAGCGCAACGGAAGCGACCAGCACCAAGCCCAATCTAAAGATCCCCTTGAAATGCACTAGCTCTCCTCTCCCCAGCGACCGGAATAGCCGGTCGCCGACCACAGTCTGCGGTCGAGCTTAGGAGAAATGCCAATCGGTGTCTAGTGCCGCGCCGTCTCCTCGCCTAGCCGCTTGAATAGGGGCGGTGGAGGCTTTGGCCCAGGCTCGGCGTGCCCGTCTGGCGCTGCCGCGCAACGTCCGCGCGCTGAGCTGGGTCTCGTTCGCGAACGACGCCGCCAGCGAGCTCGCCTACCCGGTTGTGCCGCTGTTTCTCACGGTGACGCTCGGAGCGCCTGTTGCGGCGGTCGGCGTGATCGAGGGCGTGGCGGAGGGGATCGCCGTCGGCCTGCGCGGGCTCGCCGGATGGCTCTCGGACCGTTGGGGCGAGCGGCGCCTGCCGTGGGTCGGCGGGGGCTACGGCGGGTCGGCCATGGGGCGCATCCTGGTCGCCGCTGCGCCGCATTGGGGCTGGGTCCTCGCGGGCCGGGTCGTCGACCGGCTCGGCAAGGGAGCCCGCACCGCACCTCGTGACGCGCTGATCCGCGACTCGACCCCGGCGCCGCTGCTCGGCGCGGCCTTCGGCTACCACCGGGCGCTCGACACGGCCGGTGCGGTCGTAGGCCCGCTGGCGGCGGTGGCGCTGCTCGCGGTGGGGCTCTCGTTCCGGAGCGTGCTCTGGTTCGCGGTCGCGCCGGGCTTTCTCGCGCTGCTCCTGCTGCGGGCCGTGCGGGAAGCGCCGAAAGCGTCGACCGAGCCGGTCGTCGCGGTCGAGTCGGGACCTCTCCCGCGCGCGTTCTGGATGGTGCTCGGGATCTGGGTCGTCTTCTCGCTCGGGAACTCGAGCGACGTCTTCCTGCTTCTGCGCGCGAAGGAGCTCGGCCTCGGCACGACGCTCGTCGTGCTCGCCTATGCGGCCTACAACGTCGTCTACTCGGGACTGGCCTGGCCGCTCGGTGCGCTCTCCGACCGGCGCCGGCGAGAGCTCGTGCTCGGCGGCGGGCTGCTCGTATTCGGCCTCGTCTACCTCGGCTTCGCGGTCGCGCCCGGAAGCTGGGCGGTGTGGCCGCTCTTCGCGGTCTACGGCGCGTACATTGCCGCGACCGACGGCGTTGCCCGCGCCTGGGTCGCAGACCAGGTTCCAGGACGTGCGATCGGGACCGCGTACGGGGTCTTCGCGGCGGCGACCGGGGCCGCCTTGCTGCTCGCCAGCGTGGCGGCCGGCCTGCTCTGGTCGCACGTCTCGCCCGCGGCGCCCTTCGTCCTAGGCGCGTCGGCTGCAGGGCTCGCGTTCGTGCTCTTGCTGCTCAGCTCGACCAGGCCGGGGCGAGCGACCACGTCTCGAGCCGCTCCACCGCCTCCGTGAGCTCGGCCGCGGTGAGCGGGAACGGCTCCGCGTAGGGCACCTGTTCCATCGCCGGCTTCGGGAGGCCGCCCACCGCTGCGTTGAGGACGTAGCGGATGGGCAGGCTGTGCGCGACGACGAGGATCGTCCGCTCGGGGCGTTTCAGGAGGGCCCGGAAGCCCGCGACGTAGCGAACAACGCTCTCGGTCCGGTTCTCGCCGCCGGGCACCTCGTCCTCCGGCCCGTGCGCACGCGCCCAGGCCCGGTAGTCGGCGAGCAGGCGGCCCTCGAACTCGCCGAAGCGGATGTCGTTCAGTTCCGGCAGGACGAGCAGGGGGACGTCCCGCCTGGCGAGCGCCAGGTCGGCGGTCTCCTGGGCGCGCTGGAACTCGCTGACGGCGCAGAGGTCGATCTCGGTCGCGGCGAGATGCTCGCCGAGGAGGCGCGCCTGGGCCCGTCCTGCCTCGGTCAGGGCGACCTCGACATCTGGGTCGCCGTTGGTCAACCCGCGGACGGAGAACTCGCTTTCGGCGTGGCGCGTGAGCAATGCCTGGTTCACCGCGCCATTGTCTACCGGCAATTCCCCCGGGCGGGTGATAGCTGCTTGTTGACTACCCGCCGAAAATGACAACTACAGACAACGCGGAGCCACTCCGAAGTGCTCGCCGCAGGGTCTCGGAATTGCTCGCCGCAAGGCCTCCGCGTACTTAGCCGAACGGCCTCCCCAACGGGAGGTCGTTCTCGTTTCGGGCTACATTTAGAGCCTCTGCGGGCGTAGCTCAATGGTAGAGCCGGGCGCTTCCAACGCTCAGACGCGGGTTCGATTCCCGCCGCCCGCTCTCAGCGCGGCTGGTCGGCCAGAGGCTCCAGCGCCGCGGCGGTCGGCTCGAGCTTCCCCGACTCGAGGCCCGCGACGATCTCGCGCGCCAGCTGTAGCGCCTCGCTGGCCTGGTCGGCGTCGAGCACCGTGTTCACCGCCGCGACCGCGCGGCCGTCGACGAACAGCTCGACGTCGACGGTGTCGATCTCGCGCCGCGGGATGTAGGAGTCATCCGGAACGCCGACGCGCACTTGCACCTCTCGTCCATCCGGGAGCGATGCGGTTTGCTCGACGGGACGCCCGCGCAGGCTCACGGCGGAGCTTTTGCCGAGCCGAGGGCGACTGAAACGTCCGAGGGCTGCGCCATTCTGGCCGTGTGATCCAGGAGCACCTTCAGGAGCGCCTGGTCCGATTCCGGCTGCGGACGGTCCTGTCGATCCTCTTCACGATCATCGCGGTCGGGATCGTCCTCGAGGTGATCTGGATCTCCAGGCACGTCCTGACCTGGATCCTGATCTCGGTCTTCCTCGCGCTCGCGCTCAACCCGGCGGTGGAGTGGTTCATGCGACACGGGGTACCCCGCCGCGGCTGGGCCGCCGCGCTCACCTACCTGCTCACGATCGCGTTCTTCGTCGCAATCGGCTTCACGATCGTCCCGACCCTCGTCGACCAGCTCAACGAGTTCGTCCACAAGCTCCCGAGCTACGTCCACGACATCACACACGGACGCGGCCGGCTCGGCTTCCTCGAGACGAAGTACCACATCCAGGAGCGGGTCGAGAAGGCGGTCAAGTCGGGCGGGGCGGCCAAGGTGCTCGGCCTCTCGGGTGTCGCGATTCACGTCGCCAAGGGCGTGATCACGATCGTGGTCGCCTCGGTGACGATCGCCTTCATGACCTTCTTCATGCTCCTCGAGGGCCCCGCCTGGATGGACCGGTTCTACGGCCTGCTGCCGGAAAGCTCGCAGCCGCGCTGGCGCAAGGTGGGCTTCGACATCTACCGGACGGTCGGCGGCTACGTCACCGGGAACCTGCTGATCAGCCTGATCGCCGGTGGGCTGACGACGGTCGTGCTCCTCATCATGGGCGTGCCCTACGCCGTGGCGCTCGGGCTGATCGTGGCGATCCTCGATCTGATCCCGCTGGCGGGCGCGACCATCGCCGCGATCCTGATCGGCGTCGTCGCGTTCCTGCACTCGATCCCCGCGGGAATCGTGGTCGTGGCCTTCTTCCTCATTTACCAGCAGGTCGAGAACCACATCCTGCAGCCCGTGATCTACGGCCGTACTGTGCAGCTCTCGCCGCTCGCCGTCCTGATCTCGATCCTGATCGGGGCCGAGCTGGCCGGAATCCTCGGAGCGCTCGCGGCGATTCCCGTCGCAGGGTCGATTCAGGTGGTCCTGGTCGACTGGCGGCGGCACCGGGGCGAGCGGGCCGCGGCGGCGCTTTAGGCTTCAGAACCGCGCTGCTCCTGCCGATGGTCCCTCCGTGCTTCGAGGGATTCGCATCGCCGGGCTGGCTGCGGTTCTCACCGTGCTCGTCCTGCCGTCCGTCGGCTCCGCAGGATCGAGGAGCGGCGTCGCGCCGGTCGGCCGACTCAGTTCCGGCCTGGTCGCGCAGATCAACGCGTTGCGCCTCGCGCACGGCCTCGTGCCGGTGCGTGTCTCGCCGTCGCTCAGGGCGGCCGCGAATGTGCACTCGACCCAGATGGCCCGGCTCGGCTACTTCAGCCACGATTCCGCGAACGGCGGCTCCTTCTCGAGCCGGATCGCCACGTTTTACCCCGCGCGCGGCTACCGCAGCTGGACGGTCGGCGAGAACCTCCTCTGGGCCTCGCCCGACGTCGGCGCCCTGCGCGCCCTGAAGATGTGGCTCGCGAGCCCGCCGCACCGGGCGAACCTGCTGAACCCGCGCTGGCGCGAGATCGGCCTCGTGGCCGTCCATGCGAGAAGCGCCCCGGGCGTCTACGGCAACGCGCCGACGACGATCGTCACCGCGGACTTCGGCACCAGAAGCAAGTAACGACCGGCGCTACCCTTCCACGAGCGCGCGCCTGTAGCTCAGGGGACAGAGCAACGGCCTTCTAAGCCGTGGGTCGGAGGTTCGAATCCTCCCAGGCGCATCGCCATGGTTTGAATCGTTCGCGCCGGGAACTAGGACCGCGATGGGATTCGTCATCAGCCTGATCCTGATCGCCTTCGGGGCGATTCTGGCCTGGGCGGTCAACTCGAACGGCGGAAGCGTCGATCCACAGGTCGTCGGGGTGATCCTGATGGTCGTCGGGATCATCGTCTTCGCCCTCTCGATTGTCCTCTGGCGCAGCTGGTGGGGCGCCGCCTTTTGGGGCGGGTGGTACGACGACGGCGGTGCACCGGCCGTTCGCAGGCGCGTCTACCGGCCCTACACGAGGCGCCGCACGACGACGTACGTCGAGGACGAGCCCCCGCCCGAGCCGTAGGAGCACGAACCGAGAGAAGGAGGGGTTTCCTGTGGCGGACAAGCTGCAAGGCAAGCGCGTGGCCTTCCTCGCCACCGACATGGTCGAGCAGGTCGAGCTCACCGAGCCATGGCAGGCGGTCAAGGACGAGGGAGCCGCGGTCGAGCTGATCTCGCTCGAAGAAGGTGAGATCCAGGGCTTCAACCATTACGACAAAGCCGACGAGTTCAAAGTCGACCGCACCGTCGAGGAGGCGCGGGCCGACGACTACGACGCGCTCGTGATTCCGGGCGGCGTCGGCAACCCGGACACGATGCGGACGGACGAGAACGCCGTCCAGCTCGTGCGCGACTTCTTCGAGCAGGGCAAGCCCGTGGGCGTCATCTGCCACGGGCCGTGGATGCTGGTCGAGGCCGGCGTCGTGCGCGGCCGCAAGGTCACGTCGTGGCCGAGCCTGCAGACCGACATCCGCAACGCGGGCGGCAACTGGGTCGACGAGGAGGTCGTGGTCGACCAGGGCCTCGTGACGAGCCGCAAGCCGGACGACCTGCCGGCGTTCAACAAGAAGATCATCGAGGAGTTCGCCGAGGGGCGGCACGAGGAGCAGGCCGCCAAGACGCAGGCCGACGCGTGAGGGGAGATGGCCCCGGGAGGAGTCGAACCTCCGCACACGGATTCGAAGTCCGTCGCTCTATCCACTGAGCTACGGGGCCGGCCGAACCCAGTGTGCCACGGCAGGCGAGCTATCCTGTTCTCTCTCGCGGTGGCGGTAGCTCAGTTGGTAGAGCCCCGGGTTGTGGTCCCGGTGGTCGCGGGTTCAAGTCCCGTCCGCCACCCCTAGATCTTCTAAAGGCTTAGGCCGCGTGGAGATCCGCAGGCAGATAGCGCCTGATTAGGGCTTCGACGAGGTCCTGTTGGCGCTGTACCAGCTCGACTCGGTTGCGCTCGAGCGCCCCGCGGTCGGCGCCGACGGCACGCATCGTCTGGCGCTCGTAGACGAGGCCCCGGATCTCCTCGGCGAGCGACTCGACCGTGGGCAGATGAAGAATTTCCGCGGACATCGACGAGATAGACGCGATCCAACCTTCTTGGTTAGACGTGATTTCGCAAAGCTTGTGTTAAGGGTTCTGCGCGGGGCCTAGTCGTCCTCGTGGCGGCCCTCCTGCTCGTTCTCGGATCTATCCTTTCCAGACGCGGGCGTGGTGGAACTGGCAGACACGCCGGTTTTAGGGGCCGGTGCTCGAGAGAGCGTGAGGGTTCGAATCCCTCCGCCCGCATTGATGCTTGCTCACTGGGACGAGGTCGAAGGCATCCACCGGGACAAGTCGCCCATGGGCGCGACCTGGCAGCGGCTGGGCGACGCCGCCGGCGCGCAGGGGATCGGTGTCAACCGGGTTCGGATCGAGCCCGGCCGGCTCTCGACGCCCCCGCACTCCCACGGGCGCTCCGAGGAGATCTACTACGTCCTCGGCGGCTCCGGTCTGCTCTGGCAGGACGAGACAGTCTGCGAGGTTCGAGCCGGAGACACGATCGTCCAGGTCGCCGACCACTACGAGCACACGTTCAAGGGCGGCCCCGACGGGCTCGACTACCTCGTCTTCGGAACGCGCCATCCGGTCGAGCTCGGCTGGCTGCCGCGCTCCCGGGCGTTGCGGCTCGGGTACCCATGGGTCGAGGGCCGAGCCGACGACCCTTGGGACGTTGAAGCCATGATCGGCGAGCTCGAGTTCGCCGACCCGGGCGAGCGGCCGCCGAACGTCGTCGCACTTGACGACGTGCCGCTCGACGAGGATGGAGACAAGGTGCTGGCCGCGGCCGCCTGTTCGGAACGTTCCGGCCTCAACTGGATCCGGCGCGAGGCCGGCAAGCGCGGCTGCCCGCCGCACTGCCACTCGCTGGAGACAGAGGCCTTCGTCGTCCTCGAAGGGGCCGGGACGCTCGAGCTCTGGCCCGTGCGCGGAGCCGAGCGAGAAGAGCACGAGCTTCGTGCCGGCCACGTCGTCGCCCGGCCGCCCGCCACGCGCATCGCGCACTCGCTGGTCGCCGGCGCCGAGGGGATCACGTACCTCGCCTACGGGACGCGCGAACCTAACGACATCGCGTACTACCCGCGATCGAACAAGGTCTACTTCCGCGGCGTCGGGCTGATGACGCGGCTGGAGCACCTCGAGTACGGCGACGGCGAGCCCGACGATTACTAGGCGCTAGCCTCGGCAGCCCGATTCACTTTGCTTGAATGGGCCAGGCGATGGCGATGCAGGTCGAGGAGCTTCCGGACAATCGCGTCCGGCTGAAGGTCGAGGTCCCGCGGGCCGACCTTCAGCACGCGGTCGAGCACGCCAAGTCGGACCTGGCCGGATCGGTGAAGGTGCCCGGGTTCCGCAAGGGCAAGGTGCCGACGCAGGTGCTCGAGGCCCGGATCGGCCGCGAGCGGATCTTCAGCGAGGCCGTGGAGAGCCACATCGGCGGCTGGTTCCTGAACGCCGCCGCGAGCACGCGGATCCGGCCGGTGGCCGCGCCCGAATACGACTACGACCTCCCCGAATCCGAGGACACCGACTTCAGCTTCGTCGCGACGGTCTCGGTCCAGCCGAAGCCCGAGCCGGCCGACTGGACGAAGCTCGAGGTCGGTTACGCCGAGCCCGAGGTTCCGCAGGAGGTCGTCGACGCAGAGCTCGAGGAGCTGCGCTCGTCCGTGGCGGAGCTCACCCCGGTCGAGGGCCGCCCGACCCGCACCGGCGACGTCGTGGTCATCGACGTCCTCAACGAGTCGGGCGACGGCCAGCGCGACCTCGTCGTCGAGCTCGGCGCGGGCCGCCTCGTCGAGGAGCTCGAGCGCGCCCTGATCGGGACGGAGCCCGGCGAGACCAAGGAAGTCGAGCTCCCGCAGCCGGACGGCACGACCGTGAAGGCGACCGTCGCGCTGAAGGAGCTGAAGGAGAAGGTGCTGCCGCCACTCGACGACGAGCTCGCGCGCTCCGCGAGTGAGTTCGACACGCTCGACGAGCTGCGCACCGACATCGAGCGGCGCATCCGCGAGGTGCTCGAGGAGGAGGCCGAGACCGCCTTCCGCGCCGACGCGGTGGACACGCTCGTGCAGGTCACCGGCGTCCAGGCCGCGGGCCCCCTCGTCGAGGCGCGCACGCGCGAGCTCCTGAACGCCTTCGTCCGCTCGCTCGAGCGGAGAGGCATCGGCGCCGACGCGTACCTCCAGCTGACCGGCCAAACCGGCGACCAGCTCGTCGAGCAGCTCCGCGCCGAGGCGCAGCTCTCCGTCGCGCGCGAGCTCGTGCTCGAGGCGGTCGCCGACAAGCTCGGGCTCGAGGTGGACGACGCCGAGATCGAGGAGCTGATCCGCGAGCAGGCCGAGGCGCACGGCGACGACGCGGACGAGGCGATCAAGCAGGTCTTCGAGAGCGGCGGCCACGAGGCGCTGCGCGGCGACCTGCGCCTGCGCAAGGCGCTCGACCGGATCGCCGCCGAGGTGCAGCGCGTCCCCGCAGAGGTCGCGCGCGCGCGCGAGAGCATCTGGACACCCGACAAGGAATCTTCCCCGACCGAGACGAAACTGTGGACCCCCGGCAGCAAGGAGCCAGCATGAGCCCGTTGATCCCGATGGTGATCGAGCAGACCTCGCGCGGCGAGCGCGCGTTCGACATCTATTCGCGCTTGCTTAACGAGCGCATCATCTTCCTCGGCACACCCGTCGACGACCAGATCGCCAACCTGATCATCGCGCAGCTCCTCCACCTCGAGTCGGAGGACCCGGACAAGGACGTGAGCATCTACGTCAACTCGCCGGGCGGTTCCGTCTACCACGGGCTTGCGATCTACGACACGATGCAGTTCATCAAGCCCGACGTCCAGACGATCTGCGTCGGGACGGCCATGTCCATGGGGGCGCTGCTTCTTGCGGGCGGCGCGAAAGGAAAGCGGATGGCGCTGCCGAACGCAAAGATCCTCATCCACCAGGTCTGGGGCGGCTTCCAGGGGCAGGCGACGGACATCGAGATCCATGCCCGGGAGACGATCGCCCTCAAGCGCCGCCTCGAGGAGATCATGGCCGAGCACACCGGACAGGACATGGACAAGGTCAGCAAGGACATGGAGCGCGACTACTTCATGACCCCGCAAGAAGCCCAGGAGTACGGCATCATCGACAACGTGATCATCCATCGAGACAGCTCGAAGGACGGGGTAAAGCCCTAGACCTAGCGGTTATGAGAGATCCGAGGTAAAAGAAGAGACATGGCCCGCGCATCCGACGGCAACGAGCAGCTTCTCTGCAGCTTCTGCGGGAAGAGCCAGCGACAGGTCAAGAAGCTGATCGCAGGCCCCGGGGTCTACATCTGCGACGAGTGCATCGATCTCTGCAACGAGATCATCGACGAGGAGCTGACCGCTCCGGCGCAGCTCGACCTCGACAACCTGCCGCGGCCGCGCGACATCTACGCGGTGCTGAACGACTACGTCGTCTCGCAGGAAGAGGCGAAGCGCACGCTGGCGGTCGCGGTCTACAACCACTACAAGCGCGTGCAGATGGCGGCCGACGACGACGACGTCGAGCTGCAGAAGTCGAACATCCTCCTGCTCGGCCCGACCGGCTGCGGGAAGACGCTGCTGGCCCAGACGCTGGCGCGGATCCTGAACGTGCCGTTCGCGATCGCGGACGCGACCGCGCTCACGGAGGCCGGCTACGTCGGCGAGGACGTCGAGAACATCCTGCTGAAGCTGATCCAGGCCGCGGACTTCGACATCAAGAAGGCCGAGACCGGGATCATCTACATCGACGAGGTCGACAAGATCGCGCGGAAGGCGGACAACCCGTCGATCACGCGCGACGTCTCGGGCGAGGGCGTCCAGCAGGCGCTGCTGAAGATCCTCGAGGGGACGGTCGCCTCGGTGCCGCCGCAGGGCGGGCGCAAGCACCCGCACCAGGAATTCCTCTCCATCGACACGACGAACGTCCTCTTCATCTGCGGCGGCGCGTTCGCCGACCTGGAGAAAATCATCGGCAAGCGGATCGGGAAGCATGCCGTCGGCTTCGGCGCCGAGATCCGCTCGCGCAACTCGTTCGAAGCGTCCGAGATGCTCTCGAAGGTCATGCCCGAGGATCTCCTGGCCTACGGGCTGATCCCCGAGTTCATCGGCCGGCTGCCGGTCATCTCGGCGGTGCACCAGCTCCAGCGCGAGGATCTCGTCCAGATCCTGACCGAGCCCAAGAATGCGCTCACGCGCCAGTACCAGCGTTTCTTCGCGTACGACGACATCGAGCTCGTCTTCACCGAGGAGGCGCTCTGGGAGATCGCGGAGAAGGCGTTGGCGCGCGAGACCGGGGCCCGCGGTCTGCGCTCGATCATCGAGAGCGCGTTGCTGGACGTGATGTTCGAGCTCCCGTCGCGCAAGGACGTCGTCAAGTGCGCGATCACGAAGGAGACGATCGAGCGCGGCATCAAGCCGACGCTGGTTACCAGCGCCGGCAAGAACGACGAGCAAGAAGAGCTCGCCGAAGAATCCGCTTAACTCGGTTCTGCGGCTTTCGCGCGGCCGAGGATCTCGCGTAGCCGCAGGGTTCTCAGCATTGCGAAGATCACCACGGCGCCTAGCGCCACGTTGAAGACCGTCACCGCGGCGTATTGGCCGATGCTGAAGGCGAGCAGGCGCGAGGTCGGCGCCTGGCCGTGGAGGATCGCGACGAGGAAGCCCTGCTTCGTCCCAGCACCCCCGGGCGAGAAGGGCAGGAGCGTCGAGAGGCTGTCCACGACCTGTGCGAGGAGCGCGTTGTGGATCGTTGCGTGCACGTGGAAGGCGCGCAGGAAGAACCAGAGCGACGCGATGCGGCAGACCCAGCTCGCCAGCTGCCAGCTCGCGACCTCTCTCGAGTAGCGGCGGCGATCGCGCAGGATCGTGAACCCGCGCCCGAAACGGTCGCGGAGGTCCTCACTGCGGGAGGCCTTCCAGGCGAGCCAGATGACCAGGACGGTGAGGGCGGCGATGATGGTGGCAGTCGCTTCCGAATGCTCGAACAGCCAGCCCCAGTCGAATGAGGGCGTGTGGATGCTCGGCACCACGCCGAGGGTGAGCGCCCAGAGGAAGAACGCAGTCGCGATCACGAAATCCAGGGCGGTCTCGGCGACGAGCGTCGAGGCGAGCGTCGTGTAGGTCGTCGCCGGATAGCGGTGTCGGACTAGGTAGAGCTTGACGAGGTCGCCTGCTCGTCCGGGGACGATCGAGTTGACTCCGACGCCCGCGATATAGGCGCCCGCGACCGGCGCCCAGCGCACTCGCTCCTCCGGATACGAGGCCCGGAGGATGTTCCGGTAGGCGATCGTGCGCAGCAGCAACCTTACGAAGTGGAACCCCAACGCGATCGCGAGAGCACCCCAACCGACGGCCGCCAGCTCGTCGAAGAAGACCCTGACCGCGTGAAAGAACTCGCCCATGTCTCCGTAAACTTGCCTCATGGAGCCGCTGTACGAACCGAAGGCCGTCGAAGCGCGCTGGCAGCGCACCTGGGAGGAGGAGGGCCTCTACAACGCGGAGCCCGGCTCGGGCCGCGAGACGTTCGTCGTCGCGCACCCGCCCCCGAACGTCACCGGGGCGCTGCACACCGGCCACGCGCTGCAGATCTCCCTCGCTGACCTGCTCGTGCGCTGGCACCGAATGCGCGGCTTCGAAACGGCGTTCCTAACCGGCTACGACCACGCCGGCATCTCGACCCAGAACGCCGTCGAGAAGCACCTGGCCGAGCACGGCAAGACCCGGCAGGAGCTCGGCCGCGAGGCGTTCGTCGAGCTCGTCTGGGACTGGCTGCGGCAGTACGGCGGCACGATCATGGGCCAGCTCCGCCGAATGGGCGCGTCGATGGACTACCGGCGGGAGCGGTTCACGATGGACGATGCCTACGTTCGTGCCGTCATGCGGTTCTTCGTCCACCTCTACCGCAAGGGCTGGATCTACCGCGCCAGCCGGATCATCAACTGGTGCCCGCACCACGAGACCGCACTCTCGGATCTCGAGCTCGTGCACGAGGAGGTCGACGACGCCCTCACATACGTGCGCTACCCGTTCGCGGACGAGCCCGAGGACGGCGTCACGATCGCGACGGCGAGGCCCGCCACGATCCTGGCCGACGTGGCCGTGGCCGTGGCCACCGGGGACGAGCGCTGGGCCCACGCAGTGGGCCGCGAGGTGGTCGTGCCCTTCGTCGAGCGCACCGTGCCGGTGATCGAGGACGAGCGTGTCGACCCGGAGTTCGGCACCGGCGCCCTGAAGGTGACGCCCGGGCACGACCCGCTCGACTTCGAGATCGGCCGCGATCACGGCCTGCCCGAAGTGACGGTGATCGGGCCGGACGCGCGCATGAACGAGGAGGCCGGCGAGCTCGCGGGGCTGACCCAGGACGACGCGGAGGAGCGGATCCTGGGCTGGATCAAGGAGCGCGGCCTGCTCGTCAAGCGCGAGGCCTACCGGCACACGATCGCGCTTTGCGAGCGGTGCAAGAGCCGGATCGAGCCGCTGATCTCGCTCCAGTGGTGGTGCCGGATGGACGAGCTCAGGCAACCGGCGCTCGCTGCGCTCCACGAGGGCCGAGTCCGCTACCACCCGGAATCTCAGCACCGGTTCGCGATCGACTCGCTCGAGAACGCGCCCGACTGGAACATCTCGCGGCAGATCTGGTGGGGGCACCAGCTTCCCGTCTGGGAGTGCCCAGACGGCCACCTCACGGTCCAGGAGGACGATCCGGAGGCCTGCGCCGAGTGCGGCTCAGCCGACCTGACGCGCAGCGAGGACGTGCTCGACACCTGGTTCTCGTCCGCGCTCTGGCCCTTCGCGATCCTCGGCTGGCCGGAGACGACTCCGGAGCTCGAGGCGTGGTACCCCGGCACGCTCAACACGACCGCACGCGAGATCATCAGGCTCTGGGAGAACCGGATGATCTTCTCAGGGCTCGAGCTGATGGGCGAGATCCCGTTTCGGTCGGTGATCATCCATACGACCGTGCTCGCCGCGGACGGGCGGCGGATGTCCAAGAGCCTCGGCACGGGGATCGACCCGCTCGACCTGATCGACGAGCACGGCGCCGACGCGACGCGTTACGGGCTGCTCAAGCTCTCCTCCTCGCAGGACGTCCGCTTCTCCGTGGGCGCGCTCGAGGAGGGCCGCAAGCTCGCGAACAAGCTCTGGAACGTGTCGCGCTTGATCCTTGCGAACGCGGGCGGGACGAAGCCGGATGCGCGTCCAAAGGCGCTCGAGGAGCGATGGATCGCGCGGCGGCTCGACCGTGCTCAGGCCGAGCTTGACGAGCACTTCGCCGCGTTCGAGTTCTCGCCGGCGACCAGCGTCCTTTACCACGTCACGTTCGACGACTTCTGCGATTGGTACGCCGAGGCGATCAAGCCGCGCCTTTACGACGGCGACGAGGACGCGCAGGCCACGGCGCTTGCCAACCTCGAGCGGCTCCTGCGGCTGCTCCACCCGGTGATGCCGCATGTCACCGAGGAGATCTGGTCGAGCCTGCCGGAGCGCGAGACGCCGCTGATCGTCGCGCCGTGGCCCGAGCCGGCCGGGGCCGAAGCCGGCGTCGAGGCCGAGTTCGAGCCGATCCGGGTTGCCGCTGAGGTGTTCCGCCGCTCAGGTGCCCGTCCGCCCCTGAGCGAGGACCAGCAGCGGATCTTCGACGCCGTCGTCAAGCCCGAGCGCGTGAAGGTCGACGGCGGCAACGTCGAGGCCGAGCTCACACGGCTCCGGGGCGAGATCGCACGCGCCGAGGGGATGCTGGCCAACGAGCGCTTCGTGCAGAACGCGCCGAGCGACGTCGTCGCCGCCGAGCGCGACAAGCTGGAGCGCTACCGCCGCGAGCTCGATGCCCTCTCCTCTTGACTGGCTCGAGTCGCTCTCGCCCTGGCCCGAGGAGTTCGGGCTGGGGCGGATGCGCGCGCTGCTGACCGAGCTCGGCAAGCCGCAGCGCGCGTTTCCGGCGATCCACATCGTTGGCACCAACGGCAAGTCCACGGCCACCCGCCGCGCCGCGGCCTTCCTTGCTCGTGAGGGGCTGAGCGTGGGCGCGTACACATCCCCGCACGTCTCGGGCTGGAGCGAGCGGATCCAGGTCGACGGCGAGGACGTGGACCTGGAGGAGGCTCTCGCGCGCGTGCGCGAGCCTGCGGAACGGCTGGGCGCGACGCAGTTCGAGGTGCTGACGGCCGCGGCCTTCGCCGAGTTCGCCGCGGCGGAGGTCGACGTCGCGGTCGTCGAGGCGGGACTGGGAGGGAGGCTCGACGCGACCAACGTCCTCGACGCGCGCGTGGTCGCGCTGACCAACGTCGCCCTAGACCACACCGACGTCCTCGGTGAGACCCGCGAGCAGATCGCCGCCGAGAAGCTCGCCGTGGTTTCCGCGGGTGCGACGGTCATCGTCGGCGAGCCCGAGTGGGAGGGGGTGTACGCAGAGGATGTGGGCCGGGCTGCAGCGGAGGCTTTCCTCGGGCGCGAGCTCGACGGCGACGTCGAGATCTCACTCCCGGGCCGATTCGATGTCGTCGGCGAGGACGTCTTCGCCGGCGCCCACAACCCGGCGGGCGTCGAGTGGCTCCTCGACCGCCTGCCGCGCAACGATTACGTGATCGTCGCGTCGATCCTCGAAGACAAGGATGCAGAGGCGATGCTGCAACTTCTCGCACGCGCCGGCCGGAAGCTCATCGCGACATCGTCCCGCAGCGCGCGCGCTCTGCCCGCGGACGAGCTCGCCCGCGCGGCAGCGCCGTTCTTCGACTCCGTCGAAGTGGAGCCGGACCCCGAACGCGCCCTTGACCGAGCCGCCCGCCCGGTGCTCGTCACGGGCTCGCTCTACCTTCTGATGGACCTCAACATCCGACTTCAGCGAATACCATGGGAAAGCTCGGCGAGAGGCTGAGCGTCTTCGCGGTCGCCGCGCTCGTCGTCCTGACGATCGTCGGCCTCGCGTTTGCCGCCGGCTACCTCGTGGGAAAAGTCCTCCTCTGACGGAGGGTTGCGACGCTAGCCGACAACGGAATCTTCGACTTCTTCAGCTCGAGCACCTGGGCGGTGATCCGGAACCTGACGTTGTTCGTCGTCGCCGTCTTCTGGCTCTCGATCGCGTTCTGGGTCTACAAGGACGCGCGGCGGCGAATCGAGGACCCGTGGCTCGTCGGGATGGCGACGCTGCTCGGCCTCGTGCCGTTCGTCGGCCCGATCATCTACATGCTCTTCCGTTCGCCCGAGTACCTCGAGGACGTGCGCGAGCGCGAGCTCGAGATCAAGGCGATGGAGGAGCGCCTCTCGCGGCGTGAGCTGCACTGCCCGGTCTGCCGCGCAGAGGTCGATCCCTCCTTTCTCGTGTGCCCCGTGTGCACGACTCGCCTACGCCAGTCGTGCCGCAATTGCAAGGCGCCGCTCGAGGCGCTCTGGCAGGTCTGCCCGTACTGCGAGACGCCGGTCGAGCCCGTGGCCGTCGAGCTCGGCGAGACGCAGGCCCTGGCGCCGCCCCGGCGCGAGCGGCACGCCTAGACTCATCGCTCATGGCTGTGGAGCGGACTTTGGTCCTG
>VAXM01000022.1 GCA_005883335.1 Actinomycetota bacterium
CGCCGCGACGCAGATCCCGGACTGCCTCGAGGTCTCGGCGACCTGCACGGACGACGAGGTGATGGCCGTCCGCCACCGCGAGCTGCTCGTTGACGGCGTGCAGTTCCACCCGGAGTCGGTCCTGACGCCGCTTGGCCCTGAGCTTGCTCGCAATTTCGTGGAGCGTGCGGCTTGAACGTTCAGCAGGCTCTCGCGCAGCTCCTCGACGGGCACGACCTCTCGCGCGACGCGGCGCGCGCGGTCATGAACGAGATCATGGGCGGCGAGGCGACCCCCGCCCAGATCGGCGGCTTCCTCGTGGCGCTGCGACTGAAGGGCGAGACCGCGGACGAGATCGCCGGCTGCGCGGAGGCGATGCGGGAGCACGTCCTCGCGGTGCGACCGGCGCGCGACGACCTCGTCGACACCGCCGGCACCGGCGGCGACGGGGCGAGCACGATCAACATCTCGACGGCCGCCGCACTCGTGGCGGCCGCCGCGGGCGCGGGCGTGGCCAAGCACGGCAACCGCGCCGTCTCGTCGGCGTCGGGCTCTGCGGACGTGCTCGAGGCCCTCGGTTTCCGGCTCGAGCTGCCGCCGGCGCGGATCGAGCGCTCGATCGACGAGCTCGGCTTCGGATTCCTGTTCGCCCCGACGCACCACCCGGCGATGCGTCACGCGGCTCCTGTCCGGCGGGAGCTGGCGGCGCGCACCGTCTTCAACGTGCTCGGGCCGCTGACGAACCCGGCCGGCGCACGCGCGCAAGTCGTCGGCGTCTACGCGCCGACGCTGGTGCGGACGATCGCCGAAGTGCTCGCGCACCTCGGTGCGCGCCGCGCCTTCGTCGTCCACGGTGCGGGCGGGATCGACGAGCTCTCGCCGGCGGGGCCGAATCTCGTGGCGGAGGTGGTCGACGGCGTCGTGCGCGAACGCGAGATCGATCCACTCGACCTCGGCGTCCCGCGCTGCGACCCAGCCGAGCTGGGGGGAGGGTCGCCCGTCGAGAACGCTGCGGCGATCGAGGACACCTTTGCCGGCGAGAACGGCGGGCGACGTTCGGCGATCCTGCTCAACGCGGCCGGCGCGATCGCGGCAGCGGGCCACGCGCGCGACCTGCGTGAGGGGTTCGAGCTGGCGCGCGAGGCCATCGACTCGGGCGCGGCAACCGCCCGGCTCGACGAGCTGATCACGTTCTCGCAGGCGTCCGAGGTGCGTATCTGATGGGCCGCTTTCGGGACGCGCTCGCCACACCGGGGCTCTCGGCGATCGCCGAAGTGAAGCGCCGCTCTCCCTCCGCCGGCGACTTGCGGCCCGATGCGGACCCGGCCCGGCTGGCGAGCGAGTTCGACCGCGTGGGAGCCGCCGCAGTCTCGGTGCTTGTCGACGAGCGCTTCGGCGGCACCACCGCGGATCTCGCCGCCGCGCGATCCGCGACCAGCCTGCCGCTGCTCGCGAAGGGCTTCTTCTCAAGGACCGACGAACTGGCCGAGCTCCGCCGCAGCGGGGCGGACGCGGTGCTCCTGCTCTTGCGAGACCTCGACGATGCCTGCGTTCGAGATCTCATGGAACGCGCGGCGGAGCTCGGCCTGGACGCGCTCGTCGAGGCCCACGATCCGGAGGAGCTCGAGCGCGCGGTCCGGCTCGACGCGGCGGTGATCGGCGTCAACGCGCGGGATCTCGACACCTTCGAGATCGACCGCCGGGCGCAGCTCGCCCTCGTCGAGCAAGTCCCGCGCGACCGGGTCGTCGTCGCCGAGAGCGGTATCGGCTCGCGAGCGCAGGGCGCCGAGGCGGAGCTCACCGGCGCCGACGCGATCCTCGTCGGCTCGGCCCTGATGCGCGCGCCCGACCCGGCCGCAAAGCTCGCCGAGCTGATCTCGCGCCCGCTCGTCAAGGTCTGCGGACTGACCCGCGAGGAAGACGTCGCGGCCGCTGCGGAAGCCGGAGCGGATCTCGCCGGCTTCGTCCTCGCTCGAGAGACGCCTCGTCGTGCCGTGGGGGTATTGGCCGTCCCCGACACGATGCTCTCGGTAGCCGTGCACGTAGGCGAGATCGGGGAGGAGGCCGACCTCGTCCAACTGTATGGGCGCGAGAACGGCCACCGGGCTCGCGACGGCGTCCTGCTTCGCAAAGGCCGCAAGGTGGCGCGCGTCGTCGACCGGCCGTGGCAAGAGGAGGACCCGACGCACCTCGAGCGTGCTCGCGAGGCCGAGGGCCGGGTCGTGCTCGCCGGGGGCCTCTCGCCCCAGAACGTCCAGGAGGCGATCGCGGCAGTGCAACCCTGGGCGGTCGACGCGAGCTCGAGCCTCGAGACCGAGCCGGGAATCAAGGATCACGCGCGCGTGCGCGCGTACGTGGAGGCGGCTCGGTGCAGTGGCCCTCGCGTTCCTGGAGCGTCGCCGGCGGTGCGGGGCCGGAGGGCACAGTGCTAAGCGGCACGGGCCCGGAGA
This sequence comes from Actinomycetota bacterium, assembly GCA_005883335.1. Taxonomy (GTDB): domain Bacteria; phylum Actinomycetota; class Thermoleophilia; order Gaiellales; family Gaiellaceae; genus AC-32. The sequence goes on from VAXM01000022.1 coordinate 2,430, forward strand.
GCCCCGTGCCGACGGCGGCGTCAGGCGGCGGCGGAGCCGGGCTCCGCCCGGCGGGAGCCGACGCCGGCCAGGGGCGCGAGGGGACCTACGGCGAGTACGGTGGACGCTTCGTCCCCGAGACGCTGATCCCCGCGCTGGACGAGCTCGAGACCGGCTGGCGCGAGGCCAAGGACGACGACTCGTTCCGCGACGAGCTCGACCGCCTCGGGCGTGACTACGGCGGCCGACCCACCCCGCTCACCCTGGCCGAGCGGTTCGCGCCGGGCAAGCGGCTCTACCTGAAGCGCGAGGACCTCCTCCACACCGGCGCGCACAAGCTCAACAACGCGCTCGGCCAGGCGCTGCTCGCGCGGCGGCTGGGCAAGCAGCGGATCGTCGCCGAGACGGGCGCGGGTCAGCATGGGGTCGCAGCGGCGACGGTCTGCGCGCGTTTCGGCTTCGAGTGCGTCGTCTACATGGGCGCCGAGGACATGCGCCGCCAGCGGCCGAACGTCGAGCGCATGCGGCTGCTCGGCGCCGAGGTCCGGCCGGTCGAGTTCGGCACGCGGACGCTCAAGGAGGCGACCAGCGAGGCGATCCGCGACTGGATCGCGACCGTCGAGACGACCCATTACCTGATCGGCTCGTGCGTCGGACCGCATCCGTACCCGGAGATCGTGCGCGAGCTGCAAGCGGTCATCGGGCACGAGGCGCGTGAGCAGATCCTCCAGGCCGAGGGCCACCTGCCAGAGGTCGCAGTCGCCTGCGTCGGCGGCGGCTCGAATGCGATCGGGCTCTTCGCAGGGTTCCTCGCCGACGATGTCCGCCTCGTAGGCGTCGAGGCCGGCGGCGCGGCGAGCCTCGGCACCGGGCGCACGGCGGTGCTTCACGGCTCACGCTCGTCCGTGCTGGCCGACGAGGACGGCCAGGTGCTCGACGCCGAATCGATCTCCGCCGGTCTCGACTATCCGGGCTCCGGGCCCGAGCACGCGTTTCTGCGCGACAGCGGCCGCGCCGAGTACGCCACGGCGACCGACGACGAAGCCCTCGCCGCCTTCAGGCGCCTCGCCCGCACCGAGGGGATCCTGCCGGCCCTCGAGCCCGCCCACGCGTTGGCCCGCGTCGCCGAGCTCGACGAGGAGGTCGTGCTTCTCTGCCTGTCCGGCCGCGGCGACAAGGACCTGGAGGAGGTCCTCTCGCGGTGACCGTCCGCGATTTCGAGCCGACCACGTTCCACCTCTCGATCGGCTCGCACGAGCCCGTCCTTCGAGTCGCGAGCGGCGACACGATCCGCACCTGGTGCGTCGATTCGAGCGGCTACGACCGCAACCAGGAGGACTTGACCGACGGCGGCAACCCGATGACGGGGCCGTTCTACGTCGAGGGCGCTGAGCTGGGGGACACGCTCTCGGTGCGGCTCGACGGCGTCCGGCCGAACCGGACGCGCGGTGTGAGCGGCGCGCGCATTGCGCCGAGCGTTCTGGACCCGCACTTCATCCCGGAGTTCGGCTACGTCGACCAGCGAGACGTCTGGTGGACGCTCGACCTCGAGCGCAGAACCGCCGTCCTCGAGGATCCGCCGGCCGGCCTGGGCGAGTTCGGCGAGGTGCAGCTCGAGCCGATGGTCGGCTGCTTCGGCGTCGCGCCCGACCTCGGCCAGGCGATCTCGACGGCGACCTCGGGGCCGCACGGCGGCAACATGGATTACCGCGGCTTCCGCGAGGGCGTCACCGTCTACTTCCCGGTTGCGGTCGAGGGCGCGCTCTTCCACATCGGCGACGGTCACGCGCTCCAGGGCGACGGCGAGATCGTCGGGACCGGGATCGAGGTCTCGATGGACGTCGAGTTCACGCTCGAGGTCGTCAAGGGCAAGCGGATCCGCTGGCCGCGCGCCGACGACGGCACATTCGTCATGGCGGTCGGCAACGCGCGACCGCTCGACCAGGCCGTCCAGCACGCGACCACCGAGCTCGTCGCGCTCCTGCACGAGGACTACAGCCTCGATTATCCCGCCGCGTCGACCCTGCTCGGCCAGTGCATCCGTTACGAGGTCGGCAACGTCTTCGATCCCGCCTACACGATCGTGGCAAAGATCGAAAAGGCGCTGCTGGAGAGACTCTGAGCGCGCTCGTCATCTACCTAATGTGCGGGCCCGATACCCCGGAGCTCGCCGAAGCTGCGGCCGAGGGCGGGGCCGACCTCCTCGAGCTCGGCTTCCCGTTCTCCGATCCGCTGGCCGACGGGCCGGTGATCCGCCGCGCGGCCGAGCGGGCGCTCGCGCAGGGCATGCGTACCGGCGCGTGTCTCGAGACGCTCGCGGCCACGCGGGCGCGGCTGCCCGAGACGCCGCTCGTGCCGATGACCTACTCGTCGCTGCTCGAGGCCTACGGCTGGGAGCGCTTCGCCGACGACGCGCGGGCCGCGGGCGCGACGAGCCTGATCATCGTCGACCTGCCCGCGGACGAGCGGGCGGACTTGCGCAGGATCCAGCTCGTGGCGCCTACGTCGACCGACAAGCGCATCCGCCTCGCCGGGGAGCGCACCGACGGTTGGCTCTACCTCGTCACCCTGACCGGGACGACCGGCGCGCGCGACGGGCTCTCCCCCACGCTGGCAGGGCTCGTCGAGCGAGCGAGGACGGCGACGAAGCTGCCGCTCTACGCGGGATTCGGGATCTCGACGCCCGAGCAGGCCCGCGCTGCCGCGGAGCTCGCGGACGGCGTCGTGGTCGGCACGAGCGCGCTGGAAGCCGCGGAGCGCGGCCCTGCCGCACTCAGGGACTACGTCAAGTCCCTCCGCACCGCTCTGGACGCTGCAGCCGTTCCCGCCTAGTGGCGAGGGTTTACGTCGATGGACGGAACGTCCAGCGCTCGCAGTGGCCAAACCTCTCCGACGAGGAGCTCGTCGAGCGCTGCCGCGACTGGGCCGAGCGCCACGGCCACGAGGTCGTCCTCGTCTTCGACGGCGAAGCTCCTGCCGGCGCGATCGGCTCGGGTCACGAGAGCGCGGACGACTGGCTGATCCGCGAGGTGCCGAAACATCCGGGCGCGTGGCTCGTCACGTCCGACCGTGCACTTCGCGACGCGGCGGCCGTGAACGCCGAACGGGTCATCGGCGGCGGAGGGTTCCTCCGCGAGCTCCTAAGGCATCGCTAGCGATGCCGACCTCAGGACGCGCCGGCTCTGCCGGTGCGTCCGTCTGAGTCGTCCGGCCGACACGAGCGTCTCTCAAAGAGACGCCGGAAATAAAACGTGCGCACTTTCCGAACTTCGTCTTTCGGACCCCTTGAACTCGGACCTGCCGGGCTCTAGGTTCCCCGTTGCACCGAGCAAGGGACGCGAGTAGGACGAAGCCGTACCCGAGGGCACTAGGCGGAAGCCGAAGGTCAACGGAGACGGGGGACGAAAGCGCACCCGGCTCGGTGAACTTATGGTCCGGCTCAGTAACCCTTGCCGGTGGAGGTGCTGCCGGTGCCGGTCTCGCCGCCGCCGGTCATGCCCCCGCTGCCGCCGCCGGTGAGCGCGCCGGCCATGCCCATGCTCTTGTGGTACTTGCAGTAGAAGGAGATCACACCCGACTTCGGGATCGTGACGCTCACCTTCGCGTCCTCGCCGGCCTCGAGGTCCTTGTCGATCCCCTGTGAGTCGATCGTGAAGTTGTGCTCGACCGAGCCCTCGTTCTTGAGCTCGAGCGTGACGCTCGAGCCGGGCTTGCCCTTGAGCACCGTCGGCTTGAAGTAGTAGTCGTCGAGCTCGACCTCGGCTTCGCTGCTCACCGACTTCGTGCCGTGATTGTTCGCCGGGACGCCCGCGACGGTGGTCTTCCCGCCTCCGCCGCTGCTCTCGGTGCTGCTCGACTTCGACTTGCCGCCGTATCCACCGCAGCCCGTTGCCAGGAGGACGACGGCCATGGCCAAGAGCGCTCGCCTCACGACAAGAACTACGCGCCTGGCACCCAGATGGATTTCCTCAGTTCGGCGCGATGCTGGAACGGCCTCTACGCGGCGGCTCGACGGTGCGACGGCGGCTGCACCGCGAGGAGGCCGAGGTGGCGAAATGCAAGACCTGACCCCGTCTCTTCGCTGGGTTCTCCTGCTTCGGCGACAATTTCGACGTGCTCCGCAACGGGCTTCGACACGTCCGGTTCATCGGCGGCGGCAGTGGCAGCGGTAAGTCCACCGTCGCTCGTCGGCTCGCCGCCAAGCACGGGTTTCGTCTGTACCACAGCGAGCGCTTTTCCGAATACGCCGCTCGCACGACACCTGACGACGCTCCGCTCCTGCACGCCTTTGTCGCGATGGACATGGACGAGAGATGGCTCAATCGCCCCCCGGATGTCATGCGCGACACGTTTCACGGCTTCCAGGGCGAGGGCTTCCATCTCGTCATCGACGACCTCCTGGCGCTGCCGTCATCGCCGCCCGTGCTCGTGGAGGGATTCACGCTCCTGCCCCGCCTCGTGGCGCCACTTCTGACTCGCCGGAACCAGGCGGTCTGGCTCATAGCGACCCCCGAGTTCCGCCGCGCGGCCTTCGACAGTCGTGGCTCGACGTACGACATTCCCGGGAAGGCAAGCGATCCCGAGCGCGCGTTGGCGAACTTGCTCGAACGCGATCGCCTCTTCAGCGAAGACGTGACACGCGAGGCCTCCGCTTTCCGACTGCCGGTCATCCACGTCGAGCTCGGAACGAGCGTCGATCAGTTGGCCTCGGGCGTTTCCGAGGCCCTCGGGTTCAACGATCTCTCCTAGCTCAACGCGGCTGCGGAACGATCCGGATGTACGGCTTCGGCGACTCCCATTCGCCGAAGGTCTCCTTCGCCTCGTCGTTCGAGACCGAGCCCGCGATGATCACGTCTTCGCCCTGCTGCCAGTTGACCGGCGTCGCGACCTTGTGCTTCGCGGTCAGCTGGAGCGAGTCGATCACGCGCAGCACCTCGTCGAAGTTGCGCCCGGTCGTCATCGGATAGACGAGGATCAGCTTGATCTTCTTGTCCGGCCCGATCACGAAGACGTTGCGCACGGTCTGGTTGTCGGCGGGCGTGCGGTCCTTCGGGTCGCCCGAGACCTCGTTCGACAGCATTCCGTAGAGCTTCGAGACCTGGAAGTCGCTGTCGCCGATGATCGGATAGTTGGGCGCCTGGCCCTGCGTCTCCTCGATGTCCTTCGCCCAGCCCTCGTGGTCGCCGGTCGGGTCGACCGAGAGGCCGATGATCTTCACGCCCCGCCTGTCGAACTCCGGCTTGATCTTCGCCATGTAGCCGAGCTCGGTCGTGCACACCGGGGTGAAGTCCTTCGGGTGCGAGAACAGAACCGCCCAGGAATCGCCGATCCAGTCGTGAAAGCCGATCGACCCCTCGGTCGTCTCCGCCTGGAAGTCGGGCGCGGTGTCGCCAATCTGCAAGGCCATGTGAACCTCCTTCGAATGCTCTCCGGATGATCTTCTCACGAACGCCGTTGTGGTCCAGAATCTTCCCGTGAGGAGGGTCGCAAGCGCGTGCGCCGGCGCGCTGCTCTGGGTCGCGTCGGTGGCGCTCTACGCTGCCGACGGCTTCGGGCTGGCCGTGGGCCTGCTCTGGCTGTTCGGGCTCGCGCTCGTCGGGACGGCCCTCTTCGAGCAGATTGCCCGTCCGGCGAGGATCGACCTCCTCGCGCCGCTGTTCCTCATGGCGGCGTTCGCACCGCTCTATGTGATCCGCGCAAGAAGTACGCGGCCATGGCGAACCCGGACATGTTCGGGCTGAGCGAGTACTTCGGCCACCCCGTGGCCCTGTTCGTCGTCTGGGGGAAGCTCGGGAACCTCTTCGGGGGCGTGACGCTCGACCACATGCGGCTCCTGCACGCGCTCGCCGGGCTGCTCGCGATCGGGCTCTCGTACGCGCTCTTCCGCCAGTTGCTCTCGGCCCCGTGGGCGGTCGTCGCGTCGGCCGTGTTCGGGGTCAACCACGCGTTCCTGATGATCAGCCGAATGGCGATGCGAGAGAACACGCCGGTCCTGTTCGAGGTCGCAGCACTGACGCTGCTGCTCTTCGGGCTGCGGCGGCGCAACCTCTTCGCGACCTTCTGCGGCGGCGCCCTCGCGGGCATCGGCTACTACGTGCACTTCCCCGGCCGGATGATCTTCCCCGTCTGGCTCGTGTTCCTCGTCGTTCTGGCCGTCGTCTACCGGAGCTCGCTCGGCTTCCGCGGGCTCGGCCGGCTCGGGGGTGTCGCCGCGGCGGGCTTCGTCCTCGTCGCTGCCCCGTACGTCGTCGCGTACCTGAAGGCGCCAGCCGACCTGACGCACCACCAGCGGGAGGCGCTGCTCCTGACCCACGACGGACGGGAACTGCAGAAGAACTGGGTCTTCGCCGACAGCATCGGCGAGGGGATCGAGAAGAACATCGTCTGGGGCCTGACCGCGTTCAACACCGACCGCGTCGACGAGGCCTTCATCTACCCGAACTTCGGCCACGGCATCGTCGACCCGCTGACGGGCGCGCTGCTCTGGCTCGGCGCGCTGACGGTGCTGCTGCGCGCGATCTTCCGGCGAGGACCTCCGTGGAGCATCTTCCCGCTCGTCGGCTTCCTCCTGCTCTGGCTCGTGTTCGCGTTCCTCGTCGGGCAGGCGCCGGACTACCCGCGCATGCTCGTGATCCTGCCGTTCGTCGCCCTCCTCGTCACGGAGGCGATCCGCCTGCTCGCCGGAGCCGCTGCCCGCGTCGTGGCGGCGCCGCGCCTCCGCCGTGTCGCGCCAGTGGCTGTCACCGTTGCCGCGCTGCTCGCGATCGGCACCTGGAACGGCGTCATCGGCTGGGACTTCATCGACACCGGCCAGTTCTACGGCGACGACATCGGCGGCACCGGCCGCTTCGTCCAGTCGCACAGTGGGATTCCGGGCGAGCGGTTCTACATCTCGGCCGACCAGGGCTCGCTGGCGTACTACGTCTGGGGCACGCCGGGCATCTGGAGGCAGCGCCTGCAGATGTTCACGCGCGACGACAGCCAGGTCGGAGGGGTGGTCGAGCCGAGCCTGCTGCCGCGGTTCAACGTCGATCCGCCCTTCGTTATCTTCATGCGCGCGAAGCTCTGGAACCGCGTGAAAGACGACTTCGAGCGGCGATACCGTCACGTCGGCGTGCACGAGATCACGCCCGACGGGCTGCACCTCGCGGTGGGCGTGCGCCGCGCATGAGACCGATCGTCGGCATCACGACCGACATCCAGCTGGCCGCATTCGGCGCCTGGGAGGAGGAGTCTGCGCTCGTTCCGACGGATTACGTGCGCGCGGTCGAGCGCGCCGGCGGGCGGGCGCTGCTGGTGCCGCCGAGCGACGGCGGGATCGAGGAGACGGTGGAGGTGCTCGACGGGATCGTCTTCTCCGGCGGCTCCGACCTCGGTCCCGGCACCTACGGACACGACCCGCATCCCGAGACGAAGGGCGTGCTCGAGGAGCGCGACCGCGCCGAGCTGGCCTTGCTCCACGCGGCGCTCGAGCGCGACATGCCGGTCCTCGCGGTCTGCCGCGGCAGCCAGATCCTCAACGTCGGGCTCGGAGGCGACCTCGTCCAGCACCTCCCGGACATCGTCGGGCACGACGAGCACAAGCACACGCCGGGCGAGTACACCGACCACGACGTCACGCTCGAGCGCGGCACGCGTCTCGGAGCGCTCCTCGGCGACCACGCGCCGGTCAAGTCGCACCACCACCAGGGTTTCGGCCGGATCGGCTCGGGCCTCCGCGAGGCCGCACACGCCGAGGACGGCACCGTCGAGGCGCTGGAGGACCCAGCGCGCCGCTTCGCGCTCGGCGTCCTCTGGCACCCGGAAGCCGGGGCGGACACACGCCTCTTCGAAGCGTTCGTCGAGGAGGCCCGCCGCTACCGAAGAGAGCGGCGGGCCTCCCCATCGTCGTAGCTCGCTACTGCGAGAGGTCGATCCCGCTGGTCGAGCCGGTCACGCCGTTCGTCGAGAACGCGTAGTGCACGGTCGGCGGGTTCGGCACTCGCTTGTGGTTGACAGCCGACGTCCCGAGCCGCAGCCCGATGAAGTACGTCCCGGCCGACGAGGCGTTCCACTGGACCGTGAACGTGCCGTTGCCTTGCGCGGCGGTGATGGTCGCGCCCGAGACGACCGCGCAGGACGGGGTGTTGACGGTGCTCCCGGAGCCCTGGCCGAACAGCGTGCTGAAGTTGCCCGTCGTGATCGCCTGCGAGACGACCACCGTGTTCGACCCGGCTGCCGCGTTCACGCGCACCCAGTAGTGGAACGCGGTCGGGTTGACCGACTGGATCCGCCCGTTCCTCACCGTGTACGTGAGCGTGGCGAGCGTCGTCGCCGTGCCGGCGGAGAACTGGCTGCAGGTCGCGCCCGTCCCGGTGATCTGGCTCACCGGCCCGGGCGGGGGCGGAGGTGGCGGTGGTGGAGGTGGTGGTGGTGGTGGTGGTGGCGGCGGAGGAGGCGGCGAGCCGCAGGTCGGGAACTTGAAGCTTCCGATCCGCGTCCGCCAGTTGAACGAGGACGAGCCCGCCGGGTAGTACTCGTTCGTGTACCAGAAGGTGCAGTCGTCCACCGGGTCGACGGTCATGTCGCTGTAGTCGCCCCACCGATTGCTCGTCGCGGTCTGGCTACCCGCGCCCGGGAAGAGCGTCGCTTCCCCCTGCGCCAGCTGGTTGAGCGGATCGCCGGCGAGCCGTCCGGCGTAGCGGAGCTGCGGAACCGTCGTCGCGCTCGAGGCGCTGAAGCCGAGGGCCAGGTCACCCGAAGCGTCCATGGCCGCGCTGCCCATCCAGCGCCAGGTCGTGTCCGGCTGGTAGGTGCTCTGCTGGTAGACGGTGACCGGCCCGGCCGTGACGCCGCGCAGCTCGAGCCACCGGATGCCGGCCACGCCTCCGGATCCGACCGTGTAGTTGGTCACCAGCGCCTCGTGGTCGCCGAAGTTGCGGTACGCCGCCCTGAACATCATCCGGTCGGCGATCGCGTCGAGGCTCGAGCCGTTCGGCTCGGGCACGCAGGCGCGGGTCGCCGGGCAAAGCTGCGTGAAGCCCGCCGCGGCCGGTGTGGCAAAGAGCGTGAACGTGGAGTTGGACGGCGTCGCGAAATCGACGTGGAAGTGGTAGATGCGGTACGCGCCGCCGTTGGGCCACTCGACGAACGAGTCGGGCGCGCCGGCGGGCGGGAGCGTCGAGCCGTCGAGGTCGGCCGGTAGATAGGTCTCCTCCGAGGAGCCTCCGGTGATTCCGGTCGTCACGAAGGTCGCCGCGCTTCCGGCCAGCATCGCGGCGCGATTGAACGCGAACGGCTGCGGGCCGAGGTAGGCGGTTCCCGACGAGTTGAAGACGTTCATCGACATGTAGTAGGCGTCGGGCCACACGCCGAGATGCGGATAGTCGAAGAAGTTCGAGCCGAGGTGGAAGCCGTAGCGGAACCAGCTGCCGGTCGCATCGCTCGTCGTCGAGACGGCGATGCACTCATCGGTCGGCACCGAGACACCGGCGAACTGGGTGATGACCCAGCGGTTGGCGAGCTGGTCGTAGAGGACGACCGGGTCGCCGTCGCCGGTGTTTTGACAGACGCCGCCGAAGCCGCTCCAGAGGGTGGTGATCCCGGCCGGGCCGTAGACCGAGCCTCCCGTCGACTTGTTGAAGACCTGGAAGCCCTCGTTGACGATCTGGACGTACTGCGTGGCCCCTACCTCGCCGTTCGTGTCGGGCGGGGCGCAGTTGCAGCCGACCCCGGGGAAGGGAATCCCGTCGAAGTTGAGCGTCGGCGCTGGCATGCTCGCCGGGGCGAACGTGCGCTGGACGACCGGGTCGGACGCATTGCGGTGTCGCCCGATCCGCGGATTCGCAGCAGCCTCGCGCTCCGGCATCGACTTGAGCGGCAGCGCCGGGATCTCTCTCAGCGCCGGCGAGACGTCGTTCTTGTACGAGTGGCCGACGTAGACGCGGCCGGAGCTACCGGCCATGGCGAGCGGCGCGGAGCCGCTTACGGCGGACGGACCGTTCGTGTGACTCGATCCACCCGCGAAGACAACGGCCGCCTGCACCAGCACGGCCAGGGCGAACAGCGCGCCGACGACGCCTACCCGCCGCCGTGCAGCGCCTCGAAGAAGAACCTCGGTGAGCTTCCGTCCCCCCATGCTCTACCTCCAGGTCTCAGTTGTTGACCGCAGCGCGCGACGACTGCGGTGACGGCGGGTGGATTTAACAACAAGACGCCCTCAGGCGCCGGGATGCGCCTCGTCGTGGCGAGGCAGGCCGTCGTCCGGGAGCTCGTCCCAGGGCGCGCGGGACGCGACGAAGACGTGGAACTCCGGGCGGATCCCCGGGTCGCCGTCGAGCGCTCCGAAGCGGATCGCGATCTCGTCGCCCTCCGGCCACTCGTTGCCGAACAGGCTCGAGCCGCAGACCGAGCAGAACGCCTTCACGCGCCCGCCGTCCAGCCGGTAGACGCGGATCAGCTCCTCGCCCGCGAGCAGGCGGAAGCCCTCGCGCGGGACGCGCCCCTGGGTTCCGCCGAATGCGCCCGAGTGCTTGCGGCAGCGCGAGCAGTGGCAGTGGTTCGCCCAGAGAAACGGCGCGGTCACCTCGAAGCGGACGCCGCCGCACAGGCACGATCCCTGCAGCGGATTCTCGGGGCTCGGATCGGTCAATGGCATGGGGACGAACCGCTGTCGGTGAAGGCGCCCCCGGCCTCTGGAATGAACTGCCAGGCGTAGCTCGTGGGGAGGAGCGTCAGCTCCAGGACCCCGTACGTGTCGTTCTGCCGGACCTCGCTGTTTCCGATCGGCGCTCCGAACGGCCGGAGATCCGCTCCGCCGGTGCCAACGACGAACTCGCGGATGCCGCGAGCCGGGTCGGCAGCGCCGGCGGGCGTTTGCGGGGCAAACCGCTCGTAGTTGTGCTCGTGGCCGTTGAGGAGCAGCTCGACGCCGGCGGCATACAGGTCCTGCAGGAGCGCCATCGTCATCGGCGCCCCGCCCTGGGTGACGCGTGAGCTGAACGGCGGGTGGTGCCAGTACGCGAGCGTGCACCGGGCGCCTTCGTGCGCGGCGAGGTCGGCGCCCAACCAGCGCTCTTCGGTCGATCCCGGCCCGCAGCCACCGATCTCGTCGCAGTTCGAGTTCAGCGAGACCAGATGCCAGGTGCCGATGTCAAAGGAGTAGTAGCCGCGGGAGGGGTCGCCGGCGGCCGTCCCCCAGTACGAGAAATATCCCTGCGCGCCGGCCGCGCAGTCGTAGCCGCCCGAAAGCTGGTACTCGTGGTTCCCCGGCGCGGGGTAGGTGATCGCCTTCACTCGACCCCAGCTGGGGTCGTACGAGTAGATGAAGGCCCCCAGCGCGCCGCAGTAGTACTGCAGGTCGCCGAGCGCCAGCACCGCGGTCAGCCCCGCGTTCACGAGCAGGTTCGAGGTGGCGAGCTGATGGCACCGGTGCGCCATGCCACGGCCGTCGTTGAACGCGACGTTGTTCGGATCGCAGGCGATGTCACCGGCCGCTGCGACCACCGGTCCGGCGGGGCGAGGGAGCATGACGTCAACCGTCCGCGACCGGACCAGCGGGCGTAGCACCACGTTGTCGCGCCCTGCGAGCGCGGCGAAGATCCGGTGGCGGCCCGGCCGCGTCACCCGCGCGTAGCCGACCGTGGCCGTCGAGAACCCGCTCGGGCGCCCGTCGACGTAGATCACCCAGCGACGGGCGCCGTGGAAGCGCACGTGCACCTCGACGAGGCGCTGCAGCCCCGTGGCGCTGATGAGCGAGACCGAGCGCCTTCCCCACGGCGCCTGAGGGCCCGGCTCGGCGGAGGCGACCGCGCCGGCGATCGTTCCGAAGACGAGGACCAACACAACGGTTCTCATGCGCCGGGAATCCTGCCACCGCGCGGAGCCGCGCTAGTGAGTCGACGCGACGAGGCGCCGCGCAAGCCGCGCGATTCCGAGACCGGCGCCGGCAATCGCTCCCGTCGCCAGCGCGAGAACATTCGACGTCACGCACGTGCGGCAGGCGTTGCAGCAGACGGTGGCCATCGGTGCCTGCTCGCCGTACTTCGCAGCGGCCTGAGCCACGCGACCTGTCCAGATGGGCCTCACTCTTCCAGTTTAGGCGCATATGTCGCCAGCCTTCGGAGGCGGCATCGTTCGCGGACCACGCAGGGACGCCTGAGCGCACGCACGGTCGGCACCGCTTCGGCCGGCAGTTTCCGCTCCTTGCCGGAGAAATCATCGACGAGGTCGGCACCGGTCCGGTAGTGCTTGCGCACATCGTGGTCGTCGACCGCCTCCTCGCGCAGCCGGCCGTCGGCGACGGCTGCGTCAACGGCCTCGGCAGCGGCGTCGGCGAGGCGAAAGAGCGGTTGCCCGTCGATCTCGCAGACGAGCCGGCCGTCGAGCTCTACCCGCGGATCAGGGCGAATCACCTGCAGGTCGAGCACCAGCCCGCTGGGCTTGACCGCGCTGACCATGTTGCGCAGGACGTGCACGACGTCCTCGGGCTCCACTCATCAGAGCGACCAGGAGAAGAGGACGAGGTCGAATGAGTGCGGCTCGATCTCGATCTCCTTGCCCGAGGCGACCTGGTAGGCGACGCGCTCGGCGAGGTCACTCGGCAGAAAACGGCGTGCTCGCTCGACCGCCTCGGCGTCGGGATCGAAGGCGACCACGCTGGCCGCCACGGGAGCGATCCCGAGAGTCAGCCGACCGTCGCCGCAGCCCAGCTCGAGGACGCGCTGGTCGCGGAAGTCTGCAAGCCGGCACAGCGCCGAGAGGTGAGCACCCTCCGGGTCGAGCACGCTGCGCACCGGCTCGGGGCTCACGAGGTCCGCTTGTATGCCTTGAGAGTCGTGCCGCGGGCGCCGAACTTCTGCGCCTTGCGGCGCGTGTCCTCGAACGTCGAGCGTGCGTAGGTGTCGACGAGCAGACCGGTCTCGATTCGCTCGAACCCGTGCCGTTCCAACAGCCTGGCGTACGCTGCTTCCAGCAGCGCCCCTGCTATTCAGCCGGTCCAGAGATCGATATCGCGGCGGCCTTCCTCGCTGACCGGATTCTGGATCGTCACGTCGGCGATCTGCATGCGCCCGCCGGGGGCAAGCACGCGGTGCAACTCGGCGAAGACGGCATCCTTGTCCGGGATCAGGTCGATGACGCCGTTCGAGAGCACCACGTCGAAGCTCTCATCTGCGAACGCCAGCCTTTCGGCCTCGCCCTCGACGAACTCGACGTTGGTGGCACCCAGCTCGGCGGCTGCGGCTCGCGCCTTCGCCAGCATCTGGGGCGTCATGTCGATGCCGGTGACGTGGCCTTGCTCACCGACCATCTGTGCGGCGACGAGCGAGTCGGTGCCCGCCCCGCAGCCGAGATCGAGCACGCGCTCGCCCGGTTCGAGGCGGCCGAGCGAGAACGGATTCGCGACGCCGGCGAACGACTCGGCCGCGCGCTCGGGGACGCGTGCGAGCTCGTGCGGGTAGTCGAGATCCTCGGCCCATGCGCGGCCCGTCGGGAAGATGAAGTCCTTCTCGGGCTCCTCCGAAACGGAGGCGTAGGTCTTCTTGATCTCGCTCTTCAGGAGCTCGACGTCGATCTCGGCTTCGACCGCCATTGCGCCTCCTCAGAACTCAGTAGCTGAAGACCGTAGCGCCTTCGCCGACCCATTCCCAGAGCGGCGTCGCGCCGGCCAGGCGTGCATTCGGCACGAGGCCGCTTTCGTCCAGCTTGCGGGCGCTGAAGCAGATCGGGCAGACGAGCAGCTCGCCGCCGCCGTCCGTGTACTGCTGAAACAGGTTTGACAGCGGCGGACAGCCCTCGCACGCGACGGCCTCCGCGTGACCGGGCAATCCCAGCCTGACCGCCTCCTTGGTCAGAAACATCGCCACCTGCTTGCCCTGCTCGAGCGCCGCGTCCCCGACTAGGAAGGCAACCGTCACGCGCTCTGTGTCTTCAAGCCCGGTTGCGAGGTTGATCACGACCTTCTCGTTGCTCGCCATCGTCGCTCCTCAGACCTCGTAGGCGTCGGCGGCCACTCGCGCCCGCAGCTGCTCATCGGTTCGCTGCATCTCCGGATGGTCGGTGTCGACGTGCGCGCGCGCGAGGCGAAAGAGCTCCTCGTCGTCTGCTCCCTCGAGATGGTGACCGCATGGACACTCGATTGCTCGCATCGCTCCTCCTTCACTGGGTCGCTCGTACACCGGCGAGCGTATGCCGTGGGCTCGTATCGGCCAAGAGGAAGTTGGCGATGGCAGCCATCGCCGTAGACGAAGCGGCGTGCCGGCGCTTGGCTGCCAGGGTGTGATGGCGACGAGTAGGCCGCTTGCCGCGGTGAGAGCGGCAACGATGGCGATCGCAGGCCCACTGCCGAGCGCGTCGGCGGCAAAGCCGGCCAGCAGAGCGCCGGCCACGAAGCCGCCGTCGCGCCAGAAGCGGTAGACGCCCACGACCGAGGCGCGGTCCCGCGGCTCCACCACGTCCGAGACAGACGCGATCAGAGTCGGATAGACGAACGCGGTACCGGTACCGAGCAGCGCAGCTGCGGCCAGGGACGGCGCGAACGCGCCGCCGCCCGCGACAAGGAGTGCGAGCGCCCCCGCCTGCACGAGCATCCCGAACGTGATCAACGGCTTGCGCCCGGCATGGTCCGAGAGCCAGCCGGTACCGAGTTGCAGGAAACCCCAGACGCCGGGATAGACCGCGGCGACGATGCCGATCTTGGTCGCATCCTCGCCGTGAGCGGCGAGGTACAGCGGCGCCAGTCCCCAGGCCAGGGCGTCGTTCAGGTTGTTGACGAGCCCGGCCTGCGAGCAGGCGCGCAAGACCGGCCGGCGGATCGTCGCTTCGGCAAAGGCGGCTCGCAGCGGCAGCGCTTCACGCTCCCCGTGCGCTAGCTGCTCATGCGCGACGTGCCCGCCCGTGTCGCGCACGAACACCAGCGCGATCGCTGTGCCGGCGAGGGAGATCGCGAGCGCTCCCGTCCACACGACCGTGCGCGGGGCGACGCTCGCGGCGATTGCCCCGGTCGCAAATGCCGTCGCAGCGACGCCGAGATAGCCGGCCGACTCGTTCAGTCCGAGCGCGAGGCCCCGTCGCTCCGGGCCGGCGAGGTCGATCTTCATCACGACGGTCATGGACCAGGCCAGCCCTTGGTTGGCCCCCAGGAGGACGTTCGCGGCGACGATCAGCCACCAGCTCGGAGCGAACCCGAGCAGAGGCGCGACCGGCAGCGCGAGCAGCCAGCCGAACACGAGCAAGCGTTTGCGGCCGATGCGGTCGGCGAGCGCACCGGCACCTAGGTTTGCCAGCGCCTTGGCCGATCCGAAGGCGACGACGAACGCGAGCACCGCCGCGTTCGAGGCGAGATGGAAGTCGTGCTTGCCGACCAGCGGCAGCACGCTGCGCTCCAGCCCCACCATCGCGCCGACGAGCGCGTTGAGGCCGACGAGCAGGCCGAACTGCGCGGCGTTCGCGCGCAGCCCGAGCCGGACGCCGCTCACGCCCGCGCGGCTGCGATTCCGGCGCGATTCGCCCTGACGATCGCCGCCTGATCGGCAGGCGGCAGCGGCACGTCGACGAGCAGCTCCCGAACGAACGCCTCCGAGTCGGCAGCGGCGAACGCCCGGTTGTGCCGGCGTTCGAACCCGATCGTCGAGAGCGGATTGCCTGACAACGAACGACCGCAGACCGAGCCGCCGTAGTGACTCGGCAAGACGAGCACGCCGTCCGGAAGCTCGAGCAGCCGCTGCAGCGACGTGTACAGCTCGCGTGCAAGAGGTTCCGGCTCGCCTTGAGCATGGAGATCCGGCCGCCCGACGTCGCCTACCAGCAGGGAATCGCCGGTGAAAACGAGCCAGGGCTCGAGGTCTCCGCGGCGCAGGTCGGCCACCACGTACGCGTTGTGCGCCGGCGCATGCCCGGGCGTCGCGAGTGCGCGCACACGCGTGTTGCCGAGGGCGACCTCGGCGCCGTCCTCGAGCTGCTCGTGCTCGAACTCAACGCCAGCTCCCGCCGGCAGGTACGCCGTCGCGCCCGTCGCCTCGACGAGCGCCGGCAGCCCTGAGACGTGGTCGGCCTGCACGTGCGTCTCCAGGACCGCGACGATCGGCGCTCCGACACGCTCCGCCTCCTCAAGATAGGCGTCGACCAGGGCCTCGTGCGGATCGACCACCGCGAGCTTGCGCTCGGTCAGGCAGCCGAACAGGTACGACGCGCACGCCGTCTCGGCGCACAGGAACGGACGCAGGATCACGCTTCCAAGCTACGACCTCGGCGGCAATCGCGCTAGACGAAGTTGCCGATAGCTGCTATCGGTATCGGATATGGCAACGACCAGCACCCTGCGGGAGCTCTGGGACACCACCCGCATGCGCCTGCTGGTCGAGATCGAGCGCCAAGGAAGCGTCTCCGCCGCCGCGGCCGCGATCGGCATCGGCCAACCCAGTGCGAGCCAGCACCTGCGCCTGCTCGAGGCCGCAGCCGGCCAGCGGCTGGTCGAGCGCACCGGCCGGGGCAGCCGCCTCACCGACGCCGGGCAAGTGCTCGCCGCCCGCGCCGCGCAAGCACTCGCCAGCCTCGGCGCCGCCGAAGAGGAGCTCGGTGCTATCGCCGGCCTGCAGACCGGCACCATCCACCTCGGTGCCTCGACCGCGCCCGGCGTCTACCTGCTCCCCGACACGCTCGGCTGCTTCCGCCGCAGCTACCCAGGCGTCACCGTCGAGGTCGAGGTCGCCGCCAGCGACGAGATCCTGAAACGGCTGCTCGCCGGCCGCCTCCAGCTCGCCCTCGTCGGCGCCGCGCGTGCGGACGAACGGATCCTGCTCGAGCCGTTCCTCGAGGACGAGATCGTCGGCGTCGCGAAACCCGGTCTCGTGCCCCTGACGAAGGGCTCGGTCAAACCGGAGCGCCTGACCGAGTTCATGCTCCTCGCACGCGAGCCCGGTTCGAGCTCGCAGCAATCGATCGACGAGGAGCTGCGCGCAATCGGGATCACACCGGCCGGCATCTGGGAGCTCGGCTCGAGCGAAGCGATCAAGCGGGCCGCGCGCGAGGGGCTCGGAGTTGCCTTCCTCTCACGCTACGCCGTTGCCGAAGAGGTCGAACGTGGAGACCTCGAGAGCTTCCGGCTCGCGGGACGCGCGCCGCTCGTGCGCCACTTCTCCGTCGCACGACTGGTGGGCCGCCCACTCTCGCCGGCCGAAAGAAGCTTTGTCGACACGCTCACGAGCTGCTGCGCGAAACAAGCCGACTACGCCGCTGCCTGCGTCGGTGAAATTCGAGCGCGCAAAGGCCGAGCCGCAGCAATCCCTGGATGACACCAGATCGGCGCTGCCCGAATCGATTGGGTCCGCACGCTGCGCTAGTACTCGTCGTGGCGGCGCCACCACTCGTACGGCTTGGTCTGCGGATACCCGGCAGGTGAGTCCTCCCACTCCTCTTGACGGCCGAGCGGCGTCAGGTCGAGGAAGGTCCACACGCTGCCGAGCGCCTCGACGCCTCGGTGCGTCGTGAAGTAGGTGCGAAAGACGTCGTCGCCGTCTCGCAGGAAGACGCTGAGCCCGAACGACTCGCCGTCCTGGTAGACGTCAGGCTGCGGCGCCTCCGGACCGACGCCGAAGTCGACGTTGAAGTCGCTCTCGAACGACGAGAACCACGGGATCGTCCAGCCCATCCGCTTCTCGTATGCCTCGATCTTGGCGAGCGGGGCGCGGGACATGAGCGCGAAGGACGTGTCGCGGGCGTGCAGGTGCGCGAGGTGGCCGACCTGGTCGACGAACATCGAGCAGCCGTCGCAGCCCGCGTCCTGGCTCGGGCCGAACATGAAGTGGTAGAGGAGCAGCTGACTGCGTCCTTCGAAAAGGTCGGGCAGGCCCGCCTTTCCGTCCGGGCCGTCGAAGGTGTAGTCCTTGTCGATCCGGACCCTCGGCAGCCTGCGGCGCTCGGCGGCGAGCGCGTCGCGTGCCCGGGTGGCTTCCTTTTCCTTGGCAAGAAGCGCGTCGCGCGCTGCTTGCCAGTCCGTGGATGAGACGACCGGGGGAAGGTTCATAGGCTCCTCTCTCTCCTCGCCGACGGGGGAATAGTGGCGAAACGCGTTAGGGTCGGCACGATCAAGGAGAGCCCTTCACGCCACGACGCGATCGTCGTCGGTGCCGGGCACAACGGCCTGGTCACCGCGTGCTACCTCGCGCGCGCCGGGCTGCGCGTGCTCGTCCTCGAGCGGCGTCACGTCGTCGGCGGGGCCTGCGTAACGGAGGAGACGTTCCCCGGCTACAAGGTCTCCACCGCCTCGTACGTCAACAGCCTCTTCCACACCCAGATCGTTCGAGACCTGAACCTCGAGCGATACGGCTACGAGGTCCTCCCTCGCGACCCGTCGTCGTTCACGCCGTTCCCGGACGGGCGCTCGCTGATGATGGGACCGGATCTCGAACGGACGCGCAACGAGATCGCGAAGTTCAGCAAGCGCGACGCGGAGCGCTATCCGCAGTACGAGGCGATGCTCGAACGCGTAGCGGCGCTCGTCGAGCCGACCTTGACGATGGCGCCGCCGGACATCCTGCGGCCGCGCCTGGCGGACCTTCGTGCGCTGCTGACGCTCGGCCTCTCGTTCCGGCGGCTCCGCGACGGAGCAGGCGAGGCGGTGGAGATCCTCACCGGTGCCGCCAGGCCGATCCTCGACCGTTGGTTCGAGTCCGAGGAGCTGAAGGGGACGCTGGCGACCGACGCGATCATCGGTGCGATGGCGAGCCCCTCGATGCCCGGCACCGCGTACGTGCTTTTCCACCACGTCATGGGCGAGGCCGGCGGGACGCGCGGAGTCTGGGCGTACATGCGCGGCGGAATGGGTGGGATCACGCAGGCGCTGGCGGGCGCGGCCCGCAACCTCGGCGCGGAGATCCGCTGCGAGGCCGAGGTGCAGCGGATCCTGGTTCGGGACGGCCGCGCGCAGGGCGTTGCGCTCGCAAACGGCGACGAGCTCCACGCTCCCCTCGTGGCGAGCAACGCCGACGCCAACGTCACGTTCCTGAAGCTGCTCGGCCGGAACGAGCTTCCGGAGGCGTTCGTCGCCGACGTCGAGCGGATCAACTACGCGAGCGCCTCGCTGAAGATCAACGTGGCACTCGGGGAGTTGCCGAGCTTCCGCGCGCTGCCGGGCTCCGAGCCCGGCCCGCAGCACCGCGGGACGATTCATATCTGCCCGGACCAGGACTACATCGAGCTTGCCCACGACGACGCCAAATACGGGCGGCCCTCGGCGCAGCCCGTGATCGAGTTCCAGCTTCCGTCGGTCGTCGACCCGACTGTCGCGCCGGAGGGGCGTCACCTCATGTCGATGTTCATCCAGTACGCGCCCTACGAGCTGCGCGACGGCTCGTGGGACGACCAGCGCGACGCGTTCGCAGACCGCTGCTTCGCCATCGTCGACGAGTACGCGCCCAACTTCACGAGCTCGGTAATCGACCGCCAAGTGCTCGCGCCGCCCGACCTCGAGCGCGTTTTCAACCTCACCGGCGGCAACATCTTCCAGGGCGCGATGACGCCCGGCCAACTGTTCGCGTTCCGGCCGGCACCGGGGTGGGCCCGGTACCGGACGCCGATTCGCGGCCTCTACCTGTGCGGCTCGGCCGCGCATCCGGGCGGCGGCGTGATGGGGACGCCCGGCTACAACGCCGCTCGAGAGATCCTGGGCCGCGGCCGCTTCAAGGCGTCAGCGGCGACCCGACGATTTCGTTTGGGTCATTCGTAGTCGTCGTGCCGGCGCGGCCAGCCTTCGGGATCTTCGCCGCGTCCGAGCGGGGTCCTGTCGAGCAGCTGCCAGGTCGCGTTCAGAACATCCGTGCCGCGGTCGTAGCACGAGTACGTGTGGTAGACGACGCCGTCCTCGAGCGCGAAGGCGCTCAGCCCGTGGAGCTCGTCGCGCCTGAGGTCGATCTCCGCAGCGTGCTTCGGCGTCCCGAAGTTGAAGCCGGTGCCGGCCTTGCGCTCTTCTTCCGTGAACACGGAGAAGTCGAGGTTGAAGTCGCTTTCTGCCCCTGCCGAGACCCACGGGAATTCCCAGCCCATCCGGCGCCGGTAGGCCTGCAGGTTCTCGAGCGGGCCACGGGAGACCGCGACGAACGTCACGCCCCGCGGCGGGAGATGCACGACGGCGCCGTCGAGGCTGTCCGCGGTGTACGAGCAGCCCGGACAGCCCGCATCGGGCCAGCCCTCGACCGTCGGGCCGAACATGAAGTGGTAGACGAGCAACTGCGAGCGACCGTCGAAGAGATCGACCAGCGTCTTCGTCCCCTCTTCGGTCTCGAACCCGTAGTCCTCGTCGACGGCGACCCACGGCAGTGCTTGCCGCGTCCGGGCGAGCTCGTCGCTACGGCGCGTTAGTTCCTTCTCCTCGGCGAGCAGCTCGATTCGAGCCGCCAGCCACTCCTCGCGCGTGCCTACGGAATGGTTCGTCATGTCGGGCAGCCTCCCCGTCAGTCGGGTTCTCGTCGAATCAGACCCTGGTCCGTCGAAAAACTCATCGCTGCGTATGGGATAGCGCTACGCGCGCGGGAGCACGTAGAACGCCACGGCAAGGTACTGACACGTTGCCGCCGCGACTGTGAGCACGTGGAAAAGCTCGTGATACCCGAACACCTGGGGGACCGGGTCCGGACGGCGCCGTGCGTAGATGATGGCGCCCGCGGTGTAGAGGATCCCCCCGGCGACGACGAGCACGAGCCCGGCCGTGGAAAGCTTCAGCAGCTGCGGGAAAGCGGCGGCTGCGACCCAGCCGAGTGCCAGAGCGATCGCGGCCGACAGCCACTTGGGGGCCCGTACCCAGAACAGCTTCATGAGGATTGCAAGGAACGCGCCGCCCCAAACGATCGCGAGGATCGGGATCGCCCAAGCCCTCGACATCACGATCAACCCGAATGGCGCGTAGGTGCCGGCAATCAGGAAGTAGATGCCGGCGTGGTCGAGCCGCGCAAGCCAGGCACGCGCCCGCGGGGGCCACGTCGGCCGGTGGTAGAGCGCGCTTGCACCGAAGCAGAGAGCAACGCAACTCGCGAAGATCGCGCCGGCGATCCGCGCTTTGCCGGGCTCGGCGGTGACGACCAGCACAACGCCGACTGCGGCAGCCGCATAGAAGCCGATCTCATGAAAGACACCGCGTAGTTTCGGCTTGACGAGCCGCTGCGTCGCTTCCACGCCTTCATCGTACGGCCCGACAGGTCAGCGCGGGTCAAACACGCTGGCCGCGAGGTGATCTCCGGCGAGAAGTTGGGCGAGGCGGTGTCCGCCGTAGATCGACGGGAGGAAGCCGACACCGTTACAGCCCAGGTTGTAGAGCAGCCTTTGGTGGCGAGGATGCGCGCCGACCACGCGGATTCCGCCGTCGTTGTAGCCCATCAGCCCATGCCAGTGAAAGTCATAGGGCAGGCCGGGTGGTCGAGCCGGC
This sequence comes from Actinomycetota bacterium, assembly GCA_005883335.1. Lineage (GTDB taxonomy): Bacteria > Actinomycetota > Thermoleophilia > Gaiellales > Gaiellaceae > AC-32. The sequence goes on from VAXM01000022.1 coordinate 23,803, forward strand.
TGCGCGAACGGCCGCGCTTCGTCATCCAGTGCCTGTAACAGGCCGCCGGGAAACAGCGCGTCACGGTGGTAGAGCGGCTCATCAAACGGATACTCGGGACCGCCCATGCAGGTCAGCGTCACCGTATCGTCGGAACGGTCGTAGGTACGTCGTGTGACGTACACGTACGGTGTGTCACCACCGATCGTGGTGTTGCGGATGTAGCTGATCGCCGCAGGGGGCCTTGGCGCGTCTTCGGCGAACGCGGCCATGTACGCGATCCGGCCGGTGATCTGCTGATCGGCAGCGAGCTGAATCGGCGAGCCGGCGATGTCCTCGACGACGTGGTCGACAAAGCCGTTGGTGCAGAGGACAACGTGACCCGCTGTTACGCGGTGAGGGCCGGCATGCACCACCACGCGATCCTCGCCCACTATCAACCGCTCGACATTGGTGCGATCGGCATAGACGAACCGGTCGGCGTACTTCGACTGCAGGTATCCGAGCACCTGCCGGCAAAGCGCGGAGCTGTTCGAGCAGCCTGCAGGCTCGGACAGCACGGCGCGGTAGCTGTCACCGTCCACCTCGAGCAGCTCCCGCACCTGCGCCTGGGGGACGACCGAATACAACCCACTGAAATCGGCAGGAAGCTCTCCAAGAAACTCAGCCTCCTCCGAGACCACACACGTCTGCGCCGGCAGGTCGGCCCGCTTGCGGACCAGCATGCACCGCAGGTGCACCTCGAGCTGCTGTCGGTTGAACATCCCCAGATAACCGGTGAATCGCTCGACGGGCACCCGGGCGCCGGTCTCGCTGACCATCGTGTCCAACAGATCGTGCGCCTCGTCGATGTGACGCTGCGCATCGGCGGCCAGTCTCCAGCCGAACTCGTCCGCGATATCCGACAGCGGACGCTCGAAGTAGGTCGTCAGCTGACCCGCGTTGTGACCGGTTGCCCCCCGGGCCACACGATCCCGCTCGACGAGCATGACGTTGCTGCCAGTCGAACGTAGGACGAAGAAGGCTGTGGCGATACCCGCGATGCCTGCGCCAACGACGACGACATCGACCGTCCGGTCGGAACGAAGCGGACGCGGCGGCTCGTCCGGCCCGAGCTGGGCGAGCCACGGAGACCGGTTTGGACAATCCGCGTATCTGGACGCGGGCGACCCCGGCGCCGCCTTCCATAGAACCTCAGTCATCTCTCCTGCCGAGCTCGCACGCACCATGAGGTCGATCGAGGAGAGCCTTACCGATCCAGACGTTTGGGACAAGCGCGAAACCGACGAAGCCTTCCATCTCGATCACGACCGCGTAACCGAGCGGCTCGAGCGCCTGCGATCATGGCCTGTCCTTTCTGGTGCGATTGTGCTGGGTTAGCGTCTCGTCGGCACGCCAGTCGAGGCCGATCGCCCGGAAGCGGGTCATCGCTTCGTCTAGCAGAGCATCGTCAGCGCGAGCGGTTCCGAGCGCCCGAAGCGCGAACGGCTGGACGTACGTCCGCGACTTCACCCACTGTGGGGCTTCCGACTCGATCCGGTCGCGTGCGCCGAGGGCGACGAGCGCGTCCAGGAACGCGGCAGCACCGTCGTCCAGACGGACTCGGTCTACTCCGGCGGCCGCGCGGACGCCGGCGCGCGGCCGGAAATCGACGGAGTCGACGAGCCGGTCGACCGCCGGTAAGTCATCGCGGGCGAGTGCGAGGCGGAGCTTTGGGCCCCAATAGAGCGAACGATAGGGATCAAGTATCTGCACCTCGGCTTCGGCCTCGAGGCGAGCGGCTTCCGCCTCATCTCCGCACTGGAGGCTTGCCACAGCGCAGTAAAGCAGGGACGACGCGTTTGAGGGGCACGGTGCCGCTGAGTTCGCTTTGACCGCGCGCTCGGCCTGCGGCGTCAGGGCTCGTAGATGGTCCCAGCGGCCGCAGATCATCTCGATCAGGAGCCGCGAATGCATCCCGTGCAGACGGTGATGGGGTGTCAAGCCCTGCACCATTTCGTCCAAGAGCTCGCTTGCCCGATTCGCGTCCGAGAGCTTCCCGGCGGCCAAATCGAGTGACACGGCTGTCATGAGAGCGAAATGTCGGTCATCGGGATCGACGAGCTGCGGCAGCAGCTCGAGCCGGTGCCCCAGCCAGGTGGACGCCTGCTCGAGGTCGCCGGCACTCCATGCGACGTCGGTCAGTGCCGCGAGCGCGTTCGAGCGCAGCCCGGCGTCGCCGATCCGTTGCGCGATCGCGTGCAGGCTGCGCGCGGCCGCCTCGTCCTTCCGCCACAGCGCAACTGCGGCGAGCGCCCTGGCATGGGTCGGCGAGTCTTCTTCGGCAAGCTCGAGCGCACGATCGATCCACTCATCGACGACTTCCCGATCCGGTGGTCGCTTCCACATGCCGGACCTGCGCGCCGTCTGCAGCGCGAGTTCCGTATAAAGCTCTGCCGAGGGACCAGTGAGCTCTATTGCCTGCTCGATCGCCGCCCGGAACGCCTCCCCGTCGAACTTGAGCGCGTTCGCGCGACCGATCTCTAGCCAAAGCTCGGCCTGCTTGCCAGCGTCGAATTCGAAGGCGACCGCTCGGTGTAGCAGTGCGATTCCGTCTTCGATCTCGTAGCGTCGGATCGAGACCGTGGCCGCGCGTCTCGACCATTCGACTGCCTTCGCGCGGAGCTCTGCCGCCTCTTGCTCGTTTCCGCTCCAGGCGAGGTCGACGTCTTCGGGCCGCACCGCCTCGGCGTAGTGGTGCGCGAGCAGCGCCGCATGCTCGTCGCTCCTCTCGCTGCGCTCGAGCCAGCGGGCGAAACCTGCGTGCAGCTGCGCCCGCTTCGCCTTCGGCAGGCCGCCGTAGGCGACCTCCCGAGTGAGCGCGTGCTTGATCGCATACTCGCGCTCGCGCGGCAGCGACGACCCGGCGCGCCGGCGGACGAAGTCACGCTCGGTGAGCAGCTCGAAGTCGGGCATGCCGCCGACGAGCTCGTAGACCGGACCCGTCCAGAAAATACGCCCGATTACCGCCGCCGCCTGCAGCGCCGCCTTCTCTGCCGACGGCAGCAGGTCGATGCGAGCGGCGAGCACCGCTTGCACCGTGTCCGGGACCTCAAAGTCCGGCGGCAGCTCTTGGCAAGACCAGGCGCCGTCGCGGCGCACGAGCACACCGCGGTCGATCAGCGTCGCCAACAACTCTTCGACGAAAAATGGATTGCCCTCCGCCCGCTCGACGACGACGTTCCGCACCGACGGCGGCAGCTCGACGCCGAGCAGCTCGTCGAGCAGCTCGGCCGCCACCGCGGCCGAGAGCGCGTTGAGAAGGACCGCATGCCTGGACCAGGCGGGCCGGCGCTCGAGCAGCTCCGGCCGCCCCGTGGCGAGCATGAGCAGCGGCCCATCCACCCGGGCCACGAGCGAGTCGAGCAGCTTGAGCAGCTCGTCGTCGGCCCAGTGCACGTCCTCAACGAGCACGACCGCGGGACGCTCGCGAGCGAGCTCGCCGAGGAACTCTGCCCAGGCGTCGTGCAGACGCTCGCGCGCCCTGAGCGGGTGCAGCTCCTCGCCCGGGTCGAGGCCGAGCGTCAAGCCGAGGTAGCGACGGCCACCGAGCCGCTCGGCGACGACGGCCGGCGGATCATTCTCCAGGATGCCGAAGTGCTCGCGAAGGATCTCGGCAAGCGGCCAGTACGCGGTGCCGTGCCCGTATGAGAGGCAGCGGCCGGTGCGCTGCAGCGGCTGCCGCTCCTGCGCGGCGAGCCACGCCCACAGCTCTCGCACGAGCCGCGACTTGCCGACGCCGGCGTCGCCAACGATCATCACCAGAGCTGGTGCTTCGTCGCGAACGACCCCCTCATAGGCCGCGCGAAGCTCGTCGAACTCGTGGTCTCGACCGATGAACGCCTGGTGTAGGCCGCTCACACCGCGGGGCCGCATCAGCGAGAGCGCGCGGATGAGCCGCCGCGAGACAACCCCGTCCGGCTTACCTTTCGCCTCGATGGTGAGAGGCTGCTCCAGCTCGAACGCGCCCCGCACGGCGGCGGCGGTTCGCTCGCCAACGAGGATGTCGCCCGGTGCCGCCGCCTGCTCGAGCCGCGCGCCGACGTTGACCGCGTCGCCGGTGACGAAGGAGCTGCCTTCGCGCGCCTTGCCGACGACTACCTCGCCTGTGTTCACCCCGATCCGCAGCGCGAGCCGGTCGCCGAAGAGCTCGGCGAGCCGCCGCTGCATCGCAAGCGCGGCGTGCAGCGCCCGTTCAGCGTGATCCTCAAGCGCCGTCGGCGCGCCGAACGCAGCCATCACCGCGTCGCCGACGAACTT
>VAXM01000121.1 GCA_005883335.1 Actinomycetota bacterium
GTCGGCGAGGACCTGCTCGCCGCCGGGCGGCACGTGCTCTGGGTCTCCACCGGCCGGAGTGCCGAGACGGCCGCACGGGCGGAGCAAGCCGGTCTCGAGGACGCGGGCACGATGGAGGAGCTCGCGCGGCGAAGTGAGCTCATCCTTTCGATCTGTCCCCCGCACGCGGCGCTCGACGTAGCGCGCTCGGTCGCCGGATTCGATGGGATCTTCGTCGACGCGAACGCCGTCTCCCCGGCGACCGCGCGTGAGATCGGCGCCGCGATCGGCGGACGTTTCGTCGACGCGGGGATCATCGGCCCGCCGCCCCGAGAGGCCGGAACAACCCGGCTCTATCTCGCGGGCGCCGATGCCGAGCACGTCGCGACGCTCTTCCAGCGGACGAACCTCGAGGCCCGCGTGATCTCCAACGAGCCCGGCACCGCGTCGGCGCTGAAGATGGCGTACGCGGCTTGGACGAAGGGGACGGCGGCGATGCTGATCGCTGTCCGGGCACTCGCCCGGGCGGAGGACGTGGAGGAGCCCCTGCTCGAGGAGTGGCGGCTCTCGCTTCCGGAGCTGATCGAACGCTCGGGCTCCGCCGCGCGCTCCGCCGACCGGAAGGGCTGGCGCTGGGTCGCCGAGATGGAGGAGATCGCCGCCACGTTCGCGGCGGCGGGGCTCCCGGATGGTTTCCATCGGGCCGCGGCGGAGGTGTTTCGGCGCGTGGAGGCCGGGGTGCGCTGATGCGTTTGGAGGTCGTGGAGGGCGACATCGCCGCGCTCGAGGTGGACGCCCTCGCGAACGCGGCAAACGATCACCTCTGGATGGGCGCCGGGGTGGCGGGGGCGCTCAAGCGGGCAGGCGGCGAGGAGATCGAGCGCGAGGCCGTTGCGAAGGGCCCGATCCCGCTGGGCACCGCCGTCGCGACCGGCGCCGGACGGCTGAAGGCGGAGCACGTGCTCCACGGTGCCGTCATGGGGCAGGACCTGCAGACGAGCCCCGCCCTCGTCAGCCGCACCACCAAGAGCTGCCTCGAGCTCGCGGACGAGCTGGGCGCTCGCTCGCTCGCACTGCCCGCCTTCGGCACCGGCGTGGGCGGCTTTCCGCTCGGCGAGTGCGCCGAGATCATGGTCGGGGAGGCCCGCGGCTACGAGCCGCGATCGCTGGAACGCATTGTCTTCGCGGTCTTCGGCGACGAGGCACGTCGCGCATTTGAGGCCGCCCTGTGACCGAGATTGCGCACCAGCTGGCCGAGACCGTCTCGTCGGCCGACGCGGCGCCGGGCTCCGGCTGGGTCGCGAGCGTCTCCGCCGGCCTCGCCGCGGCGCTGGTGGTGAAGGACGCCTCCCGCTCCGAGGGCTGGGAGGGTGCGGAGGGCGCCCGTGCGCAGGCTGTGGAGTTACGCGACCGGCTCCTGGCGCTCGCCGGTCAGGATGTGAGGGCCTACGAGCGGGCGCTGAGCGCGCTCGCGCAGCGCGACGCGAGCCTCGAGCGATCGCTCGTCCGCGCCGCCGAGGTGCCGTTGGCGATCGCGGAGACCGCAGCGGATGTCGCGTTGCTCGCAGCCGAGGCGGCCGAGGCAGCGGACGGCGCGGCGCGCGCCGACGCGTCGGCGGCCGCGGCGCTCGCTTCGGGCGCCGCGCGGGCGGCCGTCCGGCTCGTCGAGGTGAACCTCGTGACGCTCCAGGAGGACGAACGTCTCGGCCGGGCCAGGCGGGCCGCCGACGCGGCCTCGGAAGCGGCGGGGCGTGCCCTGGCCGCGCAGCCCTGACCTTCCTGATCGTCCTCTACTTCCTCGGCACGCTCGGCGTGACGCTCGCCGCGGCCGGCTTCTTCGCGCGCCGCCTCGACCGCGTCGGCCTGCGGCTGGGCCTGCCCGAGACGCTGCTCGGGCTCTTGACCGCGCTCGCCGCGGACGCGCCCGAGGTCTCCTCGGCGATCGCCGCGCTGGTTCGCGGCGCCCACGACGTCGGCGTCGGCGTCGTGCTCGGCTCGAACGTCTTCAACCTCGCCGCGATGGTCGGGCTCAGCGCGCTGCTCTGCGGGGGAATTCGAATCCGGCGCGAGGCGCTCGCGGTGGAAGGCGCAGTCGGCATCGCCGCGACGCTCGTTGTCGGCCTGCTGATCCTGACGCTGCTCGGTGCCTGGGTCACGCTCGCGCTCCTGGCGCTCGTGCTCGTTCCCTACATCTCTTTGCTGGCCGCCGGCCCGGCGCGGGCTCCGCGGCCGTTGGAGCGGTTCTTCGGCGAGCCGCACCGCCCGGACCACGTCCTCGCGCACGGCGAGCGGGCGCTCGTGCCGGCCCTGACGCTCCTGCCCGCGCTCGCGATCATCGTCGGCGGCAGCATCGGGATGGTCGATGCGGCGCTCAGGCTCGCGAACCGGTGGAGCGTCCCGGACGTGATCGTCGGGATCGTCGTGCTGGCAATCCTCACGAGCCTTCCGAATGCGTTCACCGCCGCCCGTCTCGCGTTCCAGGGCCGCGGCTCGGCGCTCGTCAGCGAGACGTTGAACAGCAACACCGTCAACCTCGTCTTCGGCGTCTCGATTCCGGCGTTCTTCATCGCGCTCGGCTCGACCTCGGCGCTGACCGGGTTCGACCTCGCGTGGCTCCTGTTGATGACCTCGGCGGTGCTTCTTCTCCTGGCCCGGCCGCGGGGCGTCGGGAGGTCTGAGGGCGTCGCGATACTGCTCCTCTACGCCGTGTTCGTCGCCGTGCAGATCGTCGCCGAGTCAACGTGATCGTCGCCCACCTCGACCTGGACGCGTTCTTCGCCGCCGTCGAGGAGCTCGAGGCGCCCGAGCTCCGCTCGCAGCCGCTGGTGGTTGGAGGCGACCCACACGGCCGAGGCGTCGTGGCGACGGCGAACTACGCGGCGCGCCGCTTCGGGATTCATTCGGCGATGTCGTGCGCGGAGGCCCTGCGCCGGTGTCCGCACGCCGTCTTCCTGCGGCCGCGGCACCGGCTCTACAAGGAGTACTCGCGCGCCGTTTGGAGCGCGGTGCAGGAGGTCGTGCCGACGATCGAGCGGACCGGGATGGACGAGGGTTACCTCGACATGGGCGAGGTCGCGCCGGACTTCGGGCGGGCGCGGGCGGTCGCTGAGGCGGTGCAGGCGGCCGTGCGCGGGGCCACTTCGCTCTCGTGCGCGCTCGGCGTCGCCTCCTGCAAGGTGGTCGCGAAGATCGCGAGCGACCGGCGCAAGCCCGGCGGCCTGACCGTCGTCCCGGCCGGGCGCGAGGCAGCGTTCCTCGCGCCCTTCCCCGTGCGGCGGCTTCCGGGCGTGGGCCCGCGGGCCGAGGAGCGGCTGCGCCGCGGGGGCGTCGCGTCGATCGGCGATCTGGCGGCGCTCACGGACGACGCTCTTCGCGGGCTTCTCCCGGGGAAGCTCGGCCCGCTCCTGCGCGATCGCGCGCGCGGCATCGACCCGCGCCCGCTCGAGCTCTCGTCCGAGACCGTCTCGATCAGCGCCGAGGAGACGTTCGAGCGCGACATCTCGGAGGTCGAGCGGCTTCAGGACGAGCTGAAGCGCCTCTCACAGCTCGTCGCGGAGCGTCTCGAGGCGGCCGGGCAGGTGGGGCGGACCGTGACGACGAAGGTGCGGTACCCGGACTTCTCGATCCGTTCGCGCTCGACGTCTCTATCGGTCGGCATCGACGAAGCGGAACGGATCTGGGAGCTCGCCTGTGCCTGTCTCGACCGCGCGCTCGCCGATCGCCCGGGCGCGTTGCGCCTCCTGGGCGTCGCGGTTTCCGGGCTCGAGGCCCACCGGCAGCTCGAGCTCGTTTAGTCCTCTTCGGTGCTCCAGCGGGCGACGTCGCGGATGCTGACGATGCCGACGGTGTGCTCGTCCTCGACGATCGGGATGTGGCGGAAACGGTTCTCGAACATGAGCTTGGCCGCCTCGGCCGGGGATGCGCTGCGCGTCAGCGTGACCGGATTGGCTGTCATCCACTCGCGCACGCGCGCCTCGCTGGTGTGCACGCGCCCCGCGACCGCCCGGGTCAGGTCGCGCTCGGTCACGATCCCGATCATCCGCCCGTAGTCGGAGACGACGGCCGAGCTGACGCCGAGCTCGACCATCCTCTGCGCGGTCTCGCCGATCGTGTCTTCGGGCGCGACGGTCAGGACGTCGGTCGTCATCAGGTCCGCAACGGTCGTCACCGCGCGAGCGTAACACTGTGGCGGCGCCAAGCTTCGAGCAGCTCCGCTTCGCGCGCCGGGTCGAGGCCCGCCGTGCCGTACTGGTTCTCGGTCACTAGCTCCGCACCGGTCTCGCGGGCCCAGGCGAGCGTGTCCCGCACCGTCTCCTCGAGCGGCCGGAAAGAGAGCCCCGCTGCGACCGCCTTGGCGACGGTCATCTGCAGGAACGCTTCGTCCGCGGCCGGAAGCCAGAGCGGCAGCTCCATCCAGGGCCCGACGCCCTGCTCGAGCAGGAACGCCTCGTCGACCCAGGCCGGCTGCGAGATCCCGCAGGCCTCGAGCACCGAGCCGAGAGTCATCGGCTCTCCCGTCGCGTTGAACGTCCCGCTGACTCCGCGCTCGCAGGCGCTCACCATCCAGGCGCCGAGGTCGCGGACGTCGATGAACTGCGTGAGGCGCTGGGGCGGTGAGGGCGCGAGCACGTCGCCGCCAAGCGACGCGCGAAGCGGCCAATAGGTGAACCGCCCGCTCCCGTCGTGCGGCCCGACGATCAACCCGGCGCGGACGTTCGTGTGCGCGTCCGGAAAGATCTCGCGCACGACCTCCTCGCACGCGGCCTTGAGCGCGCCGTAGTCGCGCAATACCTCTTCGCTCGCCGGATCCTCGAGCTCGACCGTCGGTGCCGTTTCGTCGTACCCCGGCACGTACGGCTCCGCGTAGACGGAACCGCTCGAGACGAACACGTAGTGCCCGACCGACCGGCGCAAGAGCTCCGCGCCCGCCCGCACGACGCGCGGGACGTAACCGGAGGGGTCGATCACCGCGTCCCACTCGCGTCCCTCCATGGCCGAAAGATCGCCGTCGCGATCGCCGCGCAGCTTCTCGGCCTCAGGGAAGAGCTCCGGGTTCGTCTGCCCGCGGTTGAAGAGCGTCACCTCGTGCCCGCGCGCGAGCGCCTCCTCGACCGCAGCGCGGCCGAGGAACTTCGTCCCGCCGAGGACGAGCAGCCTCAAGCGCTAGACGTTGTCCGCCGCGGCCTCGGGCACCGCCTCACGCCGCTTGGGGACGAAGAGCAGCGAGCGCGCCCAGTCCGGCATCCACCAGTTCGCGCGCCCGAGCAGCCGCATCAGCGCCGGGACGAGCAGGGCGCGGATGACGGTCGCGTCGAAGATGATCCCCGCCGCGAGCCCGATCGCGAACAGCTTGATCTCGTAGCCGGGGCTCGACGAGAGGACGAGGAAGGCGAACATCAGGATCAGCGCCGCGCTGGTCACCAGCTTGCCGGTGCGGGCCAGTCCGAGCTCGATTGCGCGCTCCGTCGAGCCCGTCTCATCGTAGGCCTCGCGCATGCGCGTGAGCATGAAGACCTCGTAGTCCATCGAGAGCCCGAACAGGAAGGCGAAGATCATCAGCGGGATCCAGGCCGGAATCGCGCCTGTCGCGCTGATGTTCCAGAGCGACGAGCCGTGGCCCTCCTGGAAGATGAAGACGACGATCCCGTACGCGGCGGCCAGTGAGGCGAGGTTGAGGATCGCGGCCTTGAGCGGCAGCACGATCGAGCGGAACGCGCGCGCGAGCAGGATCAGCGTCAGCACGAGCACGAATGCGAGCACGTAGGGGAAGTTTCCGTAGATGGCATGGATGAAGTCGCGATCGACCGCCGCGACTCCGCCGAGGGTGGCGTTCGTCCCTTTTAGTGCGTCGTTGGTGCGGTTGATGATCCCCTGGATTCCCGGCGCCGCACCGTCGATCGACGGGAAGGCCTGGACCAGCGAGGCAGAGCCCCGATGCCAGTCCTTCGGCGCCACGGCCCCGGCGACGCCCGGCACCGTGCCGAGCTTCGCGGCCACGGCCTGGGGGTTGCCGCCGTTCTCGACGAGCACGTTGAACGGCTTCATGACGCCGGGGGAGATGTGTGCGGCGGCAAGGGCGCTCCGGCCGGCGATCGCGTCGCCCGCGCCGGGGAAGTTCTTGAGCTGCGCCTCGTTCGGCGTCAGCTGGGTTCCGAGCCCGGCCAGCACGGCGACGATCGCGGTCCCGACGACGGCCACGCGCCACGGGTGCCGGAGCACGAAGCGCGCCCAGCGGCCCCAGAAGCCGTCCTCCGGGTGGCCGCGGTCGACGAAACGCTTCGGCAGCACCCTGACGCTGTTGATCCGCGTGCCCAGGACGGCGAGCAACGCGGGAAGGAGCGTGATCGCCGCGAGCACCGAGACGGCCGGGATCAGCATGCCGCCGATGCCCATCGAGCGGATGAACGGCAGCGGCAGGACGATCAGCGAGAGCGATGACCGAGCGCCCCGCGTGCGTCATCGTCTCGACGAGCGCGGTCTCGACGTCCTCGCCCTCGCGCAGCTAGTCGCGGAAGCGGAAGATCATCAGCAGGGCGTAGTCGATCGCCACGCCGAGACCGACGAGCGCGATCAGGAACTGGACGATGATCGAGACGTCGGTCAAGTACGTGAGCGCCCAGACGAGCGTGAAGGTGTTCAGGATCGACGCGATCGCGACGACGATCGGCATCAGGATCGCCGGAAGCGTCCCGAAGACGAACAGGAGGATGATCAGCGCCCCGAACCCGCCGACGATGGCCTCGAGCAGGACGCTCGGGCCACCGCCCGAGCCCTTCGTGCTCGCCTCCTCGAGGGGGTCGTGCCCGGTGACGTGAACGCTGGTCCCGGCGGGCAGGCCGGCGGCGGCCAGGCTGCGCATCTGCTTGGCGCCGCTTTTCGTGTCGAACTTGGCCAGCCCGGGCGGATAGGCCTCCATGAACGTCGTGTGCCGGTCCTTGGAGACGTACGCGAGGCTGCCGGTGGAGAAGTACGAGCTCGTGAGCGCGCCCTTGCTCGCCTTCGCGACGCGCTCGGTCGCTGCCCGGATCGCGCCGCTCTTCGTCGCGTCTCCGCTCGTGTGGAACACGAGCACGTTCGGCGGGCGCACGCCGACGCCGAAGGTGTTCAGCGTCCGCTGGTTGGTCTCGTAGGCCGAGCGGCCCGGGATCGAGAAGCTCTGGAACCAGCGTTTCGAGACCTGGCCGGCGGCGAAGCCGCCGAAGAGGGTGAGTACGAGCCAGGCGCCGATGACGGCGTAACGGTGACGAGCGACGACGTGAGCGAGACGGGCGAGCAAGCGTTCTCCTTCCGTGTTGGTGTCTAGGCGGTACGACCGGCCAAAGTAGCGGAACTCATCGGTCCGACTTCCGGCTGAGGCTCAGGCGGGGTCCTGCGATTTGAACGCGCAGCGAGGGTCGTGGTGACAGGCGAGCACGAGAAGCAGCTCATGCAGGCGTTCGCGGGTCTCGGCGTCCAGCGGCGCGAAGAACTCGTCCTCGAGCTCCTTCATCGTCGTCCGCAGGCGCGAGAGCTGGCGCTTGCCGGAGGCCGTGATGCTGACGACGTGCCGGCGACGATCGTGCGGGTCGCGCTGCCGCTCGACCAGCTCGCGCCGCTCGAGCGAGTCCAGCACTGCGACGACGCGGCTCGGGTCGAGCCCCAGCGTGTCGGCGAGCGTGGCCTGAGCCTCGCGCGCCCCTTCGGCGAGGATCGCCAGGACGCTGTAGTCGTAGGGATCGAATCCCCACTCTTCGAGCTTCGCCAACGCCTGCGTCTTGAAGCCGATCCCGACGCGGGCAAGCAGGAAACCGCTGCTCTTGAGCAACTCCTTCGCCACACGTGGCACCGGGCGGGCGGGGATCTCAGTGGGCGGGATCGTCATCGCGGAATAAGTGTAGCGCGCAAGCGTTGCTTTGTGTTACCGTGGAGCGAATCAACGATTGGAGGAAGTAACAGATGAGTTCTGAAATTGTCTCAAATGCAGTAGACGAGGGACAAGATCGCAGGCGCTGGGCAGCATTGGCCGTGATCGTGGCGGCGCAGTTCATGGTCGTGCTGGACGTCGCCATCGTGAACGTGGCACT
>VAXM01000023.1 GCA_005883335.1 Actinomycetota bacterium
CCTCTTCGGCCTGCTTGCGCAGGTGGTCGAGAATCAGGCCGGGCTCGACCCGCGCGAGCTTTCGGTCCGCGTCGATCTCGAGGATCCGGTTCAGGTACTTCGAGAAGTCGATCACGACGGCGACGTTGGTCGTCTGGCCGGCGAGGCCCGTGCCGCCGCCGCGCGAGAGGAGCGGCGCGCCGTGCTCGCGGCAGGCCGCGACGGTGGCGATCACGTCGTCGACGGTGCGCGGGATGACGACGCCGATCGGCAGCTGCCGGTAGTTGGCGCCGGTCGCCGAGTAGAGGCCGCGGTCGCCCGGCGAGAAGCGGACCTCGCCCTCGATCGTGCGGCTCAGGTGGTCCTGGAGCGTGCGCACGTCGACGTCGTCCACGGCGACCGGGCGCATCCGGATCCCGGGAACGGTCTTGGCTGGGACCTTCACGCCGTGTGCCTCTGCGCGTCTGCGCGCTTCAACTCCAGCCCATGCCCGGGCCGCGAGCGGTCGGGGCGCAGCTCGCCTTCCCCCGGCTCGAGGACGCCGTCGAAGAGCAGCGACTCGACGCGCACGTGGTCGTGGAAGTACTCGAGGTGCCGCAGGTTCGGGACCGCGCACAGCGCGTGCGCCGAGAGCTGGGGCGCGCAGTGGCCGGAGACATCGAGACCGTGCCCGGCAGCCAGGCCAGCGACCTGCAGCAGGCCGGTGATCCCCCCGCACCGCGTCACGTCGGCCTGCAGGCAGTCAACGCAGCCGAGGAGATTCCGGAAGTCGGCGAGCACGTAGCCGTACTCGCCCGCGGCCACCTCGAGCCCACCCGGGCCTTCCTCGCGAATGAGCCGCAGGCCGGCGAAGTCGGCCGATGTGACCGGCTCCTCGAACCAGGTCGCGCCCCATTCGCGACGGAGCCGGTTCGCCCAGGCGAGAGCCTCCTGGCGAGAGAGCGCGCCGTTCGAGTCGACGAACAGCTCGACGTCGTCCCCGATCGCCTCGCGCGCCGCGTCGAGCCGCTCGGGGTCGCGCTCGGGCTCGCGGGAGATCTTCATCTTCACGCGCGAGAAGCCGTCGGCCGCCCAGCCGCCGAGCTGCTCGCGCAGGCGCTCGAGCGGGTACGAGCAGAAGCCGCCGCTGCCGTAGAGCGGGACGGAGTCGTGCGCGCGCGGGAGGACGTCCACGAGCGGTAGGTCGAGCAGACGGGCTTTCAGGTCCCAGAGGGCGGTGTCCACCGCTGCGACCGCCATCGCGCCGATGCCGGGCCGGCCCGCGTTGCGCAGCGCGCGGCCGAGCCGCTCCCACGTCTCCGCAGGAGCCATCGCATCCGCCCCCTCGACCTCGGACGCGAGCTTCTCCTCGACGAGGCCTCCCGCCGCCGCGGGCGCGTACGTGTAGCCGAGGCCGCGCTTTCCGCCCGCATGCGCCTCGACGACGACGATCGTCGTGGAGTCCCACTCGAGGGTGCCGTCGGACTCAGGCCCGTCGGTCGCAATCTCGTACGCCGAGACGTCGAGCCGCTCGACGCCCGCCTCGGTCCGGGTCTGGACAGCCACTACTTCCTTCCGGGAAGCGACTCCTTGAACTCCGCGAGCTTGCCGAGCAGCGACTTCTCCATCACGCCCGTGCGCTCGGGGTCGCCCTTGACCATCGCTTTCGCCATCTTCTCGGCCTGCATCCGCGTGATGTGTGGCGGCAGCGGCGGGATCTCCGGATCGGTCTTGACCTCGAGCACGCACGGCGTCCGGGCGCCGAGCGCCTGCTCCCAGGCCGAGCCGACCTCGTCACCGTTCTCGCAGTAGATCCCCTCGAAACCGAGTAGCTCGGCGTACTTCGCGTAGGGCACGCTCGGAATCCACTGCGATCCCGGGAACTTCGGGTCGCCGGTCAGCACGCGCTGCTCCCATGTCACCTGGTTCAGGTCCTGGTTGTTGAAGACACAGAAGACGAGGGACGGGCTGTCCTGCCAGCGCTCGTGGTAGCGCTTGACGGTGATCAGCTCGTTCATGCCGTTCATCTGGAAGGCGCCGTCGCCGACGAAGGCGATCACCGGCCGGCCGGGGTGCGCGAACTTGGCGGCGATCGCGTAGGGCACGCCGGGCCCCATCGTCGCGAGGGTGCCAGAGAGCGAAGCGCGGTTGTTCGGCTTCAGCCGCAGGTCGCGCGCGAACCAGTTCGTGGACGAGCCCGAGTCGGCGCAGACGATTGCGTCGTCTGGCAGGCGCTGCGAGAGCTCCCAGACCACGCGCTGCGGGTTCATCGGATCGCCGTCCTGGAAGGCGCGGTCTTCGACGACGCGCCACCACTCCTCGACCTGGCCTTCGACCTGCTCGCGCCAGGAGCGGTCCTGCTTGCGCTCGAGCTTCGGGATCAGCGCGCGCAACGTCTCCTTCGCGTCGCCGACGAGCGGCACGTCGACCGGGTAGCGGATCCCGATCCGACTCGCCTCAATCTCGATCTCCACGCAGCGGGCCTGGCCCTCCTTGGGCAGGAACTCCGAGTAGGGGAAACTCGTTCCGACCATGAAGAGCGTGTCGCAGCCCTTGATCAGCTCGTAGCTCGCGGTCGAGCCGAGCAGGCCGATCGGGCCGGTCACGAACGGCAGGTCGTCGGGCAGGACGTCCTTGCCGAGGAGCGCCTTCGCGACTCCCGCGCCGAGCAGTTCCGCGGTCTCGACCAGCTCGTCGCGCGCGCCCGAAGCGCCCTGTCCGACGAGCATCGCGACCTTCTTGCCATCGTTCAGCACCCGCGCCGCGTGGTCGAGGTCCTCATCGTGCGGGAGCACCCGCGGACGCGTGTAGCCGATGCTCGAGTAGACGGCGCCGTGCTCGCGCGGCGGCGACTCGACCGCCTTCTCCTCCTGGACGTCGTTCGGGACGATCAGCGTGGTCACGCCGCGCTTGTCGAGCGCGATGCGGACCGCGCGGTCGACGAGGTGCCGCGCCTGGGCGGGCTCCATGCAGACCTGCACGAACTCCGAGACGTCCTTGAAGAGCACCTGCAGGTCGACCTCTTGCTGGTACTCGGCGCCGAGCGACATCCGCTTCTGCTGTCCGACGATCGCGACGACGGGCGCGTGGTCGAGCTTCGCGTCGTAGAGGCCGTTCAAGAGGTGGATCGCCCCCGGGCCGGAGGTTGCCATGCAGACGCCGACCTCGTCGGTGAACTTCGCGTGGCCGCAGGCCATGAACGCGGCCATCTCCTCGTGGCGCGTCTGGATGAACTCGGGGTCGGGCTGCGTCCGGTCGAGCGCGCCGAGGAAGCCGTTGATCCCGTCGCCCGGGTAGCCGTAGATGCGGTGGACGCCCCACTCGCGGAGACGCTTGAGGATGAAGTCGGCAACGAGCTCGGCCATGGCCCTCCTTTTGCTTGCTTTCTCGCCGCGTGTTCCCGGGCCTGGAGAGGCGGAAACGCTGCAATGGTTTACTTCGCGTCTCGTGCGCCCGAGTGACGTCTACAAGCTTCGTTGGGCCGACGATCCGCGGATCTCGCCGGACGGCGGGACGGTCGCGTTCGTCGCGTGGGGAGTCGACCGTGAGGCCAACGATTACCGCGCCTCCATCTGGCTCGTCCCGCGCGACGGTTCCGGCGAGCCGCGCCGGCTGACGCGCGGCGAGAAGCAGGACGCCGCACCGCGCTGGTCCCCGGACGGGACGCAGCTCGCGTTCGTGTCGAATCGCGAGACGAAAGCGAAGCAGCTCTACGTGCTCCCCGTCGACGGCGGCGAGCCGCTGAAGCTGACCGAGCTGGACGAGGACGTGACCGAGGTCGTGTGGTCGCCCGACGGCTCCCGCCTCGCCTTCTCGGCGCGGGTGCGCGACCCAGCCTATGAGGAGGAGGACGAGCGGAAGCGGGCGCCGCGCCGGTTCGAGCGCCTGCAGTACAAGCTCGACGACGAGGGCTGGATCGGCGACCGGCGGCGGCACGTCTTCACCGTTCTCGCCGACGGCTCTTCGTCTGCGGCCCAGCTGACGGACGGCGACTTCGAGGACTCCTCGCCGGCCTGGTCGCCGGACGGCCGGCAGATCGCCTTCTGCTCCGGGCGGAAGGAGCACTGGGACGTCGAGGTCGAGCGGGACGTCTTTCTCGTCGACGCCGAGGGAGGCACACCCGAGCAGCTGACCGGCGGAGACAGCCGCTACGAGGCGCCGGCCTGGTCGGCAGACGGCTCCGCGATCGCCTGTCTCTACACGCGGGGTGGGCTTGACTACCCGAGGCACGGGCAGATCGCGGTGCTCGACGCGGCCACGGGTGAGCGGAAGGTCCTCACCGCGTCGCTCGACCGCAACTGCGCTCCCTACCCGGAGATCCGGGAGCCGGTCTGGGACGGCGACACGCTCCTGTTCGTGCTCGAGGACTCCGGCTACAACCCGCTCTACCGGGTTCGCGCCGACGGGGCGGGCGAGCCGGAGCCGGTCCTCGGCGACGAGTGGGTGACCGCCTTCGACTGCGTCGGCGGCCAGATCGTGCACAGCGCGAGCACGCCGACCTCGCTGCCCGAGATCTACTCCGGCGAGCGCAAGCTGACCGAGGCGAGCCCATC
This sequence comes from Actinomycetota bacterium, assembly GCA_005883335.1. Taxonomy (GTDB): domain Bacteria; phylum Actinomycetota; class Thermoleophilia; order Gaiellales; family Gaiellaceae; genus AC-32. The sequence continues at coordinate 4,512 of VAXM01000023.1, forward strand.
CTTCGAGGCGGCCGAGCCGGAGCGGTTCACGGCGACTTCGGCGGACGGCGCCGAGGTCGAGGCGTGGATCATGCGCCCGCTCGGCTTCGAGCCGGGGCAGCGCTATCCGCTCCTGCTGAACGTCCACGGCGGCCCGTTCAGCCAGTACGGCGACCGCTTCTTCGACGAGTTCCAGGTCTACGCGGGCGCGGGCTACGCCGTGCTCTTCTCGAACCCCCGCGGCTCGTCCGGCTACAGCGAGGAGTGGGGCCGGGCGATCCGCGGTCCCGGTGCGGAAGGCTCCGGCTGGGGCTCGCTCGACTACGAGGACGTGATGGCCGTCATGGACGAGGCGCTGGAGCGCTTCGACTTCATCGACCCGGACCGGCTCGGCGTCCTCGGCGGCTCGTACGGCGGCTTCATGACCTCGTGGATCGTGAGCCACAGCGACCGCTTCCGCGCCGCCTGCTCCGAGCGTTCCGTCAACAACTTCGTGCTCGAAGGCGGCTCCAGTGACATCGGCTGGGCCTTCAAGGGCATCGTCGGCGAGTACTGGTTCGAGGCACCCGACGTGTACCTCCAGATCTCGCCGTCGAAGTACGCCGCGAACATCACGACCCCGCTCCTGGTCCTGCACTCCGAGGACGACCTACGCTGCCCGATCGGCCACGCGGAGGACCTGTTCGCGATCCTGCGGGTGCTGAAGCGGGACGTCGAGCTCGTCATCTTCCCGGCCGAGTCGCACAACCTCAGCCGCACCGGGTCGCCCGCGCACCGCGAGATGCGGTTCGAGGCGATCCTCGACTGGTTCGAGCGGAAGCTGATCGGTGACCGCAAGCCGACCGAGAAACCAGCAGCCGTCTCGGTCGAGACGTAGGCCAGCCCGCACGGTCGTTTGACCCCTTTTCTTTAGCGCCGCACCTTTAGCCGGAAGACGTCGGGCCGGTGGTAGTGGCCGGCTGGGTCGAAGCGCTGGCGCTCTTCGTACAGGCGTTGGGGGTCGAGCTCGGCGTAGAGGATGCCCTCCTCGTCCCAGAGCGGCCCGGCGAGGTAGGTGCCGTCCGGGGCGAGGATCGCGGAGCCGCCGCGGCCGATCAGCTCGTCGCCCTCGGCGAGCTTCACGTCCTCGGGGAAGCTCGATGCTCGCTGCAAGACGCAACAGGAGAGGACGAAGGCGCGCGACTCGCGGGCGATGTGCTTCATCGAGTCGTGCCACTGCTCGCTGTCCTCTGCCGTCGGCGCGAGGTAGATCTCGACGCCGCTCTCGTAGAGCGAGAAGCGGGCGAGCGGCATGAAGTTCTCCCAGCAGATCAGCCCCCCGACGCGGCCGAGGCCCGTTTCGACCGCCTCGAGGCCCGCACCGGTGCCCTGGCCCCAGACGAGGCGCTCGTGGTTCGTCGGCACGAGCTTGCGGTGGTGGAGCGCAAGCGCGCCGTCAGTCCCGTAAAGCAGCAGCGCGTTGTAGATCGAACCGCGGTCGAGCTCGTTCGCGCCGACCGCGAGCCAGAGGCCGTGCTCTCGTGCGATCTCGCCGATCCGGTCGGATTCCGGACTCGGAATCTCGAGCGACGAGCGGGCGAGCTTGGCCCACGCCGACTTCGAGTCCTGCCCGCCGGCGAGGAAGCGCACCCAGCGGTTGGACGGGTAGACGGGAATGAACGCCTCCGGGAAGAGGACGAGCTGTGCGCCCTTGCCCCCGACCTCGGCAGCGACTTCGGCGATGCGATCGATCGTCGCGTCGCGGTCGAACAACGCGGGCTCGACCTGGGCGCAGGCAACGGTGACAGGCTCGCGCATCCCCGGATGCTACGTCAGCGCGGCACGCGCAAGACCGCGCGCATTCCGAGCTGCGCGTGGTTGGCCAGAGAGCACCACAACCGGTAGCGGCCGGGTAGTAGCCGCAGCGAGAGCGTCGTGCGGCCGCCCGGGCTCGTGACCGGCAGGGAGTACGTGCGGGTCCCGCCGATGCGGCGCAGGCGCAGGTCGTGCACGTCCTCGCCCTCGTTCTGGAGTTGGACGATCACCCGGCCCGCCTTCACCGACCCGCGCGAGAGCGTCAGGTGGAACTCGGACGCGCTCACGCCGAGCCTGCCGGGGGCCGAGTGCGGCTGCAGAACCGCGACCGCGGTGAGGAAGACGAGCGCTGCCCGGATCACTTGAGCAGCGGCGTCCGCGCGAACGACCCCGCGCCGGGGATGACCGCAGCGGCGTCCGTGCTCAGCCACTGCTCGAGCAGCGAGCTGTAGATCCCGCGGAAGTCAGAAGTCGCCTTCAGGTTCCCGTCGTCGTCGAGGTTGTCGACGCCCGGGAACTCGCCGATCATCTGGCCCTTCGCGCGCGTGCCGATCAGGAAGGCCGTGCCTGCGGCGCCATGGTCGGTCCCGGAGCTGCCGTTCTCTTCCGCGCGGCGGCCGAATTCCGACCAGACGAGGACCAGCACGCGATCGGCGAGGCCGCGCGCCTCGAGATCGCGTTGGAAGGAGTAGAGGCTGCGGGCGGTGACGTCCAGCCCGTCGGCCAGCGCCTGCGGCTGGTCGTCGTGCGTGTCGTATTCGCCGGGAGCCGTGATTGCGACGCAGCGCAGCGGCAGGCCGGCCGCGATCATCGCGGCGAGGCCGGCGAGCTGGTGCGGGAAGGAGTCGTCGACGTCCGGGTAGGCGACGGGGCTGCCGTAGCCGTTGCCGCTGTTCTGCGCGAACGGCGCAAGCTGGCGGCGTAGCCGATCGGACGCGGCCGTCGCGCCTGCCGCCTGGTTCAGGAACCGATCCGAGCGCCGCGCGCCGAGCGGCGCAAGCGTCTCGAGCATCCGGTCCTCGACCTGGCCCCACACTCCGGGCGCGTCGAAGGTGTACTCGTCCGGCGCGGCGAGCGAGGCGACCGGCACCTTCGCCGAGGCTAGGGACGGCTGCAGCTGGTAGTCGAGCGAGAGGCCCTGGAGCGGGTTGTCCATGTTGCCGCTGCGATCGAGGTAGCGCCCCATCCAGCCGCTCATCAGACCGGGGTCGGTGGCACCTACCTCCCAGAAGTGGCGCGAGGTGAAGTGCGACTGGTCGGGATGCGTATAGCCGACCGCGGGCGCCACCGTGACCTTGCCCTCGCCGTGCAGCGTCGCGAGCGGGCTGAGCTTCGGATGCCAGAAGAGGCGGTTGTCCTCGGAGAAGGCCTGACCGGCGGCGGGGTCGAGCTTGAGTTGCGGCCGCAGCCGCCGGTAGGTCGAGTCAAGACCGGGGTAGAGGACCGAGAGCGAGTCGGTGCCGCCCGGCAGGAAGACGGATACGAGCACCGGCTGAGCGGGCCCCGAAGCCGCGCGCGCGATCCCTTCCTCGAACAGCCCCAGCTTGCCGAGGCCGTAGACCGAGAGCGCGAGGCCGAAGCTGCGCGTGACGAACGTGCGCCGGTCGAGCCCGGTACCTGCCGGCAGCGGCATCCCGGTCTCGATCGCTGGCAGCCCGCGTCCGGCCTCGGCGGCGCTGCGCCGCACGAGCGCGGCGCGGGAGAACTCGTCGCAGTGGTGACAGGAGCGCGCCATCAGGAGGTCTGAAGGTCGGGGGAGGCGGCGAGCAGCTGCCGGAGGGCGTTCTCGATCATGGCCGGGTAGGCGCGCTTCTTCCAGTGATCGTCGGCATCCCGGAGCGCGTTCTTGACGAAGCGCGTCAGCTGCGCGTGGGTGTGGCCGGTGAGCGCGGGGTTGCCCCAGAAGCTCTCGGCGCGGTGCACCAGCTTCAGCGCGTCGTCGGGCAGCTTGGCCTTGTCGCTGTCCAGCACCTTTGGGCGAATCGCGTACGAGGCGATCGCCCAGCGGGCGCGGTAGGTGGCCGTGTCGAGCCAGCGCGAGTCGTCCCAGCCCGAGACGTTCGGCGGGTAGAAGAGAGCCTGGCCGGCGAGCTGCATCAGCCAGGTCCATGCCTCCGTGTCGATTCCGCGTCCGAGCGCCCGCAGCAACCCGGCCGTGTAGACCGCCGGCGACTTCACCATCCGCGGGCCGGTGTAGAGAGCCGGGTGGCGAAGGATCGCCGCGACCACGGGCTTCATCTGGTAGCCGTGCTCGACGTAGAGGCGCTGCAGCGCGCGCTTCGTTCCGGCCGGCGGCGGGGTCGGGATGAAGTAGCTCCACATCTTCGTGACGAAGAAGGACGGGTGCAGGCGGTGGTGGACGCAGAGGCGGCACGAGTCCTTCCAGTCGAAGCGGCCGCGTTTGCCGAAGATCGTCTTGACGCCGGTGTCGTGTCGGCTCGGGTCGTAGCGGAAGCGGACGGGGCCGAGGTTGTCGTCCCAGGAGTTGCGCCAGCCCGTGAGGGCGCGCGCCTGCTCGCGGACGTCGCGCTCGGTGTAGCCGTGGCGGTCGGCGCCGATCGTGAAGAGCTCCATCACCTCGCGCCCGTAGTTCTCGTTCGGCGAGTCCTTTGTGTTGTCGGTGCCCGAGAGCCAGAGGAGCATCGCCGGGTCCTTCGTGACTTCCATCAGGAGCGTCGAGAACGAGCCGAGCGCGTGGGCCCGGAAGAGGTTGTTCTGCCGGAGCATCAGCCGCGCCGGCCCGACCCCGTCTCGCGAGGTGGCGAACCAGTCGTGCCAGACGAGGGTCATCCGCTCGACCAGCGGGCGGTTCGTCCGCACCATCCGGTCGAGCCACCAGAGCTGGTCGTGGCCCCAGGCGTCGTTCGGGGCGAGCCGGTGGCCGTTGTCGTCGTGCGGCCTCGGGCCGTGGAACCGCTCGCGGCCGGGGTTCGTCAGCTTGTGGACGGCGCCTTCGAGCCCGAGCTTCGCGAGCTTCTCGGCCTCACCCTTGCGCGGGCCGAAACCGGCACGCCAAAGGAGCCGCTCGGCTTGCGGCTTGCCGAAGCGCCCTCGGTACACGGGGACGGCCATGCCCAGCCACTATCGGCAGGGCGCGGAAAGCCCTAAATGCCTACGGAAGCTCGCGTTCGAGCACGGAGGCAACGGCTCTGAGCGCGACTTGCGTCTCCTCGACCGAGGGCTCGCGCGTCGTCAGGCGCTGGAGGGCGAGTCCCGGGATGAGGAAGAGCTGCGCCGTCCGGTGGCGTGAGGTCTGCACGAACTGCCAGAGCTCCATCGTGAGCCCGAGCGAGACGAGCGTGACCGCGAACGGCGTATAGGCCGCGACCGGCAGCGGCCAGAGGTGGTCCGCGGCGATCGAGACCGGGAGGACGAGCGCCGCGAAGTTCGTGCCGCAGCGCGGCGAGAAGCGCGAAGGCCGGGCGAGGCCGCCCCAGGCGGCGAGCAGGGAGCCGGACTCGGCGGCGGCGATGGCGCGGTGCTCGGCACCGTGCAGGAAGAGCGTTCGCCCGCGCAGGAGCCAGGCAAGCAGCAGGACCGCGAGCGCGATCGCGAGCGGCACGCTCGCCGACTGCGGCACGAAGACCAGCGAGAAGGGCACGACCACCGCGGCTGCGAGGAGCAGGCGCTCGCGCGGCCGCGCGACGTTCGTGCCGCGGAAGAGCGGGGCGAGCGCGAGGCCGAGCCGCAGAAGGCCACGCACGAGCGGGATGCGCCGGAAGAAGGCGGGCGGCGAGGGCATCGCGCCTTCAGTGATCGATCCGTCGCGGCGGGCGAATGCCCAGAAGCGCTCGCTGGCGATCACGACGCCGTTGGCGCGCGCCATCCCGCCGAGGCGCGGCAGGTCCGGCGTCTCGTCGGCGCGGCGAAGCATGGCGATGACTGCGGCCCGATCCATCCCGACAAGGATCGCGCGCGCGGGGCCGCCCGGCAAGTGCCGGGCGGCCTAGGTCTCTGTCAGGTCAGGCCTACCAGCGGCCTCTGCTGAAGAAGCCCAGCAGGAGCAGCACCAGCACGATGATCAGGATGATCCAGAGAATTCCCACGAGCCCCCTTCCGCTTGTTCGTCAAACGGCTGAGGCTCGAGTACGGATACGGCCTCGCTAGGAGCTCACGTTCGCGAACAGGTACCCGCTCGAGCTCGGGCTGGCGGTCTGTGACCCCTGGAAGAACGCGCGCAGGCGCCAGCGTCCGGCCGCCGGCGGCCTCCAGGCGAAGCGGGCAACGCCGTCGGCGCCGGTCTGGACGTTCACGATCCGCGAGAACACCCACCCCTCGAGCAGGAGGAAGCGGTTGATGCGGAGCTGCACGCGGCCCGCGGCAGCCGGGGTCACCCGGATTTCCACGCTCGCCGTCTCGCCGGGACGGAGCGTCACGGAGCTGCTTCCGGAGGCGAGCGCCTGGGTCTTCGTGATCTCGCGGATCAGCAGCGAGAGCCGGTAGCCGCCCCGCTTCCCCGGTTCGGCGCGCACGACGACGAAGTACCGACCGGGCGAGAGGCCATGCCGGATGTACGAGCTGCTCGAGTCGAGAAAGCGCCCGTTCTCCGAGAGCAGCGTGAAATCGAACTGAGAGCCGGTCCGGAGAGAAGTCCATGACGTGGATCCGCCTCGCGTCGAGGCGACCCCTCCTCGCTTGCTGGTTCGTGATCGGTTGGCCCGGCCCGATGTCGTTCGTCGTGGCCACGGCAGCCTGGAGCCGGTAGTGAATGGTGGCCGAGCGAGTTCCGCGCGCCTGCACGAAAATGCTGTAGCGCCCGCCGAGGTGCGCCCCGGGCGTGTACGTCACATAGCCGCCGCACTCGCGGCGAAGGACCGGTGAGGCGCCGGCGAAGTCGCGCGTTCCGGGGGCGTAGACGCTGTAGTCGACGCAGCGGTTGAGGCGGCCGAAGAGGTTGATCTTGTAGGTCGTTCCCGCACGCATGACGGTCGACCACGCTTTGTCAGGGTGATCGAGCGGATCGAGCGTCCCCTCGACGCCCTTGGCCGGCAACGGCGTGCCCGGAGGTCTCGATCGCGGTGGTGAGGTGGACCTCAGCCCGAAGGTGCCGTCCACCGAGTCCGTCAGCCGCCCGAAGAGGACGAGGTAGCTTGCGCCCTGGCTTGCGTCGAACGAGAGCTCTGCGCGGCCATCCTGATCGGTGGCGTCGCACGTGACCTGGGTCAGGCGTGACCGCTGAACCTGGTAGACCGCGAGTACGCCGTCGAGATCGCCGTCGGCGTGGAGCCGGAGGACGATCCGCCGGGCCGGCGCATTGGTGATGCTGTACCAGACCGTCGAGTGGACCCTGCCGCACGAGGGACGAGGGTCGGTCGCCTCGTCGGTCGCGCCGACGGTCGTGCCACGGACGCTCGCCGGCGGGTTGACGGGGCTCGCGCCTGCGCGGTTGTCGTTCGGCGGCGGTGCGACAGCCGCCGTGGCGAGGCCCGTCACGACCAGGATCGCCGCGACCGCGCCTGTTGCTCGAAGCACAAGGCGACGCTATGCCTCTCGACGCGGCGAAACAAGGGCGGGGCGGGAACCGCTGGAAGACGCTTAACGCAGGCTTAACGCCGCGTAACGGGCGCTGAACATGGCCTGGCTATAACCGAAGACGGCATGGCAGGACGGCTTCGGATTGCCCTCGCAGGCGGCTTCGTAGCGGCGGCCGGGCTCGGCGCCGCACTCGCGCTCGGCGGTGCTGCGCTCCTCGGCGGCTTCTCGAAGACGACCACGACCGTCCGCGAGCTCCAGCCGGTCGAAGCGTCGCCCAGCTCCGCCTCGTTCCAGCGGGGCAAGCCGCTTTCGGTCAACGAGATCTACCGCGACGCTGCACCGGGCGTCGTCCAGGTCACTGCCACGCAGGTCGTCAATGCGCCTTCGGTCGATCCGTTCTTCGGCTTGCCGCTTCCCGAGAGTCGGCAGCAGGAAGCGCTCGGTTCCGGCTTCGTGATCGACAAGGCCGGCCACGTCATCACGAACTACCACGTGGTCGAGGGCGCGCGCTCGGTCGACGTCAGCTTCTCGAACAACGAGAGCAAGCGGGCGAGGGTGGTCGGCGTCGACCCGTCCACCGATGTCGCGGTGCTGCAGGTCGACGCGCACTCGCGCGCTCTGACGCCGCTCGTGCTCGGCAACTCGGACTCCGTCCGCGTCGGCGACTCGGTCGTCGCGATCGGCAACCCCTTCGGCCTCGAGCGCACGGTCACCACCGGGATCGTCAGCGCGCTCCAGCGCGTCATCCAGGCTCCGAACTCGTACTCGATCGACCACGTCATCCAGACCGACGCCGCGCTGAACAAGGGCAACTCCGGCGGCCCCCTGCTCGACGCGGAGGGCCGCGTGATCGGCGTCAACTCGCAGATCCAGAGTGGCAGCGGCGGGAACGTCGGCATCGGCTTCGCGGTGCCGATCAACACCGTCCGCTCGGTCGAGGCGCAGATCGTCAAGACCGGCCACGCAGAGCACGCGTTCCTCGGGGTCAGGGTGCAGGCCGTTACCCCGAGCGTCGCCCGCCTCTTCCGGCTGGGAGCCACGCACGGCATGCTCGTCGCGGGCGTCGACCCCGGCAGCGCGGCCGCGAAGGCCGGCCTGCGCGCGGGCAAGCAGCCGGTGACGGTCTCCGGCGAGACCTACCAGCTCGGCGGCGACCTCGTCGTCGCGGCCGACGGTGTCCAGCTCTCCTCACTCGACCAGCTCCGCGACGCGATCGCGAACAAGCAGCCCGGCGACAAGCTCTCCCTGGAGATCTGGCGCGGCGACAAGCGCATGAATCTCGACGTCAAGCTCGGAAGGCAGCCCGCTCCCCGTGGGTAGTGCTCAAGCGCCTTCCAGGATGGCCCCGACCCCCTGGGGCCCGGTTCCCGGCGGCAGCCGTTCGCCAGCACGGCCTGCCGGGACTAGAGGAAGGGGGCCCGCCGCCTGCCCGGGCCTCCTTCCTCTCTACTTGACAGACGCTTCGTAAGGCCCGCGCCCTGTCATGCAAATCGCGCCACAGCGCGCGCCGAGCTCGACTGCTCTGACCGGAGACTTGCCGCTTGCCAGGGCGAACGTGAGGCCTGCGGCAAAGGAGTCGCCCGCGCCGTAGGCGTCGACGGCGGGGCCCGGGAGCGGCGCCGCCGCCCAGCGCGTCGCGGTTCCGTTGGCCTCGACGAGCGTCCCGCCTGCCGTGCCGTCGGTCTCCGCGACGAACCTCGGCGGCGGCTCCAGCTCGACGTACTGCTCGCCGGGATCCCTCGCGCTGCGGACGAGCACGTCGAGCTGTACCTGCGCCGGGACGAGCACCTCGTTCGCGCGGGTCGTGGCCACGAGCTGCCGCGCGGCGCGGGCTGCACGAAGCGCCTCCGCGTCGCCGGCCGTGAAGTAGACGGCGTCCGCATCGGCGAGCTCGTCCCACGGCAGCGGGTCGTCGCCGTGCGGCCCCATCCGCTCGCCGATCACCGTGATCGTCCGCTCGGCGACGGCGTCGACGTGCACGAAGGCGCGGCGCTGCGGCTCCGGTCGCCAGGCCGTCTCGACGCGGACGCCGAGCTCCTCGAGCTCCCGCGCCGACCGGTGCCCGAGCTCGTCGTCGCCGAGCGCGGTCAGGAAGAGGCACGCGCCGGCGAGGCGCGCCAGCTGGACGGCAGCGACGGCGCCACCGCCTGCAGGCTCCTGCCAGGTCTCGAGCGCGTGCACGATCTCGCCCGGCGCCGGAACGTGGTCCACGCGCACGAACTCGACCCACTCGACGTGGCCGACGACCGCTACCTGCATGACCGCTGAGTCTTACGCCGGCGCGGCCACCCGCGCGCGCTCGGCGGCTGCCTTGACGCCTTCGCCGAAGGTCGGGAAGACGTGGTGCATGGCGGCGATGTCGTCGACCGTCGCGCCCAGCCGCAACCCGAGCGAGAGACCCTGCACGATGTCTCCCGCGCTGCGCGAGACAACGTGCAGACCGAGCACGCGCCGGCTCTCGCGGTCGAAGACGATCTTGAAGAGGCCGTGCCGCGCGTCGATGTACGAGAAACGCTTGACGTAGTCGTTGCGCACGACCTCGACGTCGTGGCCTTCCTCCAGCGCTTGCTCCTCGGTGAGCCCGGCTCCGGCGAGCTCGGGGTCGGTGAAGATCGAGGTCGGCAGGTAGCCGTAGTCCGCGGCCGGCCCGCCGGCGCCGAACATGTCCGCGACCGCGATCCGGGCCTGGTACTGCGCGACGGGCGTGAACTGCGCGACCGCGTTCACGTCTCCCGCGGCCCAGATTCCGGGGGCGGAGGTGCGCAGGCGGTCGTCGACCGCGATCCCGGCCTTCGTCGTCTCGACGCCCGCGGCTTCGAGGTTCAGGCCGTCGATGTTCGGCACGCGGCCCGACGCGAGCAGGATCCGGTCGGCCCGAACCTCGTACTCGGCCGAGCCGTCGCGCGGTGCGATCGTGGCGACGACCGTTTCGCCGTCGCGCCGAGCGCTCTTGACGAAGACCGACGTGGCGATCTCGATTCCCTCCTCCTCGAGCGCGGCCGCAAGCGTCGCCGCGGCCTCGGCGTCCGAGTTCGGCGAGATGCGCTCCAAGGCATCGACGATCGTCACCCGCGACCCGAAGCGCCGAAAGATCTGCCCGAACTCGAGCCCGACCGCGCCGGCGCCCACGACCAGCAGCGACTCGGGCACCTCTGTCAGCTCGAGCGCTGAGATGTGGTCGATCCAGCCGACCTCGTCGATCCCCTCGACCGGCGGCACCGCCGTCCGCGAGCCCGTCGCGATCAGGGTCCGTTCGGCCTCGAGGACGAGGTCGCCGACGCGTACGTGCTGTGCGTCCAGAAACGACGCCTCGCCCGTGTAGGCGGCGAAGCCCTGGTCCATCAGCTCGGAGACCCACTGGTCCTGCGGCTTCTTGAGGGAGTCCTTTCGGGCTCGCACGCGGGCCAGGTCCGCCGTTGCCGGTCCGGCGTCGATCCCGATCTGCGGTGCCAGAGCGTTGACGTCGTGCGCGAGCTCGGCGGCGACGAGGTAGGCCTTCGTGGGCGTGCAGGCGACGTTCGGGCAGCTCCCGCCCCAGCGCTCGCGCTCGACCAGCGCCACCCGCGCTCCGTGCTCGCGGGCGGCTTTGTGCGCGGCGTCGCGGGCCGCCGAGCCGCCGCCGAGGACGATCAGGTCGAACTGCTCGCTCATGCAACCTCCTCCTTCGTCGCCTTGGGCGACATCATGCTCATGGACTCCTCAGGCAGGTCGAGCGCGATCGCCGCCTGGATCAGGCCGAGGTGCGAGAACGCCTGCGGGAAGTTGCCGATCAGCTCGCCCGAGTGCGGATCGATCTCTTCCGCGAGCAGGCCGACGTCGTTGCAGAAGCCCAGCAGCCGCTCGAACAGCTCCCGGGCCCGCTCCGTCTCGCCCGCGCGCGCGAGACACTCGACGAGCCAGAACGAGCAAATCGCGAAGGTCGCCTCGTCGCCCGAGAGCCCGTCCACGCCGTCGGTCACGTAGCGATAGACGAAGCCGTCCGCGGACAGCTCCGCGATCGTCCGTTCGAAGGTCGCGCAGGCGCGTGGGTCCGTGTGCTCGACGAAGCCGACGATCGGGATCATCAGGTTCGAGGCGTCGAGCTTGCCGCCGTCGTCGAACGACTGGAGGAACGCCCCGCTCTCGGGGTCGACGCCCTCGCGTTCGATCAGCTCGCGCAGCTCGTCACGGTTTGCGCGCCACTCGTCGAGCGCGCCCTCCCGCCCGTCGAGCTCGGCGATCCGGACGACGCGGTCGAGCGCGACCCAGGCCATCACCTTCGAGTAGGTGAAGTGACGAGGCTCGCCGCGAATCTCCCAGATGCCCTGGTCGGGCAGCCGCCAGCGGTCGATCACGGCGCCGGCGACCCGTCCGAGGAACTCCCAGAAGACGTGGTCGATCTCGCCGCCGTGCTGCCGGTAGATCCAGACCGTGTCGAGCAGCTCGCCGAAGACGTCGAGCTGGAACTGCGAGTAGGCGCCGTTGCCGATGCGTACCGGCCGAGAGCCCCGGTAGCCCTCGAGCCAGTCGAGCTCGACCTCGGGAAGCAGCCGTTCCCCGCCGACCCCGTACATGATCTGCAGCTCGCTCGCGCGGCCGGCGGTCGTCCGCTTCAGCCAGTCGGCGTACGCCTGCGCCTCCTCCCCGTAGCCGAGTGCGAAGAGGGCGTTCAGGGTCAGCGCCGAATCGCGCAGCCAGCTGAAGCGGTAGTCCCAGTTGCGCTCGCCGCCGACCTCCTCCGGCAGCGACGTCGTCGCCGCTGCGACGATCGCGCCCGTCGGCCCGTTCGTCAGCCCTTTGAGGACGAGCGCGCTGCGGACGACCTGCTCGCGGTACGGGCCCTCGTAGGTGCAGCGGTCGGCCCACGCCGCCCACGTCGCGCTCGTAGCCTCGAGCTTCGCGTGCACCTCGTCGCGCGTCAGCCGTCGTGGCGCGAGCTCGTGCGGAAGCTGGTACGTGAGGACGACGAACGCCTCCTCGCCGGCTCGCAGCGTTCGGTTTCCCTGCGTCGCGGAGAGCTCGGCGTGGCCGAACGGGAGCTCGCTCTGGAGCACCAGGGCATCCGCGCCGCCGTAGGCGACGACGAGGTCGTCCGCGAGCGTCTCGAGCCGCGGAGTCGTCAACCCGTAGTCGAAGCGCGGGACGAACTTCACCTTCACCGCGACCTCGCCTTCGGTGCAGCGGGCGATCCGTATCAGCTGATGATCCGGATGCGACTCGCCGACGCCCGACTCGCGGAACGCGAAGAAGTCGGTCAGCACCAGCGTTCCGGTCGGCGTCCTGAACGTCGTCTCCAGCACGTTCGTCCCCGGCAGGTAGCGCCGGGTCGCCTCGTAGTCGTCGTCGAGCGGCGCGATCCGGAAGAAGCCGGCCTTCGCCCAATCGAGGATTCGCCCGAAGACCGGCCGCGCCTCGAAGCGATGGAAGGTGCACCAGTCGACCGAGCCGTCCTTCGAGACGAGCGCACCCGAGTGGCAGTCCGAGATCAGCGCGTAGTCGGAGATCGGCGGGTAGATCTCGACGCTCACGAACCATTCACCTCCACGTAGACCTTGATCGCGGCGCGGTCTTCGGTGAGGGCCCGGATCATCTGGTCGTACCGCTCGAGGCCCTGGATCGGCGTCGTCAGCAGCTGCGCCAGCCAGCCCGGGAACAGCGCCTCGGCCTTGATCAGATCGTCGACGCCGCTGCGAAAGTCGGCCGGCGAGGCGTTGACGGTGCCGACCATGACCTTGTTGCCGAGCACGAAGCTCTGGTTGATCGCGTCCGACCGGATCTCGACCCGCCGGTCGCCGCCCGTGATCGAGGAGAGGACGAGGACGCCGTTCTTGCCGAGCACTTCTGCCGCCTCCCAGACGAGCGGCGAGAAGCCGGTCGCGTCCATCATCAGGTCGAACGGCCCGCGCTCGGCGCTCACCTCGGCGAGCGTCCGCTCCTGCGAGGAGAAGTAGACCCCGCCGAGCTCCTCGACGAGGTCGGCGTTCCGGTACGGCCTTTCGGGGAGCGAGAAGACGGTCAGCTCGAGCCCGCGCAGCCGCGCGGCCAGCGCCATCAGCAGGCCGATCGTGCCGGAGCCGAGGATGCAGGCCCGCCGCGGCTCCCAGACCTTGAGGCGCCGCTGGATCTCGTACGCGTGGTTGATGCCCTTCTCGGCGACTGTGGTCGGCTCGAGCAGGACTCCGACTTCGCGCAAGTTCGCCGGCAGCGGGAAGACGAAGCGGGCGTCCTCGACGTAGTGCTCCGTCAGGTAGCCGTGCAGCAGGTTGATCCCGCGCTCGTAGTAGAAGTCGTCGGTCGTGAAATCCTGCAGGCCGATCTGTCCGTAGATGCTCGAGCCCGGGCGGCGGACGCTCGCGACCACGTACGTGCCGGGCCTGATCGTGTCGGGGACGTTCGGGCCGACCTCCTCGACCACGCCGAAATTCTCATGCCCGATGATCAGGAAGTCCTGGCCCGGCGGCGCGGCGCCGTACTCGGCGGCGTTGATCTCCTTGTCGGTGCCGTCGACCCCGACACGGAGGACGCGGACGAGCACGCCGCGGCCCTCAGGGACCTCGCCGACGGACGGCTTCGGAACGTCCTCGAGGTGGATCGAGCCCGCCTCGCCCGGGGTGACCGCGATCGCCCTCACGCAGCGATTGTCTCGCCTTTCGGGCCTCCGTTACAGTCGGCGCGTGGGTCAGGCTCTCGCGGAAGAGAAGCTCCTCGAGTCGCTGCGCGCCGGGAACGAGGAGGCGTTCCGCGAGCTCGTGCGCGAATACCAGCCTTCGCTGGTGCGCGTGGCGCGGATCTACGTCTCGAACCAGGCGGCCGCAGAGGACGTCGCGGCGGAGACGTGGCTGGGCGTTCTCAAAGGGCTCGACCGGTTCGAGGGCCGCTCGTCCCTGCGGACCTGGATTTTCCGGATCCTGACCAACATCGCGAAGACGCGCGCCGTGCGGGACGGGCGCACGCTGCCGTTTTCCGCCCTTCAGGACCCGGGCCGCGTGCCCGAGGCCGCGGTCGACGCCGACCGCTTCCTCGACCCCGAGCACCCGCGCTGGCCCGGCCACTGGGCCGTCAAGCCGGAGGCGTGGCCCGAGGACGCGCTGCTCGCGGCCGAGACGCGTGACCGGCTAACCGAGGCAATCGAGGCGCTTCCGGCGACGCAGCGCGCGGTGATCTCACTGCGGGACATCGAGGGCTGGAGCAGCGAGGAGGTCCGTAACGCCCTGGACCTCAGCGAGACCAATCAGCGAGTGCTCCTCCACCGCGCACGCTCGAAGGTTAGGGCCGCGCTCGAGGAATACCTGAAAGAGGCTGGTACGTGAACGAACAGGTCGAACAGCTCAGCTGCCAGGAGCTCGTGGAGCTCGTGACGGACTACCTCGAGGGCGCCCTGCCCGAAGAGGCGCGGCTGCGCTTCGAGGATCACATCGGGCGCTGCGGCGCTTGCAAGATCTACCTGGAGCAGATGCGCCAGACGATCGTCGTCCTCGGCCACCTGCCCGAAGCGGCGCTATCGCCCGACGCCGAGCGGGAGCTCCTCCAAGCCTTCCGCGGCTGGCGCTCCGGCTGAACGGCGCAGCACCGTCAGCGCCGCGAGCGGGAAGAGCAGCACCGAGAGCAGTCCCGCCGCGACGACCGCGGCGGCGTTGGCGGCCGAGATCAGGTCCATGTCCCGTCCGATCTCGGTCGCGACGACGAAGAAGCCCACCGAGGTTGCCTGCAGGAGCGCACTCGCCGCGACCTCGCGACCGCCGGCGAGCCTTCGGTAGAGGAGCGCCGGCAGGCCGCGCACGGCCAGCAGCACGGCGAGGAAGAGCGGGACGCGTGCGATCGTCGGGCCGCTCGAGAACAGCGCTCCCGAGTCGTACCGAACTCCGCTGGTGACGAAGAAGAACGGGATGAAGACTCCGAAGCCGACCGCTTCGAGCTTCGAGCGGAACCGCGGATGCGTCATCGCCTCGTCGCGGTCGACGAGCTTGACGATCGCGCCTGCCAGGAACGCGCCGAGGATCGCTTCGAGGCCGAACTTGGAGGCGAGCACGACGAATACCGAGAGCAGCACGAAGGCGCCGCGCACGCGGATCTGCGCCGTCGTGTCCTGAAGCCGCACCAGCGCCCGGGTCACGCTCATCGACCGCTCGAACTGCAGTACGGCGACGACAACCGCGACACAGAGGAGGCCGAAGAGCCCGAACAGGACGAGCTTCGCCCCGAGGCTGCTCGACTCACCCGAGAAGAAGAGGGTCAGCAGCACGATCGTGCCGACCTCTGCAATGGACGAGCTGGCGATCACGAGTTGTCCGAACGGCGTCTCCACCCGGCCCGAGTCCTTGAGCACCGCGATCACGATCCCGAGGCCGGTAGCCGAGAACATGATTGCGATCAGAAGCGGCGAGCGGACGAGCCCCGCCTCGTGCAACGCAACTCCCGCCGCGAGCCCGAGCGCCACTGAGACTGCAAACCCGAGCCCGGTCACGCGGAGCAGCCGGCCGCGGAGCCGCTCGTAGTCGACTTCGAGCCCCGCGATCAGGAGGAGGAACGAAAGGCCGATCAGCGCCAGCACCTGCACCGGCTCGTCGGCGTGCGCCCATCCCAGCACGGACGGACCGACCAGGATCCCGAGGCCGATCTCGGCGACCACGTTGGGGAATCGGGCTCCCGGCACGAGCTCGATCAGGAGCGGCGCGGCGAACCCCGCCGCGGCGACGACTGCGAGGCTCGTGAGCGAGAAGGTCACGACTGCGTAGTTTCTGTCGCGGCGGCGCCGTTACACGCGTATCCCGGACGCGGCTTCGCCCGTTTTCCAGGCAGGAGGTGCGGCGTTGCCTCGACGACCACGCGTTTTCGGCCTGCTGATTCTCTGCGGCCTCGCCGGGTTCGCCTCCGCGGTGACGCTCGGCGGTGCTGCCTGGGGATCGCTCCTGCCTACCGTGACGCTGCCGACGGTCACGTTGCCGACGGTCACGCTGCCGACGGTGCCCCCGCCTCCGCCGCTCCCTCCGCCCCCGCCGCTGCCTCCACCTCCGCCGCTACCGCCGCCGCCCCCGTTGCCTCCGCCTCCCTTGCTCCCGCCTCCGCCCCTCCCGCCCGCGCCACCCGCGCCGCTGCTGCCCCAACTCCCTGGGACCCCGGGACACCAGGGCTCGGGTGGAAGCACCGGGCAGAGCGCCGGCTCGTCGGGGTCGGCGACAGGCAGCAGCAGCTCGTCGGCAGCCATGGGCAGCGTCCGCGCCTCGCGCCGCCGCTTCTCGACGCGAGGCCCGAGAGGGCGCCGCGGCACGACCGTCACCTTCCGGCTCACCGCTCCGGCGAGCGTGGTCTTCATCGTGCGCGGCCCCAGCCCGAGCTGCGGCGTTGCGGGCAAGAAGTCCGTGCGCGGGCGCCGAGGGCTAAACAGGGTTCGGCTGAACGGCCGCTTCGGCCGCCACACGCTGACGCCGGGCACGTACGAGATCGTCGTCGTCGCCAAGCGCGGCAAGACGCGGCACCACGTGGGCAGGATCTCGATCCAGGTCGTCCCGCCGGGCAGTCGCGTCCGCCGGCCTGGCTCGCCGCCGGCCTTCCGCTGCGCTGCTCCGGTGGCGCAGACAAGTATCCCGGGCGCTGGCCTTTTCGTATCTCCGCCGAGTGCGAACCGGGGCGTCCCGTCGCAGCCGCAGCCGGCTACGAAGCAGAGACCGAAAGGGACGCCCGGCCGGAGCGGAGTGCTCAACGCGCCGCCGTTCCACATCGGGACCGGCTCGAGCGGCGTGGACATGCTCCTGGCCATACTCCTCTACGGCACCCTCGGTATTGGGGGCGCCGTCCTGCTCGTCTACGTGGTGAGGTTCTTCAGAGGCTCCTGGAATCCATAGGCTCCTAGGTCGTGATCGAGCAGGCCTTCGGCCAGAGCTCGCCCTGGTCGCTCGGGGTCGAGGAGGAGGTGATGATCCTCGACGCCGAGACGCTGGCCCTCACGCCGGGCGTCGAGGGGCTCGTCGCCTGGGCGGAGGGGCGCGCGCTGCCGGGCGTCATGAAGATGGAGCTGCTCGCCTCGATGATCGAGCTCGCGACGGAGATCTGCGAGTCGCCGCGCGACGCACTGACGGCGCTCGTCGAGCTGCGTGAATGCGCGGCCCAAGGGGCGCGAGAGCAGGGCCAGAGGATCGCGGCCGCCGGGACGCACGCGTTCAGCCTGCCGACGGCGCAGCAGATCGCGCCCGACCCGCGGTACCGGGAGTTCGTCGAATACGCGGGCATCTCCGCCCGGCGTCAGGCCGTCTGCGGGCTGCACGTCCACGTCGGCATGCCGGGGCCGGACGAGTGCATGCAGGCGCTCGAAGGCGTGCTCGCCTGGCTGCCGCTCTTTCTCGCGCTCTCGGCCAACTCGCCGTTTCTCGGCGGCGAGGAGACGGGCCTGGCCTCGAGTCGTGCCGCAGTGCTCGCGGAGCTCCCGCGTGCGGCAGCCCCGCCGTACTTCGCTTCCTACGCGGAGTGGGAGGCGTTCGTCGAGCGGTTCGTCGAGCTTGGACTGGCCGACGGCTATACCCGCTTCTGGTGGGATGTCCGACCGCACCCGCGCTTCGGGACGCTCGAGATACGCGTTCCCGACCAGCCGACCTCGGTTGAGCTGACCGGCGCGTTCGTCGGGCTGCTGCAGGCGCTCTCCAAGACGATCGTCGAGGGCCCGCCGCCGAAGCCGGCGCAGCGGGGCGACTATGCGCAGAACCGCTGGGCCGCCCTGCGCTTCGGGCCCCGTGCCGAGCTGATCCATCCGGACGGCGACCGCGTCGTGCCCGTGCCGGACCTCGCCTACGAGCTCCTCGCGCTGATCGAGCCGGCCGTCCGCGAGCTGGGAAGCGTCGAGCAGTTGCGCGTTCTCGACCCGCGTCGCTGCGAGGGCGACCGGCAGCTCGAGATCGCCCGCGCCGAGAGCCTCGAGGCGGTCTGCGCGGACGTCGCGGAGCGAACGGTACGATCGCCGTCGTGACGCAGTCCGAGACGATCCAGGTGAGCGGCATCCGCTGCGCCGACTGTGTCGGGCGACTCGCCGGCGCCCTTCAGGGGCATGAGGGCCTCGAGCAGGCAACAGCGAACCTGATGGGCCAGGTTCACCTGGAGTGGGACAACGAGCGCACTAACCGCGAGGCGATCGTCGAGCGCCTCGCCAAAGCTGGGTTCAGGCCCGTCTAAGGCGCTCGCTTGCGACGCCGACCATGAGAGGCCGTGCCGGCTTTGCCGGTGCGGCCGTTAAGGCCCCTCGTGGGGATCGGCGGGGATGATCTGCCGCCCGTGCGGGCCGGCCTCGCTCTCGCCTTCCCGAATCCGCGCCCGCCGCGCCGGCGCGGGCTCGACGCCGGACCGTAGCTCCTGCTGCTCGGCGCTCCAGGCCGGATCCTCAGGCGTCAGCTCGCCGTAGCCCTTCGTCTCGGGCGCCGGCTCGCCTGCGGCGAGGCCGTAGTGCCGCGCGACGGCCTGCTGGTCGACATGGCCGTTGTCGACCTTCGGCGAATTCTCGACGAGCTCACTCGAGACCGAGAGCCGGACGACCTTCTCCGCCTCGTCGGCGTGGGCGAGGACCTTGGGGACGGCGTGTCGCTTCTTGAGCAGCAGCCCGTGCTCGATGATCAGGTTGTCGGCCTTGACCTCGGTGACGCGGCCGGCCTTGCGGTCGTCGCTCGTGATGACTTCGTAGCCTTCCATGGCGCGACGCCTACCCATTCGAGGCAGGCGCTAACCGGGAATGAGCGGCCGCCGACCGGCGTTTATAGGAGAAATCGGCAATTGCTAGGGTGGCCGCGGTGAGCGAGACCACACCCGAAGCGGAGCCCAGGAAGCTGGCCGAGGAGGCCCGCGACCGCGTCCGCTTCGAGGAGGAGGCGCTCGCACTCGCCGACCAGGTCTATCGGGTCGCCAGGCGACTCGTGTCCACCCGGGAAGAGGCGGAAGACTTGATGCAGGAGACCTATGCGCGCGCATTTCGTTCCTGGCGCTCCTACCAGCCGGGGACCAACCTGCGCGCGTGGCTGCTCCGCATCCTCACGAACCTGAACATCGACCGCGGCCGTCGCGTCCAGCGCTCGCCCGACATGCAGCCGCTGGAAGAGGGCGACTACTTCCTCTACAACAAGCTCGAGGAAGCGGGCGAGACGGACGAGGAGCGAGTCGACCGACGCCTTTCCCAGGACGACGCCGTCGCGGCGCTCTCGGAGGTGCCGCACGACTTCCGCGACGTGCTGGTGCTCGTCGACATCGGCGACTTCAGCTATGCCGATGCGGCGCAGATCCTCGACATCCCGATCGGGACCGTGATGTCCCGCTTGCACCGCGGTCGGCGTATCCTGAAGAGGGAGCTAGCAGATCGAACTGTCGGGAGCAACGTCTGATGGCCCTGAGCTTCGAGGCGGATCCGTGCGCCAAGTGCGAGGAAGTGCTTCAGCCCTACCTCGACCGTGAGCTCAGCGACGCCGAGCGGGCAGAGGCCGAGAAGCACCTGGACGAGTGCAGCTACTGCCGGAAGCGCTACCGCTTCGAGGCTGAGCTGCGCCGGTTCGTCAGGCAGGCGGCCGTCGAGGAGATGACGCCGGACCTGAAGGCGAAACTCGCGGCCCTGCGGACGCCGCTTTAGTTACTGCAGGTCGCGCTCGGCGGTCCGGCGATCACGACGAGTCGCCGGGGGTTCTTGCCGCCCGGAAGCGGGGCCGTCGTCCCGCAGCCGAGCTGGTCCGCGAGCCGCTTGGCGAATGCGTCGCCGCCGGGCTCGAAGTAGACGACCGTCTGGCGGTAGCCGAAGCGGCCGGCCTTCCCGACCCGCTCGATCCGATAGCCGAACGCGCCGATCCTGCTCGCCAGCTGCCTGGTGAAATTGATGTCTCCGCCGCCGTTGAGGACGGCGACCGTGAAGCGCCACGGCGGCAGTAGCTGCGCGGCGCCGTTGCTCTTCGCGCCGGAGCGGCCCGCCGTGAACGCGAGCGCCGCAGCCAGAGCAGCGACGAGCAGCACGGACACGCCGATCGCGAGCCAGCGGCCGAACGGCTTCAGCGGTGCCGGCCCGGCCGGCAGGCCGGAAAGGCGTTTCGCCTCGCGCTGGTCGATGCCGAGGGCTGTCGAGTAGCGTAGAAGCGCGAGCACCGCCGCCTCGCTGCTGGGAAAGCGGTAGAGGCGGCCCTCCTCCAGCCACTCGACCTGATCGGGCCAGAGCGCCGCGCGCTTCGCGGCCTCCTCGACGGTCAGCTTGCGCTGGAGGCGCAGCGCGGCCAGCGCCGAGCTTCGCTCGGCGGGAAGGGTTTCGAGTGATTTGGCTAGCTCCACGGCTCAGACTTCATCGGCGAAATCAACGTCTCCTGGAGGTCCTAGATCGTCGCAGGAGACGAGGACGGCGTCGAGGGTGCGGGCGCCTTCGTCTGGGACCCGCTTCCAGGCGCTTCGGGTGAGCAGGACGGGATGGAGGCGTACGCCGGCATAGGTTGCGGCGACCACTTCGGCTTTGTCTTCGCGCCAGGTGGCGATGACCCGGTCGATCGCCTCCGGGTTGAGATTCGGGCCGTCGCCGAGGACGACGACGGCGGCCTCGGCCTGTTCGGGCAGCGCTTGGAGACCGCAGCGCAGGGACGCGCCGGGACCGCGCTCCCAGTCGGGACAGTGGACGAACGGCGCGGAGACCTCGAGCGCGTGAGCGCCGAGCACGACGACGACGCCGTCCACGGAGCTCCGTCGCACGCGCCCGAGCACCGGCTCGAGCAGCACGCGCTGCTTCGGCGAGCCGAAACGAGTCGATGCCCCGGCCGCCAGCACGATCGCCCAAGCCCCGGTGTCAGACACCCGCGCGGAAGTGTGACCGCTATGTGACCGAATGCAACGCGCGGCGGATCAGGGGTCGGGCGAGCTCGACCTTGTAGGCCGTGCCGGGGAGCGGCGTGGCGCGGTCGAGATCGGTCTCCGAGTCGAGCCGCCACGGGATCGGCGCTACGCCAGCGAGCGCAAGGCGAACCCCGTCCGCGAACCGAGCTGCGGCCACGCCGACCAGCGGGAACGCCCACCGTGCGCGGTCCATCGCCTTGAGGTAGACGCTCGCCTCCGGCCGCGGCACGTCCAGCTCGAGGATCAGCTCACCCGGCTCCAAGGCCGTCACGTTGCGGTCGTCCTCCGTGGGCAGCCGGTACAGCTCCTCCAGCCCGAGCTCGCGCCGCGAAGTCCTGACCCGCGCGCCCAGAGCGAGCAGCGCCGCCGCCGGATCCGACGGGTGCGCCGACGCGCAGCGCTCGTTGCCGAAGATCGCGTGCTCGCGGTGCGCCCCTTCGCGCGCGTGGCAGCGCGAGCCGCCGTGCAGGAAGCACGGGAAGTCGAGCCGCCAGTACCAGCAGCGCGTTGCCTGCAGCAGGTTGCCGCCGATCGTTCCCATCGAGCGCAGCTGCGGCGACGCGGCCAGCGCACAGGCCTCGCGGAGCGCAGCGGGGATCTCGGGATCGACCTCGAGCTCGGCGAGCGTCGTCCCCGCGCCGATTCGCGTCCCCTCAACGCCTCGGGGCACGACCTCCTTCAACTCCACGAGCGTCTCCGCCGAGACCAGCCGGTCGCGCAGCATCGGAACGAGGTCGGTACCCCCGGCCAGAGCCACCGAGCCGTTGCCCAAAGCCGCAGCCGCGGCCTCGACGGACTCAGGCCGGAGCAGCTGCACGTTCGCGCTCCCGGGCCTCGCGAAGAGCCCGGAGCATCTCGTCGCGGGACACCGGCAGCGAACGCACGTCCGCGCCCGTCGCGTCCCTGATCGCGTTCACGATCGCCGCCGCGGTCGGCACGATCGGCGGCTCGCCGAGACCCTTCGAGCCGAGGTTCGTCAGGTGTTCGTCAGGAATGTCGAGCAGCTCGACCACGATCTCCGGCACGTCGGCGATCGTCGGCAGCTTGTACGCATCGAGCGACTGCGTCAGCACGATGCCGCTCGCCGGATCGACGAGCCGCTCCTCCGACAGCGTGTGACCGACGCCCTGGATGATCCCGCCCTCGACCTGGCTCTGCGCACCCAGCGGGTTGATCACCCGGCCCACGTCGTGGATCGCCGCGATCCGCTCGACGCGCACCTCGCCGGTCTCGACGTCGACCGCGACGTCTGCAACCTGGATCCCGAACGTCAGGACACGCATCCCGGTCGGGTTGGGCCCGCGTGCGCCCTTGCCAAGGATCTGGGCGTCCTCGAGCAGCCCGGTCACCTCTTCCAGAGGCCACGAGCCGCCGTCGGAGGAGACGACCTTCCCCCCCTGCATCGTGAGCAGGCGCTCCTCGAGGTGGTAGCGCTGCGCTGCGATCTCGATGACCTGCCGGGCCGCGTCCGCCGCCGCCGCGCGCACCGCCGGCCCCATCGACGGCGTTGTCGACGAGCCGGCCGAGATCGATGCGTAGGGCCCGCGCGACGAGTCGCCGAGCGACACCCGCACCCGATCCAGAGGCAGCCCCAGCTCCTCCGCTGCGATCTGCGCCATCGCAGTCCGCGTGCCGGTACCGATGTCCTGCATCGCCGTGATCACCGTGGCACGGCCGTCCGAGCCGATCCGCACCCACGCATACGAGGGCGGCCCGCCGCCGCCGTACCAGATCTGGCTCGCGAGCCCCACGCCGCGGCGCCACGGCCCCTCCGACCGCGCTCGCACCGCATCGCGCCGCGCCCAATGCGGCTCCGCGCGCCGGTAGCACTCGAGCAGATTCTTGGACGAGTACGGCCGGTCGTCGGCCAGATCGCGGTCGGCGTGATTCCGGGCCCGCAGCTCCAGCGGGTCGAGCTCCAGCCGTCCGGCGAGCTCGTCCAGCAGGCACTCGAGCCCGAACGTGCCCTCGACGAACCCCGGCGCCCGGAAGGCCGCGTTCGGCGGCAGGTTCAGCTTCGCGCCGTAGGTCAGCGTCCGCACGTTCTCGCACGCGTAGAGCATCTCCATCGGCCCGTAGGTCGGCCCCGACCAGCCCTTCCAGCCGACCGCGTTCACGAACTCGCCCTCCAGCGCGACCAGGGTCCCGTCCGACCGGGCGCCGGCGCGCAGCCGCTGGATCGTCGAGTTGCGGTTGCCGGTCGCGAGGTTCTCCTCGCGCCGCGAGAGTGCGCACCGCACGGGCCGTCCCGTCTGGGAGGCGAGCGCGATCGCGATGAACGTCTGAGCGTGCGCGCCATTCTTCGCGCCGAAGCCGCCGCCCATGAAGTTGCAGATCACGCGGATCCGGTCGGGCGGCAGGTCGAGCGACTCGGCGATGTCGTCGCGGACGCCCCAGATGAACTGCGTCGAGATGTAGACCTCGAGCGTGTCGCCCTCCCAGCGGCAGACCGACTGGTGGGTCTCGAGCGGGTTGTGGAGGACGGTCTGCGTCCGGTACTCGGCCTCGACGACCACGTCCGCGTCGGCGAAGGCGGCGTCGGCGTCGCCGCGCTCGTAGCGGCGCGGTTCCTCGTGCAGCTCGTTCCGGCGCACGGCCTCCTCGGGATCGAGCAGCGGCTCGAGCTCCTCCCAGTCGACGTCGATCAGCTCGAGCGCCTCCCGTGCCCGCCCTGGGCTGTCCACCGCGACCGCCGCGACCGGCTCGCCGTGGAAGCCCGGCTCGAGCGTCAAGGCGTCGCAGTCGTCGGGCCCGATCGCGCCGAGCACCCAGTCGGCCTCCCGCGCCCGGCTCAGGTCCAGCCGCCTCACGCGCGCGCGCGCGTAAGGACTGCGCAGCACGGCGGCGTGGAGCATCCCCGGCAGCGCGACGTCGGCGGTGAATAGGGCCTGGCCCCGCGCGCGCTCGTAGCCGTCGACTCGCGGCACCGGCCGGCCGACCGTCTCGCGCGGGCCCGCGGGCCACTGGTCGATCGCCGCGTCCTCCTCGACGACCACCCACTGCTCGGTGTAGCGGCCCTCGACTTCTTTCTCGGTGCGGATCAGTCTCGCCACGTGAGCAGAGCCTCCTCGATCCTCGGGTACGTGCCGCAGCGGCACAGGTTGCCCGCCATGGCGTGCCGGATGCGCTCGGGCGTCGGCTCGGGGTCGGCCTCGACGAGCGCCGCTGCCGAGACGATCTGTCCCGGGGTGCAGAAGCCGCACTGCAACGCGTCGGCGCGTACGAACGCATCGACCAGCGGGTGGTCGCGGAGCCCTTCGATCGTCGTCACCTCGCGCTCGCCGACGGTGTGCACGAGAGTGATGCACGACAAAACCGGGACGCCGTCGAGCTGAACGGTGCACGCGC
The DNA here is from genome assembly GCA_005883335.1 of Actinomycetota bacterium. Lineage (GTDB taxonomy): Bacteria > Actinomycetota > Thermoleophilia > Gaiellales > Gaiellaceae > AC-32. The sequence goes on from VAXM01000023.1 coordinate 28,914, forward strand.
CGCAGTGGCCCTCGCCGCAGGCGATCTTCGTGCCGGTCAGGCCGAGCGGGCCGCGCAGCGTCTCGGCCAGGGTCTGGCCGATCGGCGCCTCGACCTCGTAGCGGCCACCGTTTACGACAAGCTCAAGCACCAGAAGTCACCGCCAGGATGTCCGCCAGGTGCACCAGCCGAAACGTCGTCCGGCTGACGATCCGCTGCTCGGCTTCGTCCTCGAGCTCCGGAAGCGAGCGCCAGAGCTCACGCGCGGCCAGCAGCAGGTCGCGGATGCGCTCGCGCTCCTCGGCGTGGCCGTCCCGGTCGGCGCACGCGTTCAGCGCCAACCCGAGAACCCCGATCGTGTCGGCCTGCCGCGTCCAGAGCAGCGGCGTCGCCATCGACAGGTACTGGTGGATCCGCGCGAGCGCCATCGGCTGCGAGAACGTCCCGCCCCCGCGCGGCGGTGTCGGCTCGAGCGGCGCCTCGCCGGCCGCGATCCGGCTTGCGTTCCCCCAGAGCATCGCCTGCAGCTGCTCGTCGGAGAAGCCCGCGAGCTTCGCCGTCCGGATCGCGATCAGCAGCGAGCTCGGCTGCTGCCCGTAGGGGTAGTCCGAGGCGTAGACGACCTGCTCGGGCGAGACCAGGTGCAGCAGGCTGAGCAGGTCGATCGGGCTCCAGACCGAGGTGTCGAAGAAGACGCCCGCCTTGCCGCCGAAGTAGCCCGCGAGCTCGGCGAGGTCGGCGATCCCCGCGTGCGCGATGATCAGCTGCGCTTCGGGATACGCCTCCACGAGGCGATCGAGGTTGTCCGCGATCGGCGGCAGCCCGCGGCCCCCGTGGATCAGGATTGGGACGCGCCGCTCCGCCGCGAGCTCGAACACCGGGGCCAGCCGCTCGTCGTTCAAGAGGAACCGCTGGGCCCGCGGGTGCAGCTTGATCCCGCGCGCACCCGCGTCGAGGCAGCGCGTCGCCTCCTCGATCGGCTCCTCCGCGAGGTCGAGGCGCACGAACGGAATCAGCCGTCCACCGGAGCGCCGCGCGTGCTCGAGCGTGCGGTCGTTCGCCGCCCGGAAGGCAGGGTGCCGGTCAGGCTCGTCCATGCAGAACATGAAGCAGCGCCGGATCCCGTAGCGGTCGTTGATCCGCTCGAGCTCGTCGTAGACCCCGTTGAAGCCGTCGATGTCGTTCCCGAGGTGGACGTGGGCGTCGAAGATCTCCGTGCCCTCGGGCACGTCGCGCTCGAGCTCCTCGTCGTAGCCGGCGATCAAAGCCCTGGCCCGTTCGAGCACGCCTTCCACGTCAGTCGATACTAGATGTACGATCCTGCCCGCCGTGTCAGAGATCCTCGTCTATGCAGACTCGCTCCGCTCGCCCGAGATGCGGCACGAGGTGCCGATCGCCGTCCCGGATCCGTTTCTCTACGCGGAGCGCGACGGCAAGGGCAGCGTCGTCGCGAGCTCGTTCGAGCTGGGGCGGATCAACGAGGTCGCGCCGCACCTCGAGGTGCTGCCGCTGGAGGAGTTCGGGCTCGACGAGCTCTACGCGCAGGGACTGAGCCGCGACGAGATCGAGCTCGAGGTGATCCTGCGCGCCGCGAGGCGGTTCGGGCTCGAACGCGCTTCGGTGCCCTCGACGTTCCCCCTGGAAGTCGCCGACCACCTTCGGGCCAACGGAATCGAGGTCAAGGCCGACCGCGAGCTGTTCATCGGCCGCCGCCGCGTCAAGAACGAGGCGGAGCTGGCGGGGATCCGCCGGGCCCAGCGCGCCGCCGAAGGCGCGATGGAAGCCGCACGCGAGCTCCTGCGCGCGGCGGAGCCGCAGAACGGCGGCCTGGTCGTCGACGGCGAGCCGCTGACCTGCGAGCGCCTCAAGCTCGCGGTCGAGCAGGTTTTCACCGAGCACGGCGTCTTCGCGGACGAGTTCATCGTCTCGCACGGCGCCCAGACTGCGATCGGCCACGACATGGGCTCCGGCCCGATCGCGCCGAATGAGC
>VAXM01000122.1 GCA_005883335.1 Actinomycetota bacterium
CGCCGAGCTTGCGCCGGAGCTGCCGCACGTGCACGTCGACGGTCCGCGTGTCGCCCGCGAAGGTGTAGCCCCAGACCCGCTCGAGCAGCTGGTCGCGCGTGAGCACGAGGCCGCGGTGGTCGAGCAGCTCCCAGAGGAGATCGAACTCCTTCGGCGCGAGCTGGACCTCCTTGCCGTCCACGTGCACCTCGCGCCTCCCCGCGTCGATCTGGAGTAGGCCGTGCTTGAGCTGTCGCTCCTGCGGCTCGCGGCGCTCGGGGACTGCGCGACGCAGGATCGACTTCACGCGCGCGACGAGCTCGCGCGGGTTGAACGGCTTCGTCAAGTAGTCGTCGGCTCCGACCTCGAGGCCGATGATCTTGTCCACGTCCTCGTCGCGCGCCGTCAGCATCAGGATCGGGATGTCCGATCCGCGGCGGACGCGCCGGCAGACCTCGATCCCGTCGATGTCCGGCAGCATCAGGTCGAGCACGATCAGGTCGGGCCGTTCGCGGCTGAGAGCGTCCAGGGCGTCCTGACCCGTCCCGGCCGTCTGCACCCGATAGCCCGCGTTCTTCAGGTAGAGCGCGACGAACGAGGCGATCGAGCTCTCGTCCTCGACCACCAACACGGTTTGAACCCGAGTCGCCATGCCCTCATGGTGCCAGAGACACCGGCGCCGTTAGGGGCCCGCGGCCCCGAGCGGGAACGTCATCTCGAAGTCCGGGATCGCCTGGTAGGGCCCGTTGTCGATCGACATGAGCCCGTTGGGGTAGCTCGGGTCGGCGGCGCCCGCGATGGTGACCGTGCCGCGGCCGACCGCAGAGAGGAAGATCCCGGTGCCCTTCAGGTTGATGACGAAGCGCCCGTCGAGCGCGCGGAAGCTCAGCCTCTGCCCGATGCAGAGCGTGGTGTTCGGGCTGGGATGACGCCGGCGACGGCAATTGCGAAGCTCGGGCGGTTGCCCATCGTACGGGCTGGGATCCTTGATCTTGACCTGGCCGCTCGCGACGCGCCCGATCACGGTGCCGCGGGCGAGCCTGATCCCGATCGTCGCCCGCCCTCGCTTGACGGAGAGCGTGCCGTCGGTGCGGGCAGCGGCGGTGACAACCGCAGGCACCGCCAGCGCGGCCACGAGACCGAGGAAGAGCAAGAACCGCCTCATCTGCAGGGGAGTATCGACGAACCCGGTGAGTTGGCGATAAACGGCTTGTAAGGAATCCGTAAACGCAGCGACAATCAGAACCGTGCGAAGGGCTCTCGCCCTACTTCCGCTTCTGATCGGCGCCCTCGTCGCCGGTTCCGCGCCCGCGGCAGTTGGCCCGCCGCGCCTGCTCGGCCTCAGCATCTCGAACGGCGGGCACCCGTTCCTGGGCGACACGCGGCAGCTGGCGACGGTCAGCCCGAACGGCGACGGCCTCCGCGACCGGGCGCTCGTCCGCTTCCACCTCGATCGCGCTGCTTCCGTCGAGCTGCAGGTCGTTGCGACCTCGTCGTTCGGTCGCCCGCCGACGGTCGTCTGGCGCGTCCGCCGGAGCCTCGCCCCCGGGCCGCGGGCGCTGACCTGGAAGCCGAAGCGCGCCACGCCCGACCGCACCTATCTCCTTCGCTTCGTGGTCAAGGGCAAGAGCGGCTCGCGCGTGTACGGGTTCGAGCGTCCGCGTCCCGGACTGCCGACGAGCGGGCTGGTCGTCCGGATCCTGGGCGTCGACGTTGCCTTCCAGCAGCGTGGCTATCCGGTGGGCGGACAGGCCTCGGCCTCGATCGCGACCGACGCGCGGTCGGTGCGGGTCCAGTTCTTCGGCTATCGCGGCTCCGGATCGCCCGGCGAGCTCGACGCGAAGACCGGTGCGTCGGCGATGACTCCCGCGGTGACGCTGGACTGGCGCGGTCACCGCGCGGCTCCGCACGTCGTCGACTTCGGGCCCTCGGAGTCGTGGCCGAGCGGGCTCTACTTCCTGCGGGTCACGACCTCCGACCGGCGCGTCGGCTACGCGCCTGTGGTGCTGCTGGCGCGGAGGCCGAGCGAACACCGCGTCGGTGTGGTCTTGCCGACCAACACCTGGCAGGCCGACAATCTCAGGGACGCGAACGGCGACGGCTGGGGCGACTCGTGGAACGCCGACAACTCGCTGCAGGCGGTCGACCTGCGGCGCGCGTACCTCGACTCCGGGCTGCCGGACCGCTTCCGCAGCGGCAGCGGCGCGGTGATCGCGTGGCTGAACCGGACGGGCAAGCAGGTCGACTACCTCTCGGACGACGACCTCGCGGCGGTCTCGAGCGGCGACGCGCTGCGGCGTTTGTACGACCTCGTCGTCTTCCCGGGCAGCGAGGAGTACGCCGGCCGGCACGCCTACGGCGTCGTCCGGCGCTTCCGCGACCTCGGCGGGCGGCTCATGTTCCTCTCGGCGGCGAACTTCCACTGGCGCGCGGAACGAAAGGGCTCGACGCTCCGCCGCGTCCGGCCCTGGCGGCAGCTCGGCAAGCCCGAAGCTGCGCTGGTGGGCGTGCAGGTCACGGCGACCCGGCGTGGCGGCGGCAAGGCCTACGTCGTCCAGGGGGCGGGCGCCGAGCCGTGGGTCTTCGCGGGCACCGGGTTCGCCGACGGGTCGACTTTCGGCCGGTTCGGCACGGAGATCGACGCGACGACGCGGCAATCGCCGCCGGGGACCGTCGTGCTCGCGCGGATCCAGCGGGCGATCGGCAGGCGCTCCGCCGAGATGACGTACTACCGCACCGCCGCGGGCGCGCAGGTCTTCGCGGCCGGGACGCTCGACTTCGCGAGCGCGCTCGGGCTGCCCGCCGTTGCGGCGCTGGTCGAGAACGTCTGGGCGAGGCTCGCCTAGTAGTCGTAGAAGCCCTGGCCGGTCTTGCGGCCGAGGTGGCCGGCCTCCTGCATCTCGAGCAGGCGCTCGGGCGGCGCCATCCGGTCCTCGCCGAGCGCGCGGTGAAGCGCCTCTGAGGCGTGAACGTGGACGTCGATCCCGATCAGGTCGATCAGCGCGCACGGCCCGATCGGCCAGTTGGCCCCGAACCGCATCGCGCGGTCGACGTCGTCCGGGGCCACCCGCGCCTCGTCGAGGACGCGCACGCAGTCGTTCAGAAGCGGGATCAGGATCCGGTTGACGATGAAGCCTGGCGTGTCGTTGCAGGCGACGGGCTCCTTGCCGATCCGCTGCGCGAAGGCGTAGGCGGCGTCGAACACCTCGTCGCTCGTGTGCGTCGTCCGGATTACCTCGACCAGCGGCAAGACAGGCGCAGGGTTGAAGAAGTGGAGGCCGACCACGCGCTCCGGTCGCTCGGTGGCGTCGGCGATCTGCGTGACGGACAGCGCGGACGTGTTCGTCGCCAGGACTGCGTCAGGGCCGACGATCCGGTCGAGCTCGGCGAAGGTCTCGCGTTTGACGCCGAGGTCCTCGAAGACCGCCTCGATCACCAGCTGGCACGGGGAGAGCTCCGCCAGGTCGGTGATGAGGCAAAGGCGCGCCAGGGCAGCGTCCTTCTCCTCGGCGCTGAGCCGGCCCTTCTCGACGCCGCGGGAGAGGTAGTGGTCGATCCGCCCCCGCGCGGCCTCGCCGAGCTCCGGCTCGACCTCGCGGCCGATCACCTCGAGCCCGGCCTGCAGGCAGACCTGCGCGATCCCGGCGCCCATGGTGCCGAGCCCGACGACTCCGACCCGAGAGATCTCCACGGCGCGCGATCCTAGACGCGCTCGATCACGGCCGCGAGCGCCTGGCCGAAGCCGATGCACATCGTGGCGAGCCCGTAGCGCCCGTCGCGGCGCTCGAGCTCGTTCAGCAGCGTCGCGGTGATGCGCGCTCCGGTCGCGCCGAGCGGGTGGCCGAGCGAGATCCCGCCGCCGTTCGGGTTGACGTCGCCGACGCGCTCCTCGAGCCCGGAGTCGCGCATGAACTGCAGCGCGACCGATGCGAATGCCTCGTTGACCTCGACGACGGCGATGTCGTCCCAGCCGAGCCCGGCCCGCGCGAGCGCGCGTTCGCACGCCTGCGGGTTCCCGTGCAGCATCAGGTGCGGATCGACGCCCGCAAGCCCGAACGAGACGAACCGCGCGCGTGGCTGCAGGCCGAGCCGCGAGCACGCTGCCTCGCTCGCGATCAAGACCGCCGCCGCCCCGTCGCAGATCTGGCTCGAGTTCCCTGCCGTGACCACTCCGTCTTCCACGAAGGCAGGGTTCAGCTCCGCCAGCGCCTCGAGCGAGGTGTCGGCCCGCGGCGTCTCGTCCACCTCGAAGAGCATCCCGACACGGGGGTTGAACACCTCGATCGACACGACCTCGTTGTCGAACCGCCCCTCGTCGATGGCCGCCAGCGCACGCCGATGCGACTCGTACGAGAACGCGTCCAGCTCCTCCCGCGATAAGCCCCAGCGCTCGGCGATCAGCTCTGCCGAGATCCCCTGCGGCACGATCTCCCAGCGCTCGGTGAGCTTCTCGGAGACGTCGCCGCCGCTCGAGCCCATCGGCACCCGCGACATCGACTCGACGCCCGCCGAGACGACCACGTCGAGCTGGCCGGACGACACAGCGGCCGCCGCGTTGAAGTTGCACTGCATCGACGAGCCGCACTGCCGGTCGACCGTCGTCCCGCAGACCGACTCCGGCCAGCCCGCGACGAGCGGCGCCATCCGGCCGATGTTCCAGCCCTGCTCGCCGACCTGAGAGACGCAACCCATCTGCACGTCCTCGATCTCCGCCGGATCGAGGTCGAGTCGCGAGACGAGCCGGTTCAGCACCTGGCCTGCGAGGTCATCGGCGCGGATCTTCGAGAGCGAGCCGTTCCGCTTGCCGATCGGCGAGCGAACGGCGTCGACGATCAGCGCGTCACGCATGGACGACAGCGTACAAACGCCAGTCGCCCGGAACGCTCTTCAGCTGCGCGCCTGCTCTCCGTGGGCGCTCACATCCGCGACGGAGTAGAGACGCCACGACCCCGGCACGCCCTTCAGCTCGTGCTCGCCGCGCTCGTCGAAGTCGACGCCCGCCCCGGCGACGAGGTCCTTCACCGTCTGCGAGACGAGCACCTCGCCTCCGCCGGCGAGCGCCGCGACGCGGGCGCCGATCACGACGGCGAGGCCGGCAACCTTGTTCTCGTGCACCTCGCATTCGCCGGTGTGAACACCCGCGCGAACCTCGAGACCCAGCTCGTGCACGCCGTCGACGATCGCGTGCGCGCAGCGGATCGCACGAGCCGGGCCGTCGAACGTGGCGAAGAATCCGTCGCCCGCCGTGTCCTTCTCCTCGCCGCGGTACCGCGTCAGCTCTCGGCGTACGAGCGCGTGATGGCGCTGGAGCAGCTCGCGCCAGCTCCGGTCGCCGAGCTCCGCGGCCCGCTCGGTCGAGCCGACGAGGTCGGTGAAGAGCATCGTTGCGAGGACCGTGTCGGGAACTTCCGGCGGCCTCTCGCCGGCCACGAAGCGCTCGATCTCGTCCGGGATCTCCGGTGAATAGAAGATGCCCCAGCTCTCCGTGCCGGACACGCGCAGGCGCGCGGCCTCCGGAATCCGATCCGCCACGTCGAGCGCAGACGCCTCGTAGTAGCCCGGGCGATAGAGCACGAGCGCCGGCACGCGCACAGCGGGGAGAATGTCGCGAAGGTCGGTCTCGAAGAAGGCGCGGTTCAGTTCGTAGGCAACTGCCGGGCTCGCACCGACCCGGAGCCAGTTCGCGAACCACTCGCGCTCCGCAGGGTCTTCGTACCGCGTCGGGGCGTTCTCGATCAGGATCTGGTCGCTGAACTCCTGCGTGCCCCAGGAGTCGCGGAGCTTCGACAGCTCAATGCGCGGTTGCTCGCTCTGACCTTCGGGATGGTGGACGATCGGGTGGAACAACACGAGCGCCCGCGTGCGTTCCGGATAGGTGGCCGCGTAGAGCGCCGCCATCGAGCAGCCGTCGTGCGAGCCGAGCAGGACGGCGCTCGCCGATCCCGTCGCGTCCAGCACGGCACGCACGTCGTCCATTCTCGTCTCGAGCGACGGGAATTGGCCGCCGAGGTCGGAGAGCCCCGTCCCGCGCTTGTCGAAGAGGATCAGCCTGAACAATCGAGCCAGCCGCTCGTAGAACTCACGCCAGTGCGGCGACTCCCACGCGTAGACGAGATTGGAGACGAAGTCCGGTACGAAGAGGAGATCCGTGTCTCCCTCGCCGACCACCTGGTAGGCGA